>JAYUZE010000176.1:0-13170 GCA_043752035.1 Gammaproteobacteria bacterium
ACACAGATGGCCAACCTTAACAACCGCGAGTTCGATTTCGACCACGACCCGCCGATGGGCGGTCCGGAAGCCGACAGCGGCGGTCGCGGCGCCGAGGTCCCCGACCTGTCGATGATGATCAACCAGTTCGATCGCCGGCTCGATTTCCGCACCACGCAGTTCGCCGCGCTCGAAAACGTACTGCTGGGCCGCGAGCTCTCGGCCGACATCCGTCCCACTGGCCGTCCGGTGCTGGGCGGCTATATATCCTCGTACTTCGGTGAGCGCATGGATCCTTTCAACGGCGAAGAAGCCTTCCACAAGGGGCTCGATTTCGCCAGCGACGCCGGCACCGATGTACTGGCCGTCGGCCAGGGCGTGGTCACCTGGGCCGGTGCGCGCGAGGGCTATGGCGTGCTGGTCGAAGTCAATCATGGCAACGGCTTTCTCACACGCTACGCCCACAATTCCAAGGTGCTGGTCACCAAGGGCGACACCGTGCAGCGTGGCCAGGCGATCGCCGTCGTGGGCTCAACCGGACGCTCGACCGGGCCGCATGTGCACTTCGAGGTGCTCAAGGACGGGCGGCAGATCGACCCGATGACGTTCGTCGGGCGCTGATCCGCTGTACAGCCGCTTATCGCGTGGTACACGCCTGGCGGAACGGCGGGTCCGCATACAACTGCGCCAGCAGGTCGCCATACAGTGCGGTGTATTGGTTGACGGCCTCGGGAATGGCTACTACGCCGATGAACGAGGACTCCCAGCTCTTTTCCAGGCGCAACACCTTGTCGTAGACAGTCTTGCCCTCGTGCTCGACGTAGATGCGCGCGGCGAGGGCGGCGCTTGCATTCGAGAGCCCCGTGCTCAATTTGCTGTCCGTGAGTTCGCCGCGCACCGTGAACGGGGAGGCTCGATTGAATTTGCCGGCCGCCTTCAGGTCGTTGATCAGCGAATCCCTGAGGTACTGCGAAAATGTCGACTTGCCGGGAGGCGCAATCGGATTGCCGCGCGAACTGATGCTGTGGTCCAACGCGGGATCCAGGCCTTTGGCGAGGCTGAAATCCCCCACGTTGAGCTGCACTATATTGGCATTGCGCAGCGCCGTGATGGTGTCGATGCTGGGTTGATGCTCACCAACCTGCATCGTGACGCAACCGCCCAGCAGCAGCGCGAGGCCGATCGCAGCCAGCACACCTTTGGGCAGTAGCCGGCCGTGAGCCATGAGTCGCGTGGACTTCATCAGTGTTCTGCGCAGTTCAGTGACCGAAGGCCGGATCTGTCGACAGGCTCTTCAACGCATTGCCGATCGACTGGCGCACGATGGTCTTGGCAGCTTCGATTCCGCTCACGGCTTTGGTTGAGTTGGCCGGTGCAGTGTGTGCGCCTATGTTGGTGTGGATCGCGTGATGAACCACTTTGGTCAGCTTGGCCGCGGTCGGGTTGGCCACATAGTCCACGGTGCAGATGTAGCCGTCGGTCACCTGGCTGCCGGCCAGGCCGAAGGTAAGCCCGGTGGCAAAGCCTTTTGCCATGGCATCGTTCTGACTGGTGACCGGCACGTTGTCGACGGTCACGCTGAGCAGCGCGCCGCCAGGGGCTGGCGCCGTGCCTACGGCGGCGAACAGCCTGCTGGCAATCACAGCGTCGGTGGCATCCTTCTTCAGCAAATCGGTCGCCCTGGAGTTGACCGTACCCTTGGTCTTGAAGGCGAACAGCAGCTGCACGGGCTGTGGCGTCGCCGGGCGCACGTAAGCCGAGGCTGGCACGTCGGGCAGGCCATTGTCGACGTACATGCTGGCGCAACCCGTGAGCGTGAGTGCTGACAGGGCAGCGGCCGCAAGCGCGAATCGCAATGGAAGACGGAGTCTGGTCACAGTGGCCATGTATGCTCCCGGAATATTTATTGGCATTATTTGGAACGGGAAACGTGGCCGACGATATCACGCGGTCTGCGGCGCTGCTAGGGCTGGCCGGAGGAGCCGTGGCGATCCGCAACACCCCGGCGTTTCGCCACCGCCTGGCGCAGCAGAAACTCGATCTGCGCGTTGATGCTGCGCAAATCGTCGGCAGCCCATTTTTCCAGATCCTTCCACAGGTCCGGCTGGACCCGCAGCAGAAAAGCCTTGCGCCCAGCGGAACTCACGCTCAGGTGTAGAGCGTGCCGGTGTTGATCACCGGAGAGGCCTCGGTGGTGCCGCACAACACCACCAGCAGGTTGCTGACCATGGCCGCGCGGCGTTCCTCATCGAGCTTCACGATGTGCTGCTCGTCGAGCTCGCGCAGCGCCATGTGCACCATGCCCACCGCGTTGTGCACGATGATCTGGCGCGCGGCGATCATCGCTTCGGCCTGCTGCCGGCGCAGCATCGCGGGTGCGATTTCCGGCGCATAGGCGAGGTGGGTGAGGCGCGCCTCCTCGACCACGACGCCGGCGGTCGCGAGCCGCACCTGCAGTTCCTCCTTACAGCGCATGCGCAACCTCGTCGGCGCCACCGCGCAGCGTCAGCTCGTGCTCCTCGCCATTGTCGTAGGCATAGCGACTGGCGGTGCTGCGAATCGCCGATTCGCTCGGCACCTCCACGTAGCTGGCGAAGTCTTCAACATCGAACACGGCCTGTGCGGTGTCCTCGACGCGCCAGACCACAACCGCCGCGATCTCCACTGGATTGCCGCGCTTGTCGTTGACCTTGAGCGTGTCGTTGTTGAAGTTGCGGGTGCGCAGCGACAGTTTGGTGCTGAGCGATTGATACGCGGCCAGTGCCGCAGTGGCCGCCGCGCCCAGGCGATTGCCACGGATGCGGGGCGTCGCGGCTTCGCTCCCGGATTTCGAGAACACATGGCCGCGATTGCGTGCCAGCAGCGGGTTGGCCCAGTGGAAGCCGCTGCTGCGCACGGTGCCCTTGTAGGCGCCGAACAGGATCAGCACGCGCGCCTCGTTGGGCTGCAGGCTGAAATAGCCGAACAGCAGGACGGTCGCGGTCAGCATCAGCAGCACGCTGCTAAGGATCACGGTGACGCCACCGGCGCTGGCACCCTGCCTGGCAGTCATCACGATCATCAGCGGCGCGCCGAGCAGCAGCAGCAGGTTGAAGCCCAGCATCGGCCAGCCGTTGATGGCGCTGGCGTTGATCTCGGCTGTATGGGTGCGGACGATCTTGCTGGGCATGGTGTTCTCTTTGTTGTGACTGATACTAAAATGATATCATAATGAAATCAGAGGAATTTGCAAGCCTTGCCGGCACTTGAACAAATTCCTACCCGCCCCATCTATCCGTACAATGTGCGGCTTCGCAGGGCGGCCCCATGTCGATAGTGGGGCGTTCAGCTTGATTTCAAAGGATTTTTTAAGTGCTTAAGGCCCTGACGCGAGTGTTTGGAAGCCGCAACGAGCGGCTCGTGAAGAGTTACGCGCGACCGGTGCGCGCCTCGCTGTCCTTCGAGCCGGCTCTCAAGGCGATGAGCGATGCCGAGCTGTGCGGCAAGACCGACGAGTTCCGCAGCAAACTCGCAGCCGGCGCCACGCTCGAGCAACTGCAGCCCGAGGCCTTTGCGGTGGTGCGCGAGGCGGCGCAGCGCACACTGAAGATGCGCCATTTCGATGTGCAGCTGGTCGGCGGCCTCTCGCTGCATGAGGGCAAGATCGCCGAGATGCGTACCGGCGAGGGCAAGACGCTGGTGGCGACGCTTCCGGCCTACCTCAACGCGCTGCCCGGCCACGGCGTGCACGTAGTCACGGTGAACGAATACCTGGCGCAGCGCGACGCCGACTGGATGGGTCCGGTGTTCCGCTTCCTCGGCCTCACGGTCGGCGTGATCCGCGGCCAGCAGGACTCCGCGGAGAAGCGCGCCGCCTACGCCTGCGACATCACCTACGGCACTAACAACGAGTTCGGCTTCGACTACCTGCGCGACAACCTGGCCTTTCGCCTCGACGATCGCGTGCAGCGGCCGCTCAGCTACGCAATCATCGACGAAGTCGATTCGATACTGATCGATGAGGCGCGCACGCCGCTGATCATCTCGGGGCCGGCCGAAGAGAGCACCGAGATCTACCAGCAGGTGAACAAGCTGGTGCCGATGCTCAAGCGCCAGGCGGTCGAAGACGGGCCGGGCGACTTTTCGCTCGATGAAAAAGGCAAGCAGGTGCACCTCACCGAAGAGGGGCACGAGCGCGTCGAGGAGCTGATGCTCGAGAGCGGCCTGCTGCGTGAAGGCGAGAGCCTGTACGACGCGGCCAACATCCGCCTGATGCATCACCTGAACGCGGCGCTGCGCGCGCACGCGATCTACAAGCGCGATGTCGAATATATCGTGCGCAATGGCGAGGTGATCATCGTCGATGAATTTACCGGCCGCACGATGATTGGCCGGCGCTGGTCCGATGGCCTGCACCAGGCGGTCGAGGCCAAGGAAGGCGTGAAGGTGCGCGAGGAGAACCAGACAGTTGCGTCGATCACCTTCCAGAACTATTTCCGTCTCTACAAGAAACTGGCCGGCATGACCGGCACCGCCGACACTGAAGCGCCGGAGTTCCTGCAGATCTACGGCCTCGAGGTGGTGGTGATCCCGACGCACCGCGCGATGGTGCGCAAGGACAACCCCGACTTCGTCTATCTCACGCAGGGCGACAAGTTCGAGGCGATCATTGCCGACATCCGCGATTGCGCGGCGCGCGCGCAGCCGGTGCTGGTCGGCACCACCTCGATCGAAACCTCGGAGTATCTGGCCGGGCTCCTGCAGAAGGAAAAGATCGAGCACCAGGTGCTCAATGCCAAGCAACACGAGCGCGAGGCGCACGTGGTGGCGCAGGCCGGGCGCCCAGGCACGGTAACGATTGCCACCAACATGGCCGGTCGCGGCACCGACATCGTGCTCGGCGGCAACTGGGAAGCCGAGCTGCACGAACTGGGCACCGAAGTGGATGCGGCCACCGCCGCAGCGGCGCGCACCGCCTGGCAGACGCGCCACGACGCGGTGATCGCCGCCGGCGGCCTGCATATCATCGGCACCGAGCGGCACGAGTCGCGGCGCATCGACAATCAGCTGCGCGGCCGTTCCGGCCGCCAGGGCGATCCGGGCTCGAGCCGTTTCTACCTGTCGATGGAAGACAACCTGATGCGGATCTTCGGCGATCCGAACCGCACCAAGCGCTGGCTGCAGATGGCCGGCATGAAATCGGGTGAGGTGATCGAGAGCGGCATGCTCACGCGCCAGATCGAAAAGGCGCAGCGCAAGGTCGAGTCGCACAACTTCGACATCCGCAAGCAGCTGCTGCTGTTCGATGACGTCGCCAACGATCAGCGCAAGGTGGTCTATCACCAGCGCACCGCAATCCTCGGCACCTCCGATCTCAGCGATGCGGTCGAGGGCATGTTCCGCGAAGCCGTCGGCGGGCTGATCGATGCGCACCTGCCCAATGGCCCGCAGGAAAACTGGGATCTGCCGGGGCTCGCCAAAGCGCTGCAGCGCGATTTCAATGTGCATATCGATCCCGCCTCCTGGCTCGCGGCACAGCCCGATATGGAAGAGCCGGCGCTGCGCGAGCGCATCACGCAGGCGGCGCTGGCGACCTATCACGGCAAGGGCACGAGCATCGGCCCGGTGATGCGCCACGTGGAGCGCGATGTGGTGCTGCACGTGCTCGACCAGCACTGGCGCGATCACCTGGGCGCGATGGATTACCTGCGCCAGGGCATCCACCTGCGCGGCTACGCGCAGAAGGACTATCGCTACGAATACAAACGCGAGGCCTTCGAGCTGTTCACGGCGATGCTCGGGCGCGTGAAGTTCGACGCCGCATCGCGCCTGTCGACAGTTGAGATCCGCACCCAGGAGCAGCTCGATCGCGAAGAAGCCGAGCGGCGCGAGCGGCTGATGCGGGCACTCCAGGCTCAGCACGCCGAGTTGCCCTCGGCGCTCGACGCGCCCGAGAGCGGCGCGGGCGCTGCCGGTGGTGCGGCAGGGCTGGGAGCCGGCGCAATGCTGGGCGGCGGTACTCCCGGTGCCATGGCCGGCGCCGCAGCCGGCGCTGTGCGTGATCCGGGTGTGGTCGCGCCCTTTGTGCGCGGCGATCGCAAGGTGGGGCGCAATGAGCCTTGTCCTTGCGGGTCGGGTCGCAAATACAAGCAATGTCACGGGCTGCTGGCTGATGGCTGATGAGCGCCGCACCTGGACCCGCCCCCGCGCCTGCACACCGGCAGCCTGAAGCCAGGCCCACGATCCGCGTGGTCGCCGCGGTGCTCAATGGCCCGGCTGGCCGCGTATTGGTGACACAACGTCCGGCGGGCAAGAGCTACGCGGGGCTGTGGGAATTCCCGGGCGGCAAGGTCGAGCCTGGCGAAGCGGCCGAGACCGCGCTGCGGCGCGAGCTGCACGAAGAGCTGGGTATCGAAGTTGTGGGCTGCCGGCCGCTGTTGAGCCTGCAGCATGACTATCCCGAGCGGCAGGTTAAGTTATACGTCTGGACGGTCGAACATTACGCGGGCGTTGCCCAGGGGCTGGAGGGGCAGGCGCTGCGCTGGGTCACGGTGCCGGAACTGCGCACCGTCGATCTGCTGCCGGCCGATCTGCCGATCATTGAACGACTTGAATCATCATTGAAGGACTGACGATGGCACAGGAATCAGGAATGCCCGACATCCAGGTGGATCGCAACGGGCTGTATCGCGAAGAGGTGTTTACCGATCGCAAGGCAGGGACCTTGCGTCGCCTGCTGCCGGTGACTGCCGATGGCGCGACCGATACGGCGCGCCCGGTGCTCTATTCCGGCCAGACGCAGCTGCTGACGCCGGGTGGTGTGCTGCCGCTCGCATTCGAGATCGATGCGACCACGCTCGATGAAGCGCTGACGCGCTTTCCGGCCGCGGTGCATACCGCGCTCGAGCAGGCCATCGAAGAAGCGCGCGAGTACCGGCGCGAGAGCGCCTCGCGCATTGTCGTGCCCGAGGCCGGAGGCGGTGCGATTCCCGGCGGCGGGAAGATCAAGCTTTAGGGCGCAAGCGGCAGCCCCAGATCGTGCGCCACAGCGGCGTGCACCACGCGACCGTCGACGATGTTCAGGCCAGCCTTGAGGCCGGCGTCGGCCGCGAGCGCTGCTTCCCAACCCTTGTCGGCCAGCGCCTTTACATAGGGGAGTGTCGCGTTGTTCAGCGCCTGTGCCGAACTGCGGGCCACGGCACCGGGCATGTTGGTCACGCAGTAATGTGTTACGCCATGCATCACGTACACCGGGTCGGCGTGCGTGGTCGGGCGGCTGGTGGCAAAGCAGCCACCCTGATCGATGGCGATATCGACCACCACGGAACCCGGCCGCATGCGCTTGATCATCGCCTCAGTGACGAGCTTGGGGGCAGCAGCGCCCGGCACCAGCACCGCGCCGATCACCAGATCCGCATCGGCCACCGCACGCTCGATGGTGTCGGTCGTTGAATAGAGCGTCTGAATCGCGCCGTGAAACTGCACATCGAGGATGCGAAGTCGCGGCAACGAGCGATCGATCACGGTGACGTCGGCGCGCAGGCCGTGGGCCATTTCCACGGCGTGGGTGCCGGCAACGCCGCCACCGATCACGACCACTTTGGCAGGCGGCACGCCGGCGACACCGCCAAGCAGTATGCCGCGGCCACCCTGGGCTTTCTGCAGGTAGTAGGCGCCGACCTGCACCGACATCCGTCCGGCCACTTCGCTCATCGGTACCAGCAGCGGCAGTGCGCCATCGGGTGTGGTCACGGTCTCGTAGGCAATGCAGACCGCGCGGGAGCGGATCAGCGCGTCGGCCTGGGCGCGATCGGCCGCGAGGTGCAGATAGGTGAACAGGATCTGCCCGGGATGCAGCAGCGCGCACTCAGCGGCCTGTGGCTCCTTGACCTTGACGATCATGTCGCTGGTCTTGAACACCGCGGCCGCGTCGGCCAGGATCTTGGCGCCAGCGTCGCTGTAGTCCGCATCGCTGCAGCCCACGCCTACACCGGCACCACTTTGTACCACCACGCTGTGGCCGCTGGTGATCAGCTCGCGCACGGCCGCCGGCATCAGGCCGACGCGGTATTCGTGAATCTTGACCTCGGACGGCACGCCTATACGCATGGTGGTACTCCCTGTGAGGCCGGCATTGTGCCCCGGCGGCGTCGCAGGGTATTGCGAAATAGGCGTCTTTCGTGGCTATAAGTGGCATAATCTGCGAAGATCAGCCACAGAAGTAGCAGATTATGCAGATCGATCGCACCGACCGGCGCATCCTCACCGAGCTGCAGCGCGACGGGAGCCTGGCCAATTCGGCGCTCGCCAGCCAGGTGGGGCTGTCGGAATCCGCCTGCCTCAGGCGCGTCAAGCTGCTCGAGAAGGCTGGCGTGATCGAGCGCTACACCGCAGTACTCAATGCCGCGAAGGTCGGCATTACGGTGAGCTTCCTGGTGCGCATCACGCTCAAGGGACAGACCGATCGCGACCTGGGTGTCTTCGAGCAGGCGGTGTGCCGCGTGCCGGAGGTGGCCGAGTGCTATCTGACCACCGGTGCCGCCGACTACATGTTGCGTGTGGTGGCGCGCGGCGCCGCCGACTTCGAGCGGCTGCACAGCAAGGTGCTGACCAAATTGCCAGGGGTAGCGCGCGTTGATTCCAGTTTCGTGCTGCGCTCGGTGGTCAGGCAGGCCGGCCTGCCGCTCGACTAGTCCTGCGGCCGCCGCGTGTGTGGCCCGGCAGCTTCCGCGCCGCCGTCGACCGGCTCACCAGGAATCGCGTGTGCGCCCGTGAGCCATGCGCCCAGATCCACCATCTTGCAGCGCTCGCTGCAGAACGGCCGCCACGGAAACTCTTCGCTCCAGACGATGCGGCGCTTGCAGGTCGGGCACTGCGTTCGCGGCGGCGCGTTCACGGGCAACAGGTGAGGGTGAACTTCACATCGTCCGTGGCTTGCCGCGGGCGATCGTCGGTGTTCTGCCATGCGAGAAAGCGCAGGCTGCAGCGATAGTGGCTGCCGCTGATCTCCGGATACACCTCGGCACCGGCCGGCAGCGTGATGCGCAGCAGCTGATAGGGCGTATCGCGATCGAAGCTGATGCTGAACACACCACCGCTCGCGAGCTGTTCGCTCGAGCGGCCGTTCTGGCGCGTGAGCCACAGCAGCTCGGCGATCGCATCGCACAGCGGCCGCAGCATGCCAAGCCAGCGCACGAAGGTTTGCATGCGCGCCTCGTCGGGCTGGTTGAGCCAGAAATAATAATCGGGCAGGTCGAATTCGCAGGTGCCGCCGGGAATCGCGCTGCGATGCTTGATGGCGGCGAGAAATTCCGAGTCGCGCAGCGGCTGCAACCAGGCTGCACCCGCGCTGCCCAGATCCGTGCGCAGGCGCTGCAGGTTGCTCACCAGCGAGCGCAGCCGCGCTGAGTCGATGCCCGGATGATTCTGGAATTCGGTGAGCCGCGTACACTGGCGCTCAAGTTCCTTGAGCACATCGCTCCGCACGTCACCGCGCATCGCGATCGCCAGCATGTCCAGCAGGCTGGCCATCGCCGCACGACTCCCCCAGCTGCTGGCCTTGTCGTTGTGGTACAGCGCCTGGGTGTAGAGGAAATCGAGGCGCAGAAAAGTGCGCAGGCGCTCATTGAGCGGCTGTTCGTAGATGGTGGGCTCGGCGTTGGCGCCGTTGCCTCCGCCCTGCTGTGCTTCATTCATCAGGGTATTGTGCTTGAGCGGCCGGCGGCGCGTAAACGTGCTTCGCTCAACGGGCCACTGCCGCAGCCCGGGCCAGGGCCAGGTAGCGCTCGTGCAGTGCCCGCACCTGCGGCTCGAGTGCTGCGGGATTTCCGCTGTTTTCCAGCACATCGGCGGCCAGCGCACGGCGCGCGGTGCGCGTGGCCTGGGCGGCCAGCGCGGCACGGGCCTGCGAATCGGTGGCGCCGTCGCGCGCCATCAGCCGCGCGCGTTGCAATGCTTCATCGCAATCGACCAGCAGCACCCGATCGTAGCGCGATGGCGAGCCCGACTCGGTGATCAACGGTTCGACAAAGATCTGATAGGGTCCGCCAGCGGCAGCGGAATGCTCGGCAGCGCGCGCGCGGATCGTCGGATGCAGCAGGGCCTCGAGGTCGCGGCGCGCCGCCGCATCGGCAAATACCAGCTCGCGCAGCGCACGCCGGTTGAGACCGCCGCCCGCATCGCGCACCGCGGGGCCAAAACGCTCCAGCACCTGCGCCAGCAGCGCCGTGCCGGGCGCCACCACTTCGCGCGCCACCTGGTCCAGATCGATGGTGGGTACGCCAAGCGCGGCAAACAGGGCCGCCACGGTGCTCTTGCCGCTGGCAATGCCGCCAGTGAGTCCTACCCGCCATGGAACTGGGCCGCTCTGCACAATTGCGCTCCCCCCAATACCGCGGTGTCAGCGCGCAAACAATCCGAGGTAACTGGCCACCCACTGCGGTCCCCACATCATCGCCAGCCAGCCAGCGGCCGCCAGGAAGGGTCCGAAGGCAATGGGTATGCCGCGATCGCGCCCCTTGCTGACGATCAGCGTAATGCCGACCACGGCGCCTACGGCCGCGGAGCACAGCACGATCGGCAGTAGCATGTGCCACCCCAGCCAGGCGCCGAGCGCCGCCAGCAGCTTGAAATCACCATAGCCCATGCCTTCCTTGCCAGTGAGCAGCCGGAACAAGTGATACGCGGTCCACAGGCTGAGGTATCCGGCCGTCGCGCCGATGATCGCATCGCCTGGGCTCACCGGCAGGCTGTGGGCGTTATCCGGCGACCACCACAGGCTGGCCAGCAGCCCGCCCCACAGCAGCGGCAGTGTGAGCGCGTCGGGCAGCAGCTGGTGATCGATGTCGATGCCAGTGAGCGCAATCAGGTACCAGGTGATCAGCATGGCCGCCAGCGCCTGCCAGCACCAGCCGAATTTCCAGGCGACCACGGCGCTCAGCAGACCGCACAGCAGCTCCACCAGCGGGTAGCGCTTCGATATCGGCGCCTGGCAGTTCGCGCAGCGACCGCGCAGCAGCAGCCAGCTTATGACCGGAATATTCTGCAGGGCAGTGATCGGCGCCTTGCAGTGCGGGCACGCGGAGCGTGGCATCAGCAGGTTGAACCTGGGCTCAGTTGCCGCGGCGGCACCTGCCGCTATGTGGCCCGCGGCCGGCGGCGCCGTGGCCAGTGCATGTTCGGCGCACTGCACCCGCCATTCGCGCTCCAGCATCAGCGGCACGCGGTAGATCACCACATTCAGGAAGCTGCCGATCAGCAGGCCCGACACCAGGGCCAGCGCGATAAACAGCGCGGGCAAATGCGCCAGCAGTTCGAGCACGATCGACTAGACGACCGCACCGAGCTTGAAGATCGGCAGGTACATCGCGATTACCAGGCCGCCGACCAGCACGCCAAGGATGGCCATGATCAGCGGTTCGAGCAGGCTCGACATGCTGTCGACCGCGTTGTCGACGTCTTCCTCGTAGAAGTTTGCGACCTTGCCCGACATCGTGTCGAGCGAACCGGATTCTTCGCCCACCGCGATCATCTGCACCACCATGTTGGGGAACATGCCGGTGTTTTCCATCGAGCGCTGCAGACGCTGGCCGGTGGCGACCTCGTCGCGCATCTTCATGACCGCATTCTCGTAAACAATGTTGCCGGTCGCGCCAGCGACCGATTCCAGCGCCTCGACCAGCGGCACGCCGGCCGAGAACATGGTCGAGAGCGTGCGTGCGAAGCGCGCGATTGCCGCCTTGTTGAGGATCGGACCGATAACCGGCAAATGCAGCATGGCCCGATCGAGCCACTCGCGCATCTTGCGAGAACGCTTATGAAAATAGGTGAACGAGTAGATACCGACGCCGATCACCACAGCAATGAATATGCCGTCATGTTGCACGAATTTGGACAGGTCGATGACCATCTGGGTGAATGCTGGCAAGTCGGCACCGAAACCCTTGAACAGTGTCTCGAACTGCGGAATGACGAACAGCAGCAGGATGGTCGTGACGATCAGCGCCACCACCAGTACCGCAGCCGGATAGAACAGCGCCTTTTTTACTTTCTTCTTTATGGCTTCGGTTTTTTCCTTGTAGGTCGCGATCTTGTCGAGCAGCGATTCGAGCGCGCCGGCCTGCTCGCCCGCCTCGGTGAGGTTTACAAACAGGTCGTCGAAATGCAGTGGATGCTTGCCCAGCGCCTCGTGCAACGAGGTGCCGCCCTCGATGTCGCCCTTGATTTCGAGCAGGAGCTTGCGCATCGACGGCTTTTCATGGCCGGCGCCGATGATCTCGAAAGCCTGCACCAGTGGGATGCCGGCGCCCAGCATCGTGGCGAGCTGGCGGCTGAAGATGGCGATGTCGCCGGGGTTGACCTTGCCGCCGGCAGAGGACTGCGACTGCTGCTTGATGCGGGTAGCGGCAATGCCCTGGCGGCGCAGCTCGCCGCGCAGCGCCTGCTCGTTGGCCGCAACCAGCCGGCCCGTGACCTTCTGGCCCTTGCGATCGCGACCTTCCCATTTATAGGCGACGTCTTTCTTGACTCTGCGGATTGCACTGCTCGATTGGGCCATAAGTATTACTCAACCGTTACGCTGTTGATTTCATCAAGACTGGTCGCGCCCACCTTGACCTTCTCAAGGCCCGCGCGGCGCAGATCCCAGACCCCTTCCTTGGCAGCCTGGTCACTGATGTCGATGGCATTGCCGCCCGCCATGATGAGGCGGCCGATCTCCTCGGTGACCGGCATCACCTGGTAGATACCAACACGGCCCTTGTAGCCGTCGGTACAGTTCTGGCAGCCCTTGGCACTGTAGATCTTGAGGGTGGGAATATCGGCTTCCTGGAAGCCTTCCTTGCGCAAGGCTTCGTGCGGAATGTCGGCCAGCTGCTTGCAGCTCGCGCACAGCTTGCGCGCCAGACGTTGGGCGATGATCAGGCTCACCGAAGTCGCGATCGCGTAAGGCTTCACGCCCATGTCGATCAGGCGTGTGAGGGTCTGCGGCGCATCGTTGGTGTGCAGCGTTGAAAGCACCAGGTGGCCGGTCTGCGCGGCCTTGATCGCTATTTCGGCGGTCTCGAGATCGCGGATTTCGCCCACCATCACCACGTCCGGGTCCTGACGCAGGAACGAGCGCAGCGCGGCCGCGAAGGTCAGGCCGACCTTGTTGTTCACGTTGACCTGGTTGACGCCGGGCAGGTTGATTTCCGCCGGGTCTTCCGCGGTCGA
>JAYUZE010000177.1:0-5585 GCA_043752035.1 Gammaproteobacteria bacterium
GAGCACGAATGCCAGGCGCAGCGCACGCTGCGTGCAGCCGGCGAAGGCCGCCCACTCCCAGGCCCCGGCCACCACGAACAGGCCAAACAGCCCCCGCACTGCCACCGGCGGTGCGTACAGCAACACGCCCAGCAGCACGGCGCCCAGCACGATCGCGGTGAGTATTCGCGCGCGCATTTCAGGCGTCCTGCAGATGCGCGCTGCTGTGGCCGAAGCGCCGCTGGCGTCCGGCGTATTCGCGCAGCGCCAGCGCGAATTCAGCGCTGCTGAAATCGGGCCACAGCGTCGCCGTGAAATACAGCTCGCTGTAGGCCAGGTTCCACAGCAGGAAATTGCTGATGCGCTGCTCGCCGCCAGTGCGGATGAAGAGGTCGGGATCTGGCAGGCCCGCGAGCGCCAGGTGCCCGGCAAAGCGGCTCTCGTCCAGCTCGGCGCTGCGCAGCTCGCCGCGCTCGCAGGCGCCAGCCACCTGCCGCGCAGCCGTGAGGATGTCCTGACGACCGCCGTAGCTGATGGCCACCTGCAGTTGCAAGGCTGCATTGCCCTGCGTCAGTGCTTCGGCCTCTTCCATGCGCGCACGCAACGCCGGCGCCAGCGCCGTGCGCTCACCGATGAAGCGCACACGTACGCCGTTGGTGTCGAGGGCCGGCAGCTCGGCCTCCAGTGCATCGAAGAACAGGTTCATGATGCCGGCGACTTCATCGGCCGGCCGCGACCAGTTCTCGCTGCTGAACGCAAACAGTGTCAGTGCCCCCACCTGCGCCCGCAGGCACTCCTCGATCACCATGCGCACAGGGTCGAGGCCCGAGCGGTGACCTTCGCTGCGCACGGCTCCGCGCCCCTGAGCCCAGCGGCCGTTGCCATCCATCACTATGGCGATGTGCCGCGGCACAATCATCGACTAGACCTGCAGGATCTCTTTCTCTTTGGCCGCCAGCTGCTGATCGATTTCGGCCACGTGCCGGTCGGTCAGTTTCTGGATCTCATCCTGCGCCTTGCGCTCATCGTCCTGCGAAATCATCTTCTCCTTGAGCATTTCCTTCACATCCGCCAGCACATCGCGGCGGACGTTGCGCACGCTGACGCGCGCATTCTCCGCGTCGTGCCGCACCACCTTGGTGATATCCCGGCGCCGCTCTTCGGTCAGCGGCGGCAACGGGATGCGGATCACCGTGCCAGCGGTCATCGGCGTGAGGCCCAGGTCCGATTTGTGGATCGCCTTCTCGATAGCCTGCACCATCTGCTTCTCCCAGGGCGAGACCACCAGCGTGCGCGCGTCCTCGACGCTGATATTGGCCACTTGCTGCAGCGGAACGTCATTGCCGTAGTAATCGACCTTCAGGTGATCGATCAGGCTCGGGTGGGCGCGGCCGGTACGCATTTTCTTCAGGTCGCCCAGGAAGACCTGCACGCACTTTTGCATTCTGGTGGTGGCGTCTTTCTTGATGTCGTCCAGCATTTGGGTCCCCCAGGATCTGAATCAGAACCAGACCCGGACGCGTACTTTTGGCACCGGGCTGGGCTGCGATTATGCAGAGCATTGTCCGGGAACGCCGTGAATCCGTCCATGGAGACTCCGGCCGGGCCTTGCACCGCGCGGCCGGTTAGCCGTTGGTCACGAGCGTACCGACGTCTTCCCCACGCGCAATCCGCAGCAAATCCCCCCCGCTATTGAGGTTGAACACCCGCAGTGGCAGGTTGTGATCCCGGCACATCACGATCGCCGTAGCATCCATCACATTGAGCCGCTCGGTCAGCACCTGATCGAAGGTGAGTTTCGGATAGTGGCGCGCGGCGGGGTTTTTCATCGGGTCTTCGGAATAGATGCCGCTGACCTTGGTGGCCTTGAGCAGCAACTGGGCCTCGATCTCAATGGCGCGCAGCGATGCCGCAGTATCGGTGGTGAAAAAGGGGTTACCGGTACCGGCCGCGAAGATCACGAGGCGGCCTTTTTCCAGGTGCCGCATGGCACGGCGGCGGATGTAGTCTTCGCACACTTCGTTGATACGGATCGCCGACATCACGCGCGCATGCACGTTCATCTGCTCGAGCGCGTCCTGCATCGCCAGCGCGTTCATTACGGTAGCCAGCATGCCCATCTGGTCGGCGGTGACACGATCCATGCCCGCGCGTGCCAGACCCGCGCCACGAAAAATATTGCCGCCACCCACCACCACCGCGAGCTGGATACCTAGGGCCAGCACGTCGCACAGTTCGCCGGCGACGCGCTTGAGCATCAGCGGATCGATGCCGTAGTCGGCATTGCCCAGCAGGGCTTCGCCCGAGAGCTTCACCAGCATGCGATTCATTGCGGCTCCTTATAAAAAACGCCCCGCATCAGCGGGGCTTTTTTGAACGTTGCTACGCGGCGGCGCGCCGGGCCTTCAGCTGCGCCCCGCGGCGCTGACCTGGGCCATGACTTCGGCGACGAAATCTTCCTGTTTTTTCTCGATGCCGGCGCCCACTTCATAGCGCACGAACTCGCGCACCCGGGCACCGGCTGTCTTCAGCAGCTTTTCCACGCTCTGGTCGGGATCCTTCACGTAGGGCTGGCCCAGCAAAGTGATCTCGCCCATTGATTTACGCAGCCTGCCCTCGACCATCTTGGCGGCGATTTCCGGGCTCTTGCCCTCTTTCTGCGCCTGCTCGGTCAGGATCTCGCGCTCCTTGGCCTGCTCGGCGGCCGGCACGTCGGCCAGCGAGATGTAGCGCGGATTGCTGGCGGCGATATGCATCGCCAAATCGCGCGCCAGAGTGGCATCGCCACCCTCGAGCGCCACCAGCACGCCGATGCGCGAGCCGTGCAGATAGGTGCCCAGCGGCCCACTGCTGGCCAGCGCGACCGTGCGGCGCAGGGAAATGTTCTCACCGATCTTGGCCACCAGCGCACGACGACGCTCATCGATGCTGTCGCCGGATGCAAGCTTCAGGGCCTGCAGCGCCGCGATGCTGGCCGGACGGCTGGCCAGTGCGCTGCGCGCCACTTCGGTCGCGAAAGCCTGGAAATCGTGCTCGCGGGCGACGAAATCGGTCTCGCAGTTCACTTCGACCAGCGCCGCACTGTGCCCGTCGGCGGCCACGTGATGAGCGATCACGCCCTCGGCAGCGATGCGCGTCGCCTTCTTGTCGGCCTTGGCCAGGCCCTGCTTGCGCATCAACTCGGCGGCGGCGTCCAGATTGCCCTGGGTTTCGACCAGGGCCTTCTTGCATTCCATCATGCCGGCGCCGGTGCGCTCGCGCAGCTGGCGGACCACTTCAGCAGTGACGCTCATGACAACTCCATTGATCCTGATTCAGCCGCGCGGGGCGCGACGGGCGCCGGCAGCGCCGGGCGCGGGACGACGCCGCGCGGTCGCGGTCGCAGTCGCCGAGGGCGGGGTCTCGCCCAGGTGACCGATGTCATCCATGTCAGTGTCGATACCCAGCTCGGCATCGGAGACTTCCGCCGACACCGCAGCGGCCTCGGGGGTGTCGGGGGCCTCGGGGGCCTCGGGGGCGTTGGGGGCGTTGGGGGCGTTGGGCGTCGTCGCACCCATCGCCGCGGCGGTGGCCGCGTTGACCGCCGGACGGCGGCGGGCGGCGGTGGGCGGCGGACCGCGCCGGTTGCGCACCGGGGCGGCAGGCTTGGCGGGACGCGCGTTGCGGCCGGGCTTGCGGCGCGGGTTGCCTTCGGCATCCAGCTCCACGAATTCGTCTTCGCTGACCGCCAACTGCGGCACGGAGGACTTGCCGTCGATCACGGCGTCGGCCACCGCGCTCGCATACAGCTGAATGGCGCGCATCGCGTCATCGTTACCAGGGATGATGTGATCGATGCCATCGGGTGAGCAGTTGGTGTCGACCACCGCGACCACGGGAATGCCAAGCTTGCGGGCTTCCTGGATCGCGATCATCTCGTGACCGACGTCGACCACGAACAGCACGTCCGGGAGCGATTCCATCAGCTTGATGCCACCCAGGCTCTTCTCGAGCTTGATCATCTCGCGGCGCAGCATCGTGCCTTCTTTCTTGCCACGCTTTTCAATGGCCCCGGTAGCGGTCAGCTCCTCGAGATCGGCGAGGCGCTTGATCGACTGGCGCAGCGTTTTGAAATTAGTGAGCATGCCGCCCAGCCAGCGCTGGTTCACATAGGGCATACCGCAGCGCACGGCTTCGGTGGCGACCGCGTCGCGCGCCGAGCGCTTGGTACCCACGAACAGTACCCGCCCGCCGTCGCCGACCATGCGCTTGATGAAAGCGGCGGCGTCCGCGAACAGTGGCTGGGTCTTTTCGAGGTTGATGATATGAATACGGTTTCGTTCGCCAAAGATGTAGGGAGCCATCTTGGGGTTCCAGAAGCGGGTCTGATGTCCGAAGTGGACGCCCGCTTCCAGCATCTGTCGCATGGACACGCTGGTCATGGTCTGTTCCTCATGGTTGGGTTAGGGCCTCCGCGTACCCTTGACGACGATCCCCAGGGTTAGTGAGGACACCCAGCCGCAAGTTACTGATACGCGTGTGGATTGGTTTGCCAAAAAAGGCCGCGCTTTATACCATGAACCCATCGCCCGGACAACGCTCCGGGTATCCAGTCAGACAGGCCCCAAAACCCATGCTCCGATCCACCCAGGTAACGCTTAAGTCCCCGGAAGCACAGGACAAATTGCGGGTCGCCGGGCGCCTCGCGGCCGATGTGCTAGACATGATCGGCGAGCACGTCGCTCCTGGCATCACCACCGATGAGCTCGACCGGATTTGCAACGACTACATTGTGAACGTACAGAAGATCACGCCGGCGAACGTCGGGTATCGCGGTTTTCCCAAGACGGTGTGCACTTCCGTGAACCATGTGGTTTGCCATGGCATACCGAGTGATCGGGTGCTCAAGAGCGGCGATATCGTGAATGTCGATGTCGCCGTAATCAAGGACGGCTACCACGGCGACACCAGCCGCATGTATTACGCCGGCAAGGCGCCGGTACTTGCGCAGCGCCTGGCCGCCACCTGCCGCGAGGCGATGTGGAAGGCTATCGATATCGTGAAGCCGGGCATGCAACTTGGCGACATCGGCCACGCGATCCAGCTGCATACCGAGAACGCGGGCTTCTCGGTGGTGCGTGAATATTGTGGGCACGGCATCGGCCGGGTGTATCACGAGGAACCGCAGGTGCTGCATTACGGCGAGGCCGGTACCGGCATGGAACTGCTCCCCGGCATGGTGTTCACGATCGAGCCGATGATCAACGCCGGCCATCGACACACGCGGGTGCTGCCCGACGGCTGGACGGTAGTCACCAAGGATCACTCGCTCTCGGCGCAGTGGGAACACATGGTGCTGGTTACCCACACGGGCCACGAGGTGCTGAGCTTGAGCGCTGCCGAGCGCGCCGCGGCATGATTGCCGATCCGGAAGCGCTCGAGGAACTGACCAGCACCATCACGGTCTCGCTCGACTGGCCACTGCTCGGGCGCCTGCCGGAAGTGCTGAAGAACGGGCAGTGCTCAGCCGAGGTGTGCCGTCAGCTGCTGGCGCAGGGCCAGCAGGAACTGCAGCAGCGCTTTCGCGATGACGAACCGGTCGAAGGCCTGGTGCGTGCACGCGCCGC
>JAYUZE010000178.1:0-5407 GCA_043752035.1 Gammaproteobacteria bacterium
ACATTGTCCCGGCAGTTACTAAAATTGGCGCCCTGAGACTGGCGCCCTGAGACTGGCCAGCAACATGGTGTATCCGTGAATCCCTCCAGGCGCGTAGGCCATTTCGAGCACAGGTCGCAACCGGTGGCGGCATTTCCGCTGTTTTTGCGCCGCCAGCTGCGCAGCCTGGCACTGGGCGGCACGCTGATCTTCATCTCGCTGATCGTCGGCATGCTGGGTTACCACAGCATCGTCGGTCTCGATTGGGTCGACTCCTACGAGAATGCGGCGATGATCCTCGCCGGCATGGGCCCGATCGCAACACCAGCCAGCACCGCCGGCAAGATCTTTGCCGGCAGCTACGCGCTCTATTCCGGTATCGCGGTGCTGGCCTTTGCCGGCGTCATCGCCGCGCCGCTGATTCATCGTTTCCTGCATCGGCTGCACTGCGATGCGGAGCAGCAGCGATGAGCGCGGTGGCGCGCGTACGGCGCACTTATTTCGACTGTTGCTACGGACAGCTGCACGTGCACCAGGCGATTCCGCCTGGCGGTGGATTCGATGAAGCGACGGCGCTGCTGTGCCTGCCGGGTGCGCGTGGCCTGGGCAGCTTTTACACCGCGCTGCTCGCGCCACTGGGTGGCAATCGATCGATCTATGCGCCTGACCTGCCGGGTTGCGGCGGTTCCGACGCGCCGCCGGGAGCTGCCGGGCCGGAGCAGTGGGCGCTGGCCGTGGCCGACCTTCTCGACTCGCTCCATCAGCGCCGCGTCGATGTGATCGCGCATGCCGAAGGCGTCGCGACGGCACTGATGCTCAAGGCGCAGCGCCCGGCATTGGTACGACGCATGGCCTGGTCCGCAGCGCCGGCCACAGCCGTGAACGAGGCGCGCAAAGCCGGCGTGGCGTGGCACGAACTTTCGCTGGCCGCTGCGGGCGACGAGGCCCTTGGCAGTGACACAGTGCGCGCACAACTTGATGATATAACTAGGTATTTTATTCTAAACGTCGTCACTTAAGTAGCACTTCGCAGTTTCAGACCAGGCGGCGGCCTGAGTCACATCCTTGGCGTAGACTCCACTTCAATCATGAGCACCAACAAACACCGGGTATTGCCGGTGAGCGACGATCTGGACGACACCGTTGAGCTGCCAAGCCTTCCGGCGGCGATCGATGGTCGGACCGACACCTGGGTCGCGCCGCAGCTCGCCGCCAGCGAGCTCGCGGCCAGTGCCGTCACCGAGGAATTCCTGCGTCCGGTACTGCCCGATACCGGCCGTGGCCACGAACGCGCCAGAGATGCCGCCGCTGCGCAGGTCAGCGAAATCGCCGCCGCACATGCCGCCGAGCAAGCCGCGGGACTGCAGCGGCTCAATGAGCTCGGCAAAGAATTGGCAACGCGCGTCGAACAGCATCGCCTGGGCGAGGCCGAGCGCGATGACCTGCGTGCGCGCCTGGAGCGTGTGCAGGCTGAGCTCAATAGCGCCGCCAAGGTGCGCGAGCGGCACACTGCGCTTCAGAGCACGCAGCAGCAGGACTGGGAGCGCGAGCGCACGCAGCGCGAGTCGGCGCTGGTCCGTGCACAGAGTGACCTGGCGGAATTGCGACGCCAGACGGCCGCGCATAGCGAGGCGCTGCAACACCTCGAGGGCCGGCGCTACCTGTACGATTCCATGTTTCGCGAGCGCGAAGCGCTGGTCGATGAACGCGATGCGCGCCTGGCGGGGCTGGCCAGTGAGCTGGCGGCGGCGCGGACCCAGGTCGAAGTCGCGCACGCCGAAACCGCGTATGCGCGCGATGAGAGTGTCCGGGCGCAGGCGCAGACTGCGGCCCAGCAAGCCCGTGCCGAAGAATTGAGTGCTGCGCTGACCCGGGTGCAGGAAGCAGCCGCGGGCGCGCAGCAGCGACACGAATCGGCGCTCAGCGGTATTGCTGGGCTCGAGCGCGACGCCGCCGATCACGGCGAGGCCTTGCGGGTGCTGCATCAACAGCTGCGGGCTGCGCAGCTCAGCATCGAATCGTTGCGCGGCGACCTGGCCGCTGCCGAGGATGTCATACGTACGCACGAGCACGAACAGCAGCAGCGCGCCGCGCGCATCGCGAGACTCGAGAGCAATGAAACCGCCTTGCGCGCCAGAGTCTCGAGCGCCGAGCACCTGCTAAGCGAACGCGCCGCGCGCCGCGACCTCGAGTCGCTCGAACCACTCGCCGCCACCGGCGATTTTGGTGCCCCGGCCCCCACCAATGCGCAGCCCGCGCTCGATGGCCAGGTGCGACTGCTGGTGCGTACCGAGGGCGACACCGGCATCGTGCACCTGCTGCGGCGTACCACCACCATCGGTCGCACTCCCGACAACGATCTGTGCATTGATGCGGAATTCATCAGCCGCCATCACGCCGTGGTGCTGGTCTCGACCAGCGGTACCGTGCTCGAGGATCTCAACAGTACCAATGGCGTCTACGTCAACGGCGTGCGCGTGACGCGCCAGCAGCTTTCTGACGGCGATCTGGTGACGATCGGCAAGACCGGGTTTCGCTACATCCTCAAGCCACCCGCCGAAGCCGCCGCCAGCCCACCGCAATAGTCGATTCCGCTCAGGGTGCACGGCCTTGGTCCGTGTACGATATGGATATGAGCGACGACTATCTGCAACGCATACTAAAGGCGCGCGTCTACGACGTCGCCATCGAATCGCCTTTGGATGCTGCCCCACGGCTGTCGCGGCGCCTGGGCGCCGACGTGCGCCTGAAGCGTGAGGACCTGCAGCCGGTCTTTTCCTTCAAGCTGCGCGGCGCCTACAACAAGATCGCTCATCTCAACAGCGCGGTCGCGGCGCGCGGTGTGATCTGCGCCTCGGCGGGCAATCACGGCCAGGGCGTGGCGTTGGCAGCAAGCCGGCGCGGTGTGCGCTCCGTGATCGTGATGCCCGAAACTACACCGGCCATCAAGGTGCAGGCGGTCGCCGACCTGGGCGGCGAAGTCGTGTTGCACGGAGACCTCTACGACGTCGCCTACGATCACGCGCTCGAATTGGCGCGCGCGCAGGGCCTGACCTTTGTGCATCCCTTCGACGACCCGGATGTGATCGCGGGGCAGGGTACCATCGGCATGGAGATCGTCCGCCAGACCGGCGGCGAGATCGATGCGATCTTCGTGCCGGTGGGCGGCGGTGGATTGATCGCCGGTATCGCCGCGTTCGTGAAACAGGTCTATCCGCGCGTGCGCATCATCGGGGTCGAACCCGAGGACGCCGCGGCCATGTATGAATCGCTGCGCGCGAAGCAGCGCGTGACGCTCGAGCACGTGGGCCTGTTCGCCGATGGCGTCGCTGTGCGGCGCGTGGGCGAGGAGACTTTTGCACTGGCCCGCCGCTACGTCGATGAAGTACTGCTGGTCACCACCGACCAGATCTGTGCTGCGATCCAGGACGTATTCGAGGATACGCGCGCGATACTCGAGCCCTCGGGCGCGCTGGCCGTGGCCGGCATCAAGCAGTACATGGCGCGCGGCACGGCAGCAGGCCAGCGGCTGGTGGCGATCTGCAGCGGTGCCAACATGAATTTTGACCGGCTGCGTCATATCGCCGAGCGCGCCGATCTGGGCGGCGGCCGCGAGTCGCTGCTGGCGGTCGAGATTCCCGAGCAGCGCGGCAGCTTCTTGCGCTTCTGTGAAGCGCTCGGCCAGCACAGCGTCACTGAATTCAACTACCGTTATCAGGGCACCGAGCGTGCCCGCCTGTTCGTCGGTTTTTCGACGGGCGCCGGACAGGAAGACTACGCCGCGGTCAGCGCGCGCCTGCGCGCGGCCGGGTTCGGCGTCATCGACATGAGCGCCAACGAGATGGCGAAGCTCCATGTGCGCTTCATGGTCGGGGGCCTGGGGAACGGTCTGACCGATGAGTTGCTGTATCGCTTCGAATTTCCCGAGCGTCCCGGTGCGCTGTTGCGTTTCCTGAAGGCCATAGGCACCAACTGGAACATCACGCTGTTCCATTATCGCAATCACGGCTCGGACAACGGCCGGGTGCTGGCGGGCATCCAGGTGCCGAAGCAGGAGCGCGAACAGTTCCTGCTGCATCTCAAGGAGCTGGGTTTCCCCTACACCGACGAGACCGCCAACCTGGCCTATCGCAGCTTTCTGGCAGGCTGAGCGTGCAGGCGACGGGCAGCGCCGCGGCGGCGCGTTGAGCGGTACCGGCGTGGCGGCGCTTGCCACCCTGCGCCGGCGCAATCCCGCCTGCTACGCGCTGGGGAGACTGTGCGGCACCGTGAGTGCGCAGATGCTGGTGGTCGGCGTCGGCTGGCATGTGTATGCGATCGCGCACGATCCGTTGGCGCTGGGACTGGCGGGCCTCAGCGCCTTTCTGCCGTTCGTGGCGCTGGTGCTGGTCGGTGGTCACGTGGCCGATCATGCCGAGCGGCGCACCGTGGTCGTGATCGCCTATGCGATCGAGGCGCTATGCGCGCTGGCCCTGTTGCTGATGAGTGCAACACCGCTGCACACCGTCTGGCCCATTTACCTGTTGCTCGGGGTGTTCGGCGCCACGCATGCATTCTGGACGCCAGCGCTGCAGGCGATGTTGCCGCAGCTGGTGGCGCGCGAGGAATTTGGCGGCGCTGTGGCGCTCAATGCCATGCTTTACCAGATTGCCACCGTCGGCGGGCCGGTGCTGGGCGGTGTGCTGTACCTGATCGGTCCGCGCGCGGTCTATGGCACCTGCCTGCTGCTGTTTGCGACTACCAGTATTGCGATGTATCTGATTCGCGCGCCGACGCGCTCGGTCGCGCCGCCCGCGATCGGTAGTACGCGCCGCTTTCTCGAAGGCCTGCGCTTCGTAATCCGCAATCGCCTGGTGCTGGGCGTGATATCGCTGGACCTGTTCGCGGTGCTGTTCGGCGGCGTGGTGGCGCTGCTGCCGATCTACGCCAGCGATGTGCTGCACTCGGGGCCGGTGGGTCTGGGTCTGCTGCGCGCGGCGCCTGGCGCGGGCGCTGCGCTGGCCGGCATCGCGCTGACGATGCGGCCGATACGCAATAACGCCGGCAGCTGGCTGCTGGGCGGCGTCGCGGTGTTTGGCCTCTGCATGATCGTGTTCGGCCTGACGCGCAGCTTCGCATTGTCCTGCGTGGTGCTGCTGATCAGCGGCAGCGGCGACATGATCAGCGTTTATATCAGGGCAATCCTGGTGCAGCTGGCCACGCCCGATGAGATTCGTGGACGGGTGAGTGCGGTGAATTCGATGTTCATCGGCGCCTCGAATGAACTGGGCGAATTCGAATCTGGGCTGACTGCCAGCTGGTTCGGCACCGTGCCGGCAGTGGTGATCGGCGGCGTGCTCACCCTGGCCTGCGCGTTGAGCTGGGCTTTCCTGTTCCCGCCGCTGCGACGCCTACAACACTTGCAATAAGACTGTATATCCGTACAGTA
>JAYUZE010000179.1:0-3475 GCA_043752035.1 Gammaproteobacteria bacterium
CAGGGTCAGGCCCGCTTCGCCACCACCCACCCGCGCTCCTAGTTGTTCTGCGCCCCAGCAACAACCCATCCGCGGAGCATATCGATCTGCGTCTGCGTCAACGGCGTGCCGCCGGCCGGCATCTGTACGCCGCTGATGCCGGGCGTGCCCTGCACCTTGCGCACCAGGTAGCTGTTGTCCGGGGCGCCGGGAGCGATGCGCATCAGCGCTGATTGCTCCACGCTCGCGACACCGACAATGTTGGCGTAGGTATTGCCAGCAGTGAGATTCTGCGATGCCGGGAGCGCGGCACCGCCACCGGTGTGGCAGCCCGAGCAGTGCGGCGTGAAGATTGCGGTTTGCAATTGTGTCAGCGTCGCCGCGGGGCCGCGCAACTCGCCGGTGGCGTGTGCTGCGGTAAACACATTGGCGTACCAGTTGCCGCCGTTGATGCTGGTGAGATCTGCCGCGGCGAGCGTTACCGATTCATTCAAATAGTGGTGGCTATTGAGCGCATCCACCGTCAGCGTGGCCAGCGTCGTGCCATTGGTACCGACAGCACCGCTGTCCACCTCGGCGCCGTTGGGCGCGATGCCGGCGACCGTCACATGCACTGCGGCCTTGAGCCCGATGGAGTCCACAGTCAGGGCCACCTGGCCCGATCCGCCACTGCTGACTGCCGGCACTTCCACCGCGCCGAACAGCGATTCGACTTTCAGGCTGAAGCCAGGCGGCAGCAGCTGTGCACGCAGCTCGCCGCCGGTAAACGCGGCCGAGCGCGCGAGCACGTAGAGCTTGCCGGCCAGCAGGTCAGCGCGCTGCTGGGCGTCGAGCGTCAGGTTGGTAATGTCCCATTGATTGGCGTTGCCGGCATTCTGCACCAGCGTGGAGATCGCCGTGCTGGCCGAGCCCGCGTAGGCATCGCCAAGTTCAACGGCGGTCGCGCTCATGCCGCTGAGCGTGACGTGGCCGCTCCCCTGCCCCGTGGTGTTGTTGAACGTGAGCGTGCCAGTGCCGGTAGCGGTCGAGGCTGGCACCGGAAACAGCTGATCGGGTGATAGCGTAAGCGCGAAGGCGCCGCTGTTCGAGACCGTAACGCTCACGTTTGCAGAGTTGACGGTCTGCCCGGCAGAGTCGGTGACCATCGCACTGATCTGGTGAGCACCATCGGTTGCAGTGGTCGAATCCCAAGCGTAGCTATAGGGCGCGGTAGTGTCGGCAGTGCCGACCGCGGTGCCGTCAACTTTGAATTGCACGCTGCTCACAGTATAGGTACCCACGGCAGTAGCCGTGGCGCTGAGCGTCACCGTGCCACTGACGGTGCTGCTGGCCGCGGGGGCACTCATCGTCACAGTAGGCGTGCAGGAAGCATACATGCCGCAGGCGCCACCGCCGCCACCGCCGGAAGTGCCGCCACCATAGCCGCCGCCGCAGGCTGCGATCGCGAACGCACAGCAGATCGACACCAGCAGATGCCGCACAGGCGCGGCTGAATTAACGTACGCATGATTCATGTTGGATCCCCACTACCGGTGCACAGCGCACACAGCTGCGTGGATGAGTGCCACGCGCCGATGCAAAAAGTTCTGAGAACCATTCGCGTGAGTTGCGGCACTCAAGCGCATGGACAGAGCTAATCGCGGCAGCGTAGTGCGCAGTGTTCGTCTGGCCACGTGGCTGTTAACAGCGACACTGTGTGCGCTGCCTGTCAGGCGCGCGCTGGCCGAGCCCTATATCGCCGTGCAGCAAGGCCTCGCCTGTGCGCAGTGTCACGTGAACCCGACTGGCGGTGGCGCACGCAATGCGCTGGGCAATGCGATTGCGCAAACGCAGCTTGCGGCACGTGCCTTGCCGGCCAGTGCGCCGGCCTGGAACGGCACAGTAAACCAGTGGTTCGCAGTCGGTGGCGATCTGCGCGCTGCGGCCACCTGGCAGCACACAGCAGGCAGCAGCGCGCGCAGCAACCTGAGCTTCGAGCAGTTGCGCGCGTATCTCGCGGTGTCGGTGGTGCCTGAGCGTTTGCTTTTCTATGTCGATGAGCAGCTGGCACCCGACAATGCCGTGAACCGCGAAGCCTGGGTGATGTACCGCTCCGCTGCTGCGCACTGGTATGCGAAGGCCGGGCGTATGTACCTGCCCTTCGGACTACGCCTGCAGGATCAGCAGGCCTACACGCGCCAGGTGGCCGGCATCAACATGGACACACCGGACAACGCGCTGGAGCTGGGCTGGCAACAGGGCAAGTGGGAAGCACAGTTCGCGCTCAGCGGCGGCCTGGCCGGCGGCAGCTCGGCCAACAGTGGCCTGCAGTACGGCCTGCAACTGGTACGCGTGGTCGATCGCTGGCGTGTCGGTGCCGGCCTCGATCGCAACGACAATGCCGCCGCGCGCAGCCGCTCGGCCGCGCTATTCGCGGGGCTGCGCACCGCTCGCCTGGCCTGGCTCGCTGAGGTCGACCTGGTGCAGGCGGCGCGCAGTAACGCCAGCGATGCGCAATTTGCGGCGGCGCTGCTCGAGTGCAACTGGCACGTGGCCCCGGGCATCAATCTGAAACTGACCGGTGAGTGGCTCGATCCCGACCGGCGCCGCCCCGATGATCTGCAGCAACGACACAGCGTGGTGTTTGAATACACGCCCTTTCCTTATATTCAACTACGCGCCGGGGCACGCAGCGCCAGCGCTGCGCAGAGCTCGGCTGCCGACTCACGCCAGGCATTCTTCGAGGTGCATGCTTACCTTTGAAGTGTGTGCCGCTGCAGTGGGTCGTTTACAATCCACCCGGCATGCAACAACTGAAGGTGAAGGCTCTGGGCAGCCAGCGACACAGCATGGGTGCAATCCTCGCACCGTTTCTGGCTGCGCTGCCGTGCGTCGCAGCCGGCGCTGCGAACATCGCCGGCTCCATCGGCGCCTCGAGCGATTACGTGCTGCGCGGCATATCGCAGAATCGCGGCGAGGTTGCACTGCAGGGCGACCTGCACTTGTTGTTTGCGCCGGGATGGTCGTTCGGTTTCTGGGGTTCACAGGTGCAGCTGCAACCGCACAAGCACAGTGTCGAGCTCGACAGCTACCTGCAATGGACGCGGCCGCTGGGGAGCGATTTCAACCTGGCGTTGAGCGCCACCCACTATGCCTATCCGCACGATCCGCGGCCGATCAACTACGACTACAACGAATTCGCTGCGGCGCTGTCGTGGCGCGATCAGCTCTACGCCACGGTCGGCTATGCGCCGGCTGTGAACCTGTTCACGACCTACGGCTACACGGTCGAGCGCAGCAAACGGGTCTACACCTTCGAGCTCTCGGCGCACCGCAGCCTGCGGGCACACCTGGACGCGCTGCTGGGCGTGGGCTTCTACGGGCCACGTGACATCGACTATGCCTCCTACACCTACGGCAGCGCCTCGCTCACCTGGCATTATGCAAAGTGGCGCGCCGACCTCAGCTGGATCGCGGTGCAGAACGCAGATCACCGCTGGTACACCCAGGGCAAGGC
>JAYUZE010000180.1:0-5328 GCA_043752035.1 Gammaproteobacteria bacterium
GTGTGTGCGCCCACCCAGCGTGTGCCCGGCTGCGAACAGCAGCGCGATAACCGCTGATATTCGCAGCCACAGTGTTGTCGTCATGACGGATTCCTCGCGGAGGTAGTGATCAGAGCAGCGTGGAATCATTCTAGGGAATGTTTGCCAAGCCTGGCAATCAGCGTTGCGTCAGCTCGTCGCCAGGTGGAATATAATAGTGCCATGCGATGGTCCAGATTGAACCAGCAGGTGGAATTGCGCTTGGCCCGGTCGGTTGTAGGGGGCGGGCGATGCTCGATGCGCGGGTCGGCAAGCGACGCTTGCGCACAATGAACATCCAGGCTGAACATCCCTTCGTACGGCGCATGTTTGAGTGTCGTTGTGTGGTGGAAGGCATCGATACGGCAACGCAATCCTAGAATGAGGCATGAAACGCCTCGCACTGGCTGTGGCGACGGCAGGCTGGCTGCTCTATGCCAGTTCGCTCTTTTTGCCCTGGTACGAGTTCTTCGGTGTGTTCAGTGGCTGGGCCGTGATGCGCGAGGTCATGCTTGCGTTCAATGCACAGGTAACCACCCTCACCACGTCGCTGACACCGCTGCCACTATGGTCGCGACGGCGATGGCCGCGGACACTAGTGCCGTGGTTAATGCTAACGGCGACCGTGCTCAACCTATAGGTGTTCGTTATCTCCGTGATCGATGCGTTCAGCAATCTGAAATTGGGCTATTTTCTCTGGTGTGCGGGTTTTGTGTTGGTCAGCGGCGGACTCGTTGTCGATCGTCGCTTGGCGAGTCACGCAATGCATTCCACAATCGTCGAGTCCTGAATCACGCCGCCGGCCGGATGTTCGCGTTCAGCCGAAACAGGTTGCCCGGATCATACTGCCGCTTGACCGCCGCCAGCCGCGCGCGGTTCGGGCCGTAGTTGTCGTCCACGTTCTTCTGGTCGGCGCTGTTGAGATTGACGTAGAAGCCGTTGGTGAAACGGTTGACCTTGTCCCAGGCGGCGTGCACCCGGGCGCGCTGGCGCTCATTGTCGGCAGCGTCCTTCCAGCCGGCAGTTACCAGCAGCTGGAATAGCTCGCTGCGGTGCGCGATCGCCGAGCCTGTCGGCGCCACGTCGCCGATGGCACCGCCGCAGTGCAGCAGTTCGACATTCAGCACCGCGTCGGGCTTGACCTCATTGATGATGGCCTCGATCAACGCCGGGCTGAGCTCAGCCACAAAGCCACCTTTGAGATAGTTGTTTACTGTCGAGAGCGGGGGGCCGTCGAACTGTTTTTGCACGGTGACATAGTCTTGCGAGGTGATGGTATCGCTGCGGGCTTTGACGGCCGTGCGCAATGGCTGTAGCAGCTTTTCTCCCTGCCTGGGGTCGCCGATATACCCCACGGCAATCGCCAGATCGCCGTCATCCCCTTCGCTCCCGCCCCAGCTGAGTTCCACAGTCAGTTCGCGCGGCGCAGTGGCGGCAAAACGGCTGTAATACTCGAGCGCGGCGCGTGCTTGTGCAGGCGCATAGACCAGGTTGCCGGCGAGCATTCTGGGGCCCACCGCATGCAAGCTATATTCAAACGAGCTTACGACCCCGAAGTTGCCGCCGCCACCGCGCAGTGCCCACAGCAGCTCAGGATGGTCGTGGGCGCTGACGTGCAGCAGTTTGCCCTCGGCAGTCACGAGGTCGGCCGACACCAGGTTGTCGCAGGCGAGTCCGTGTGTGCGACTGAGCCAGCCATAGCCACCGCCGAGGGTGAGCCCGGCGACGCCAGTGTTCGAAATCTCGCCCATGGGGGTGGCGAGACCATACTGCTGCGTCTCCCAGTCAAGATCGCCAATCCAGGCACCGCCGGCGACCTGCGCAGTCTTCGCGACCGGATCGACACGCGCGCTGCGCATCACCGAGAGATCGATCACCAGCCCCCCATCGCACATGGAATAGCCGGGGAAACTGTGACCGCCACCACGCACAGCAACCAGCAGATCGTGCTCACGCGCAAACGACACGGCGTGGGCGATGTCGGTGGCACCGCTGCAGCGCGCGATCAGCGCTGGGCGCTTGTCGATCATTTTGTTCCACAGGCGCCGGGCGAGCTCATAGTCCGCGTCGCTTGCGGTCAGCGCGCGGCCGTGCAGATTTGCCGCGAAGGCCTTGACCGCCGCCGCAGGGATTACTGTCTGCTTGCCCGACAGCGTGATGGCTTGCAGCTCGCCGGCGCCGGTGGTGGCGTTCGCGGCCTCGGCGGCGAAGGCGCGCAGCATTGTGGCCGGCAGCATGGCTGTCGCACTGCCCAGGACCACCGACTTGCAGAAATCGCGTCGCTTCATGACGTCTCCCCCTATTGGTCTGCCGGGCGCGGTAGCCTAATATATTCCTTCGGCGCCGCGGCGCTACCGTAACTTCTGGCACATTAGGAACTCCCATGATGAATCTTCGTGTTCATGTCTGGTCGGCACTCTGGGCATTGTGCGGCGCAAGCGTACTGGCAGACGGCGCATGGGCTGATGAGGCCGGCAAGCCGCTTTATGCGATCAGCAAGGTTGTACTGATCGGTGCGCCCGATCACTGGGACCTGCTCAGCGTCGATGCCGCGTCGCATCGCGTGTATGTTGCGCACGGCGATCGGATTACGGTAGTCGATGGGCAGAGCGGTGCGCTGATCGGCCATGTGGAAGGTTACGCGGGCGGAACCCATGGCGTGGTAGTCGTGCCGGGTTCAGGGCGCGGCTACACCGACGATGGAGACGCCGGCGTCGCCGGAGTCTTCGACCTCAAAACGCTGAAGCCACTGAAGACCGTGAAGGCCGAGGCTGACGCGGACGCCATCATCTATGAGCCCGTTACAGGCCATGTATTTGTGGTCGATTCCGACCCGGGCAAGGTCACGGTGATCGACCCCCACACTGACAAAGTAATTGCCACGCTCGACGGCGGCGGCAAGCTCGAGATTGGTGCCGCCGACGGCGCCGGCAAGGTCTATGTCAATGGCGAAGCCAGGCGGGAAATTCTGCGCATCGATGCGCGCACCACCTCAATCGATGCCCGTTGGCCAATTCCCGGGTGCGAGAGTCCGCACGGACTTGCTGTCGACGCGAAGGCGCTGCGCATCTTCTCGAGTTGCGCGAACAAAGTGATGGTGGTCGTCGACGGCCACAGCGGCAGGCAGCTCGCGTCCATGCCTATTGGTGCGCGCACTGATGGTGCTGCGTTCGACCCCATAACGCGGCGCGCCTTCAGCTCCAACGGCGACGGCACATTGACTGTGATCGGCGAGCAAGGCCCGAGCGCCTACGCCGTGCTGGGCACGGTGCCGACGATGCTCGGTGCGCGCACGATGACGGTGGATCCCGGCACCGGACGCCTCTTTCTCGTCGCCGCCGATATGACGTTGAACGAATCGGCAGACCCGAAGGACTTCCGGCATCGCTATAAGGTTACGCCCGGTTCGGCGAAACTACTGATCCTCGACCGCAACTGAGCGTTGACCGCAACAGAGCCCCGATTGCGGTCTCAGCCTGACGCCGCGAGCCGTCCGTTCTTGAAGTCGGCCAGCGCCTGTTCGATCTCCTCGCGCGTGTTCATCACGAAGGGACCGTACTGCACTACCGGCTCGCCAATCGGCCGGGCCGCCAGCAGCAGGAATTGCAGACCCTGCGCGCCGGCCACGACGCGCAGCTGATCGCCTGCCGAGAGCACGCCGGCCGCGCGATGGGGTAGTGGTCTCGCAGCACCCGCCGCGCCCACTTCGCCGCTGCCCTCATACGTGTACAGGAAGGCGCCGTAGTCCGTCGCTATCGGCATGGTGAATTCCTTGCCGGCCGGCAGCCGCACATCCAGGTACAGCGGATCGGTGCTGAGCTGGTCGCCTGCGCCATTGATCGGTCCGCGCGTTGTGCTGTCATTCAGCGGCAGCGCGCCTGCAATCACGCGCACCTCGCCGCCTTGCGGCAGCGCGACCCTGGGCACTTCGCGCGCCGGGATATCCCGATAGCGCGCCGGCTGCATCTTTTCCTTCGAGGGCAGGTTGAGCCAGAGCTGGAAGCCGCGCATGCGCCCCTCACTTTGCTGCGGCATCTCGGAGTGAATGATGCCGTGTGCCGCGGTCATCCACTGCACGTCCCCGGGGCCCAGGTCGCCGCGATTGCCGAGGTGGTCTTCGTGACGCATGTGGCCGTCGAGCATGTAGGTGACCGTCTCGAAGCCGCGATGCGGATGCGCCGGAAAGCCGGCGAGATAGTCGTCCGGATCATCGGAATAGAACTCGTCGAGCATCAGGAACGGATCCACATACAGTCCGCGCTGACTGCCGACGCTGCGCCGCAGCTTGACGCCGGCGCCGTCGGAAGTGGGCATCGACTGAATGACATGATCGAGCGTGCGGGTGCCCATCGCATTTCTCCTTAGGCGGCCAGCCGCGCAATCTCTGCTGCGGCTCTGGCGAGATTGGTTTCCTTGCTCTGCGGACTGAGGGCGAGGCCCTCAGCGTAAATAAACTCGACCTCTTTGATACCAACGAAACGCAGGAAGTCGCGCACGTAGTTGGTCTGCGTGTCGAGCGGCGTGCCGGCGTACTGGCCGCCGCGGGCTGCGAATACATAGGCCTTCTTGCCGGTAAGCAGCCCCACGGGGCCATTCCCGGTGTATTTGAAAGTCACGCCGGCACGCGCAATGTGATCGAAATAGGCTTTCAGCTGCGAGGGCACGCCGAAGTTGTACATCGGCAGGCCCAGTACGATCACATCGGCGCGCCGCAGTTCGTCGATCAGTGTGTCGGAGTAGGCGACCACGGAGTGTTGCGCGTCATTGCGCTGTTCGGCCGGCGTAATGAAGGCAGCAAAGCGCGCCGCGTCGAGATGCGGCACCGGCTCGGCGGCGGCGACATCGCGCACCACTACGGTCGCCTCAGGCTTGCGCTTCTGAAAGGCAGTCACAAACTGCTTGGCCAGCTGACTGGACTGGCCGTTGCCGTTGTTGATGCTGGCGTTGATCTGCAGCAGGGTAGTCATGAAAGGCTCCTGGTCTCGTTGAGGGCCTTCGGGCCCGATGGAGCCATTTAAATATTGATTAGACTGATAAAAAAGCACAATAATTGGCTCATACTTATCTATTGAGATGATAAATGGTAGCTAACCCGCGTATCTCCCTGGAACAGTGGCGTTCGCTGCTTGCGGTGGTCGATGCCGGTGGCTATGCCCAGGCTGCCGCCGTTCTGCACAAGAGCCAGTCGGCCGTGACTTATGCGGTGCAGAAAATGGAAGCGCTGCTGGGCGTAAAGATTTTCGAAGTGATCGGCCGCAAGGCCCATCTCACTTCGACCGGCAAGGTGCTGTATCGCCGCGCAAAGGCGCT
>JAYUZE010000181.1:0-3300 GCA_043752035.1 Gammaproteobacteria bacterium
TGACCCGCGGCGGCTGGGATCGCGTCCACAGCGTGCGCATCGGCGCCGACTGGGCAGTGGAATTGCGCCGCCTGCAGACTTTCGGCCGCCTGGCGAACAATTCCGCACAGGAGGGCAGCGTGTTCGTCGATGCGCCGGCCGGTCTGCGCATTGCCGCCGGTCCCAATGCCACCGATCTGGTCTGGCTCGAGGAAGAGCTGGCTGGCGACTCCACGGCTGGAAAACTCGAATTCCTGCGCAGGCACCAGGCATGAGCGCGCCGCGATTGGCACTAGATTTTGCAGGCACCGGTACGCGTGGCGGCGTGGTGGGCATTGCGCTCGCGACCGCGGGCGCGCTGGTGTTGGGCCTGGTGCTGCTGCAGCTGCATACGCTCAGCGGCCAGCGCGCCGGATTGCAACTGCGGACCGAAGCCCTCGAGCGCGCGCGCAGTCACGGCCTGGCGCTCGATTCGGTTGCCGGCCTCGGCTCCCAGAATGCCGAGAAGACCGTACGCGAGCTGGTGACGCCCTGGTCGCAGCTGCTGGCGGAGCTCGAGCGCGCCAGCAGTGACAAGAGCGGCGATGTGGCCGTGCTTTCCATCGAGCCCGATCACACCAAGCACCGGGTCAAGGTGACGGCTGAAGCGCGCACGCTGGCGCTGGCGCTGGCCTATGTGCAGCGGCTGCGCAAATCCACTGCGCTGCACTACCCGATGCTCGACAGTCACGAAATCAGGAACGACGACAAGGATCGTCCGGTGCGCTTTCAGCTCTCGGCCGACTGGAGCGACATCTCGTGAACGCGCCGCCCCTCAAGACGATCGTGCCCTCTGAGGCGATTGCCACGCCGCTCGCCGAACGGAACGATGACAGCCCCGCGGCTGCCTCCGTGGCCACGCTAACGCCAGCGGCCCACGCGAGCGCGTCACACGCGCCACTCGGCCTCGCCGGTTCTTCCGCGCACCAGGCACTGGAGCGGTTGCAATATTTCGGCTCGCGGGCGCTGGCCCAGTCGGCCTATGGTCTGCGACGTATCGGTAGCGCTGGCCTGGGTGGCCTGGCACTGCTGGTGGCGGCGATCGTGCTGTTCGTGGCCAACAATCTGCCGCAGAGTTCGGCGATATTTGCGCTCAAGGCGCAAGTGTTGCGGCTGGCCCCGCTGGGTAAGGCGACCGTGGCGGCGTCCGGCGGTGGCACGGTACTGGCAGCGCTGCCGCAGCGTGACGATGCGCCGACCGTCGTGAGCAAGGTCCTGGAGCAGGCTAATGCTGCTGGCGTGGAACTCGCGCGCGGTCAGTATGAGTACATGCCGGCGCGCGATGGCGTCGCAGCGCGCTACCGCATGACTTTTCCGGTGCGTACTACCTATCTCAAGCTGCGCAATTTCATGGATCGCACGCTGATCGCATTGCCGGCCGTCGCGATCGAAGGCCTGCGCGTCGAGCGCAAGAACGTCGGCGACGAGACGGTCGATGCCGAACTCAAGCTTTCAGCCTATGTACGGAGCGAGCCCTGATGGTGCTCTCCAAGCGCTTTAAACTGTTGTGTGCTGCCGCCGCGGCGATTGCCATCTACCTGCTGGTCTCGGCACCCGATGCCTCGACCACGACGACGAGTACGAGCACGGTTTCGTCCAGGTCCGGGAGCGAGCGGGAGAGTACGGCGCCCGCGCGCCGCAACGTCTCGAGCACCACTGGTCCCGATGCCAGTGCGCTGCTGGCGCGCCTGTCGCGCCGCGTGAGCGATGGCAAGGCCGCGCCGGCGCTGTTCCACAGCCAGTCCTGGTATGTCGCGCCGCCGCCGCCACCGCCGGCGCCTTATGTCGCACCGCCGCCGCCGCCCGCACCGACTGCCCCGCCGCTGCCGTTCACTGTGATGGGCAGCTACGCGCGTCCCGGCGACGTTACCGTATATTTCCTCACGCGCGGCGATCGCGTCTTTGACGTGCACGTGGGCGATACGATTGATCATACCTACAGCGTGGACGGTGCGGCCAACGGCCAGTTGCTGTTCACCTACTTACCCTTGAAGATCCAGCAGACGCTGGCCGTCGGAGGCTCGCAGTGAAGTGCATTAGTGGCAGACTGTTTATTAGTTTGGGCAGCTTGCTGCTGGTCGCCTCCTGCGCCAGTTCGCAAGTGCATAAGCAGGGCCTCGACGAGTTCGACCAGGGTCGCTACGAAGTCGCTCTGCAGAAGCTTAACCAGGCACAAAGCAGCGATCCGGGCAACCTGACCTACAAACTTGACCTCAAGAGCCGTCACGACGAGGCGGTGCAGAAGTTGGTCGCCGAGGGTGATCGGGCGCGCGCTGCGGGACAGGCGGACCTCGCTGAATCGACCTACCGGCGGGTGCTGGCCATCGAAAGCGGCAACGATCGCGCTCGCCGTGGCCTCGAAGGGGTCGAGGCCGACCGCCGTCATGCTCAGCTCGTGGCCCAGGTCCAGCAGGATCTCAAGAACAATGATGCCGAGCAGGCCGATGCACGTCTGCGTAGCGTGCTCGCCGAGGATCCAGGCTACGCGCCGGCAAAGGCGCTGCGCGCCAAGATCGATTCCGCGCGCGGACCGATCACGGTCACACCCCGGTTGCACTCGCGCGACGACCGACCGGTGACGCTGCAGTTCCGCGATGCCGCCACCAAGATGGTGTTCGAAGTGCTCTCGCGCCAGACTGGCATCAACTTCATCTTCGACAAGGACGTCAGGAGCGACGGCAAGACGACCATCTATGTACAGGACGTGCCCATCGAGCAGGCCATCGACCTGGTGCTCGGCCAGAACCAGCTGGCGCGCCAGGTGCTGTCCGACAACATGGTGCTTATTTATCCCAATACGACCGCCAAGCAGAAGGATTACCAGGATCAGATCGTACGCACGTTTTACTTGAATACCGCTACGCCCAAGGATGTCGAGAGTCTGCTGAAGACCGTGCTCGATGCCAAGACACTGGTGGTCAACGAGCGCGCCAATGCGATCGTGATGCGCGATACGCCGGAAGCGGTACGGATGGCCGAAAAGCTGGTCGCCTCGGTCGACGTCGCTGAGCCGGAAGTCATGCTCGAAGTCGAGGTGCTGGAAATTTCGCGCTCGCGCATGCAGCAGCTGGGTATCAATTATCCGACCAGCGCATCGATTTCGACGCCGACGGGCCTGAAGTTGAACGACTACCTGCACCGGACCGGAGCCATCAACGGCAATACCATCACCGCCTCGCCCTTGTCCGTGACGCTCGATGCGCTCAAGTCCACCGGCAACACCAACACGCTGGCGAGTCCAAGAATTCGCGCCCGCAACAAGGAAAAAGCCAAGATCCTGAT
>JAYUZE010000182.1:0-3820 GCA_043752035.1 Gammaproteobacteria bacterium
CCAGGCTGATGCCTCACTGCGTGTTGGCATCCTGACCGGTGCTGGCGACCGCGCGTTCTGTGCCGGAAGCGACCTAAGCGGCTACCAGTCCGGCTACGACGGCACATTACCGCGCAGTGGTGGCGGTGGACTCACGCACCGACTCGACTGCGCCAAGCCGATCATCGCCGCGGTCAATGGGTTGGCCTTCGGTGGCGGTTTCGAAATCATGCTGGCCTGTGACCTGGCCGTGGCTTCAGAGAAGGCAGAATTCTCGCTGCCCGAAGTGCTGGTTGGGGCCGGCGCCTTCGGCGGCGGCATTCCGCGTCTGTGCCGCAAGATCCCGCATACCATTGCGCTCGAGATCGTGCTGACCGGCCGGCGCATGGGTGCGGCCGAGGCGCTGCGACTTGGGCTGCTTAACCAGGTCGTGCCGCCAGAACGCGTCCTTGAGGCGGCAAAGGATCTGGCGCGCAGCATCATGCGCGGCGCGCCATTGGCGAGCGAGGGCTCGAAGCAGGCGGCTGACATGGCGCTGCAAGGCCATACCCTGAAGCAGATCCTCGACGCAGAGGATGGCGAACCGAAGTCGCGTGTTATGCGCAGTACCGACATGCAGGAGGGCATCAAGGCCTTCTTCGAGAAGCGCGCGCCACACTGGCAGGGACGCTGAACGGATCGACCATCATCGCGAGCATTGGTTAGTCATTAGGTATCCCAAGTGCTGCTGACCGATGATCGCGCGGATCACCGCGACGAGCGCTTTCGATCAACGCATTAGACTGGCGGAGTTCCGTGCTGAACTGAGCGCTCGCAAGCCCGTGCGCGCTAACAATGCGCGGCGAAGCGAGGTGACCAGGGGCGACGGCGCCGTTACACTAGTCGCGTGACCTTTGCGTGCAAATTAACTATGCCGCGTGCGGCGGATTGCGAGTTGATCAGTAAAGTTGCAGCAGGGTCCATTTGGTCACAGACGCGATCGATGTCGTCGCGATAGAGGGCGACACCCAGGTGAAAGATGCCCACGGCCAGATGCAAATCCAGTTCGAAGCGATAACGGCGAATATCGCCTGGGGACAAGGCCATTGCGGGTTCACCGAGCCGTGTGCTCGACGTGTGCGAGGCCTCGTAAAGCTGGCTGTCCAGCACATATAGATTGCAGGCCAGCTGCTTAACAGCGCGGGTTGCGCGAATCGTGATGTCGACAAAAGCCTTCTCGCCTGACTGGAAAGTCAGGCGCGGGCCGTCCGTGCCGCTCACCTCGACCGAGACGATTGTGACGTCCCTGTCTTCCTCCGCAGTACGCGCAACCCTGAGCTGCTCCAGATAGGTGCGGATAACCTCGGCAGTCGGACCGTCCTTGAGCAGTCGGCCCTTCGTCAGCAATATCGACCGACTGCACAGGTCGGCAACAGCCCGCAGGTTGTGCGACACGAATAGCACGGTCGCGCCACCCTTCAGAACTGAACGCATCTTGGCAATACCTTTGGCTTGGAAGGCATAGTCGCCGACGCCGAGAACTTCGTCGACTATGAGTATGTCGGGTTCCATGTGTGCCGCGACTGAAAACCCAAGTCTGGCGTACATACCGGATGAATAGCGTTTGACCGGCATGTCGATGAACTCGGCAATACCAGAGAAATCCACGATCTCATCGAACTTGCGTCGTATCTCTGCCCGGGACATGCCGAGAATGACCCCATTCAGGTAGACGTTCTCCCTACCGGTCAGGTCCGGATGGAAGCCGGCGCCCACTTCGATCAACGTTGAAAGTCGCCCGTGAACGGTGATATCCCCGTGGGTCGGTCGCATGATGCCACTGAGGTGTTTGAGCAGCGTGCTCTTGCCGGCTCCATTGTGGCCGACGACGCCCAGCGACTCGCCCTTCTTCACCTCGAACGAAATGTCATTAAGCGCCCAGAACTCCTGGGGCTTCAGCCCGCCGGCGCCTATGGCCCGTCGCAGCAGGCCTGAGGCCAGCGCCGGCAGCAGGTCGCGCAGAGAGTCGTGGCGCTCGCCCCTGCTGAACTTCTTGAACACGCGATCCATGCTCAACGCGATGTCGGTCATGTGGCAGTCTCAGATACGTTCAGCGAAATCTGCTTCCAGGCGCTTGAATGTCCAGTACCCGAATGCCGCAATCAGTACGCTTGCAATGAAGCCGTAGGCAGTCCAGAGAGCGTTGGGCGGACGCCTCCAGACCAGGGTGTCAGCCAGTGCTTCGAGTAACGGCGCCACCGGATTCACCAGGAGCAGATTGCGCCACTTGCCCGCAATGCTGACCTCATAAAGAACGGGCGTAAAGAAGATTGCGTAAGTCAGGAATACTTCGACAACATATTTGACATCACGGTAGAAGAGATTCATCGCCGACAACAGCATCGCCAGTCCAGCGGACAACATGACGAACGTCAGCAGGATTGGCGCAGCCCACAGCGCGTCCAACGACGGCCGCCACCCAGTGACCAGCAGGATGATCAATGCGGCAGTGAAGGCGATCAGGAAGTCAAACAAGCAGGATGCGACCGAAGCCAGCGGAAAGACCTCCTTGGGAAAGGCCAACTTACTGATGAGATTGTTGTTGGCGACTAAGCTGTTGGTACCGAAGCGGATCGAAGAAACGAACAGTGACCAGAAGGTAGCGCGGAAAATCACGGAAGCCAGGTCATGGTCGCTAACGGAAGTTGCTGTGTACTTTGCGGCAGCTAAGCGCACCAGAATGCCGGCGCCGACAATCAGCGATGGCATCAATATGGCCCACATCAGGCCCATGAGCGATTGCTTGTAGCGGATCTTGATGTCCCGCCAGGACAGCATATACAGGATCTCACGCGCGCCCACGAGTGCCTTCAAATCACGAAGCAAGTCAGCGCTTCCTCAGCCGCTGCAATGGGTAGCTAAAATACACATGGAATCGTGGGAGTGTAGGGTATTTATCGCACAAGTGTTGCGCCAGCAACGAGGGGACACAGTGAAGAGTACTCGCCCCAAGCAGCCGTCCGTCTATCAGTTCGTTTCCCCCGGTTTAGCGTGGCACGATAGTATGCCAATGATTCGTAGGCCTTTGTTTTGCCCCTCAGGCATTGATGCGGGGAAACTCGCTCATCTTGGCGTGCGCAGGTATGGACTGGATGAACAATTTGACGCTGCAGGAATTCCTGGCGCATCTACGCGGCCAGGGTGTGGCCCTCGGTCTGGAGGGCGACCAGCTCGCTTGCAGCGCGCCAGGCGGAGCGCTGACGCCGCCGCTTCGTGCGGAGTTGCAGCGGCGGAAGCCCGAGCTGCTTGCCTTTCTTCGTTCCTCTGAAGCCACGCGCGCGAACGCCGGGTCGCCCCAGATCCGACGCACGCAACGCGGCCCGGATCACAGCCTGTCACACGTGCAGGAAGGACTTTGGTTCATTGACCAGCTGGAGCCAGGAAGCGGCATGTACAACGTGCCGTGCGCACTGCGACTCACCGGTCACCTGGATCGTTCCGCACTGAAAAGGACTCTCGAAGAAATCCTTCGTCGGCACGAGTCCCTGCGCACGTCATTCCGGAACATCGGCGGCGAGCCACGGGCTGTCATTTCGTCTGCGAAAGACTGGACCCTAGACGTCGTGAGTCTCATTGGCTCCGCGTCCTCGGAGCAGGAAACCGATTTATTGCGTGCGAAGAGTGAACGGGCGGCCAGACCTTTTGACCTGTCGCAGGGACCTCTTGCACGCGCCACGCTGTTCCAGTTAAGCGCCACCGAACACGTGCTGCTTTTTGTGATGCACCACATCGTCTCCGACGGGTGGTCCATCGGCGTGTACCTCAAGGAGCTAGGTAAGCTCTACGAAGCCTTCGTTGAGGG
>JAYUZE010000183.1:0-11357 GCA_043752035.1 Gammaproteobacteria bacterium
CTCGTTGAGCTGTCGATCGGTGAAGGGCTTGCACAGGAACCCGCTGGCACCCTTTTCCAGCGCGTCGATCGCCGTCAGCTTGTCGGCCAGCGCCGAGATGACCAGTATGCGGATCGCCGGGTCGCGTTGCACCAGTTTCGCCACGCATTCGGCGCCGTCCATCTCCGGCATGGTCAAGTCCATGGTGACCAGCGTCGGGTGCAGCGCCTCGTACATCGCCAGTGCCTCGACACCATTGCGGGCGGCACCGACAAATTCCACTTCAGGGAGTTCATTGGCGCGTTCGATGCGCCGACGGATGACGTTCGAATCGTCGACCACCATCAGGCGATGTGCCACGGCATCCATGAGAGCAGCGCAGAGCGCGCCTCAGGCCGCCGAGGATTGCGAGTCGGCATCGACCTCGGCACGCGGCAGCAGGATCTTGAAGCGCGTGTACTTGCCGGCGGTGGTCGAGATACCGATGCGTCCGCCACTCTCGCGTACCGCAGCATTGACCACATCGAGGCCGACCCCGCGCCCGGCGTGGTCGGAAACCGTCTCGGCGGTGGAGAAGCCCGGATGAAACAGCAGCCGGAAGGCGCCGCTCCGGTCCAGCGTGGCCGCCTGCGTGGAATCGAGCAGACCGCGGCTGACCGCACGCGAGCCGATTTCCTCGGGATTCAGGCCCTGGCCGTCGTCCTCGATGATCAGCGAGAAATTTTCCAGATCGCTGTCGGTGAAGCGTATGCGCACCGTGCCGACCGGTGGCTTGCCGGTCAATGCGCGCCGCTCGCGCGGCTCGATGCCGTGGGCAATGGAATTGCGCAGCATCTGGATGCAGATCTCGCGCACCCGCGGCACGATGCCGGCTGGTACTCTCTCCAGGCCTTCGGTCAGCAAGCGCACGTCGCGCCCGCTGGCGGCGCTGACCTCGGCGCACAGCCGCTGCAAGGTGGGATTGATCTGCTCGGCCGGCGACGGCCCCAGTTCGGCCGAGGCCAGGGCTGCGGCCACCTGGCGCCCGCCCAACACCGCCGTGTCCCCGTGGCGCGCGGGTGGCAGGTCGTTGGCTGATACCGCGGTCGAGCGCGCCTTGCCGACGCGCTCCTGCAGCGTAGCCATTTCCAGGCCAAGCGTCATCAGCTCATCGAGCCTGACGACCACCGGCACGAAATCATTGCCGGCCAGCTCCGGCCGTTCGCGCAGTGCGCTGAGCAGATCCTCGATGTCGTGCGCGCGGCGCACGAAGGAGTCGAGGCTGAGCGCCGAGGCTTCGCCCTTCAGGCTGTGCATTTCGCGGAATACGCCCTGCAGTTTCTGCTGCAGATCGGCGCGCTGCCTGCCCGGCGCGCGCAGCAGTGCATTGCTGCGGCGGGCGGCCGCATCGAGCGTGCCGAGGAAAGTCTGCAGCTGCAGTGGTTCGACCTGCAGCACCTGCAGCAGCAGCGCCGACTGCGAATCGGTGTCGGCCTTCAGGGTCTCGAGTTCGCGCTGCAGCAGCACGCGCTCGGTGACATCGGACACCACGCCGAACACGTGACCGGCGGCGGTGGCCGTGCCGCGCACGCGCCGGAACGAGAATGACAGGTAGCGCACTTCGGTAGCGCCCTGCGCCTTGTGGAAGCTGACTTCGATCTGGTTCAGCGGATTCACCGATTCGATCAGCTCCTCATTGACCTTGTCCTTCCACAACAGGCCCAGATATTTGCCCGCTGCCAGCAAGGTCTTGTCATCCACCAGCGGGCGCAGCAATTGCTCGAAACCCTGACCGGCGGGCGTGCCCACCCGCAGCAACCCGCGCAGTGAATCCGAATGCGCGCCGCCGATGCGGCCGTCGCGCCCGATCAGGAACAGTCCCTCGCGCACCGTGCCCATGATATCGGCCACCTGGCGCTGCGCGACACCCGCGGCGCGCGCCGCCTGGCCGGCGCGCCAGGAGAAATACAGCATCGAGGCCAGCAGCAGCGCGGCCAGCGCCGAACCGCCCAGCAGCAGCGCGCGCAGCGAGCGCCCGTCATTGACCACCGCTTCGCGCAACAGGGCCGCCAGCTCGGAGACCTGGCGCGAGAGTGTGGTCGTGCTGCGGGTCTGGGTGGCGAGCAGTTCATCGACGCTGCGCTTGAGGCGCGAACCGGCGGAAGTCAGCGTCGAGCCCGACACCGAGTCGCTATAAAGCTCGCTGGTTTTGTTGCTGCCCAGGTGCTCGAGCCCTTGCTCCAGTGGTGCCCAGAGTTTCTGTGCCTTGTCGAGCATCCTCAGCGTGTCGCTGCGTCCGTCGAGTCCGGCCGCCTTGATGGCCTCGGCCAGCTGGCCATAGGCCAGGTTGCTGGCCTCGCGACTGCTGGCCAGGGTACGCAGCGAGTCGCCTACATAGGTCTGGGTCTCGAGGCCACGCTGGATCAGGGTCAGCTCTGAGCGCATCAACTGCGGCTGCGTGGTGAGTCCTGCGGCCAGCTGCAACGCGGTCGAGGCCGATTGCAGGCGCGCAGCGCGCTGCACGCCAGTGAACAGCAGCAATGCCAGCGCGGTCGTGCACAGCAAGGCCATGGCGATGGGTAGCCAGCGCAATTGCTGTGAAGAAACCGTTTGTGCCATGCCTGACTCCCTAGAACCTGACCCGCAATCTACCTGAATGTCACCAGCAGGCGCGCGCGCTGCGACAGGCCGGAGGCACCCAGTTGCGAAGTGTCGTAGCGGCCAGAGCGTACGGCCTGCATCGCGGCGTCGTCGAACACGCCGGGCATGCTGGCTTCCACGACCCGTGCGTCGCTGGCGCGGCCCTTGCGATCGAGCATGAACTCGACCACGACCTGGCCCTTGAGGTTTTTTTCCAGCGCCCGGGGCGGAAATATGGCGTTCAGCGGCCACGTGGGCCGGGCGTGGATGAATTCGGGCTGGGCACTGGCCGCAGCGGTGGTGTTGACAGCGACGCTGGCGGCCTGCGTGGCGGCGGCCACAGCGGCCGCAGCGCGCTGGTTGCCCGCCTCCACCTCACCCTGCACCTGCTTGCGCGCCGCGGTGAGCTCCGGGCTGCTGCCCAGTTCGCTGGCGGCGCTCAGCCAGGGTTGTGCAGCCTCAGGCTGCAGACTGCGCACCGATCCTTGTACGCGCGCCAGCAGCGCCACCTGCAATTCGTGCTGCACACCCAGCGTCAGCGGATGAGTACGGTTGAGCTGCTGCATGGCCGCGAAACGCGTGCGGGCGTTGTCGCCGGCGGGTTCGAGCAGGGCACCAGAGGTGATCGCGGCGCGCACCCGGCTGGCAATGTCGGCGAGCTGCGCATCGCTGGCGTGCGTGTCCAGCGTGTGGCGCAGGTCGGCGAGCGCGGCACGATCGCCACCGCCGGCGGCGATCTGTGCGATCAGCTGAGTGGCCGTATCGAGCTGGTTCGCGGCCAATGCCGCGCGTGCCTGGGCGATCAGCCAGCGCGGCCGTGCAGCGGCGATTTCCGCTTCGAGACGGCTGGTGGTGCTAGCATCCAGCCCCACACCTTTGAAGGTAGCGAGCAGCCGCGAAGCGTCGTCCAGCTTGCCGGCGGCCAGGTCCGATTGCATGCGGCTGCGAGCGACGCTGAACAGCCGTCGCATGCCATCGCGCGCTTCCTCGTTCTGCGGATCCTGCGCGAGCACCTGGGCGTACAGCTCCAGCGCGCTGTCGCCGGGCGCGTCGGGCCGCGGCAGCAGGGTCTTCTCATCGCGGAAGGCAACGCGTGCATCGGAGAGCAGTTCCAGTGCGCTGCGCCTGGGCGCGGCCGGGGCGGGCGCTGCGGCTGGCTCGGCTGTGACTGCGGGCGTAGCCGTGGCAGCAGTCGAGCTGGCTGCAGCGGGCACGCCCGCCGGCGTGCTGCCCGCATTGTCGGCGGCGCTGCGATCGGGAGCCGAGCGACCGTAGAAATACCAGCCGAGTCCGGCGGCCAGCAGCGCCAGCGGCAGCAGCAACATGAAGCGGTGCTTCGGCGGGAATGGATTTTTGGTGGAGCCCAGCGAGGCGAGCGTAGTGCTGGTGGCCACCGCCGCGGCGCTGTCGAGGCGTTGTTCGGCAGTCTGCAGCGCGTCCTGCCAGCTGCGGGCAGTAAGCGCGCCGCGTTCGATGATTGCGCAGACCGAACCGCGATGCAGCGCGCTGGCCCAGCCGGCCGACTGACCATCGGCACAGACGATGATAATCGGCGCCATCGGGTATTGCTGCTCGATGCGCGCGCTGATCGCCCGCGCGTCGTGGCGCACACTGGCATCGAATATCAGCAGCCATGGTGCGGTGCCAGCCTCGCTCAGCGCCTCGATCCCGTCGATGGGGCGGGTACGGTAGCGATCGCCCAGGAGCGGCCCCAGTTCCAGCAGCAGCTCGTCGTCGACCGACAGCAGCCAGGCATCGTGGCGTCTGGTGGCACTGCCGCCGGGCACGGCTTCCCGGCTGGTGCGCGGGCTGCGGTTGCGCTGTGGATCTGGATTGGGCACTGGCGGTGAACCCCCGATTCAAGTAGCGCCAATGTGTGACGAGCCGCAATTTCGCGCCCCGGACAGGTTCACAATTCCTATGCGACAGAATATCCGTGACGGCTTCCGGATGGCGACTCTGTGGCGCAGTTCACAATTCTGGCGCCGTGGCCGCGATGGCGTCGCACAGTTGGTCGACATCCGCGTCGCTGTGGGCAGCCGAGAGGAACCCGACCTCGAAACCACTGGGCGCCAGGTAGATACCACGCGCCAGCAGCGGGTGATACATCGCGGCATAGCGCTGCGCGCAACCGGCAGGGTATTGCTTCGGTGTGCGGATCACTCCAGCGGCGACCTTGCCCAGGCACAGCCAGAAAATCGAACCCACGCGCTGCACCTGCAGATTCGGTACGCCCTGCAGGGCACGCTCGAGTCGCGCGCCGCGCGCTTCCAGCTGCGCGTAGAGCGTGCCATCGGCGAGCTGACGGAGCGCCGCGAGCCCGGCGCACATGGCCACCGGATTCGCGCTGAGTGTGCCGGCCTGGTACACGGGACCGACCGGCGCCACCTGCTGCATCAGCTCGCGCCGGCCGCCATAGGCGCCGACCGGAAAGCCGCCGCCGATGATCTTGCCGTAGGTGACCAGGTCGGGCTCGATACCCGCGAGCGCGGCGTAGCCCTGAAAGCCGATACGAAAGCCGGAGATTACTTCATCGAAAATCAGCAGCGCGCCATGCTGCCGGGTCAGGCGTGCGAGCGTCGCCAGGAAGGCCAGGCGCTGCGGCAGCAGGCCGTAGTTCGCCGGCAGCGGCTCGATAATGGCCGCGGCGATTTCGCCGCCGTGCTGCGCAAACACTGCCGCCAGTGCCGCCTCGTCATCGAGCGGTGCCACAATGGTTTCAGCTATCGCTGCGGCGCCCAGGCCCGCGCTGTCGGGAAGCGACGCCTCGGCCAGGCCCGAGCCGGCGCGCAGCAGCATCGCGTCAGCATGGCCGTGGTAGCAGCCTTCGAACTTCAGGATCTTCGAGCGGCCGGTGGCGCCGCGCGCCACGCGCAGCGCCGACATCACCGCCTCGGTGCCGGAATTCACAAAGCGCAGGTTCTGCACCCAGGGAATGCGGCTGCAGATGAACTCGCCCAGCTCCAGGCTATAGGGCTCGGCCGTACCCAGGCTCCAGCCGCGATCGAGTGCTTCGATCACCGCGGCGCGCACGGTCGGGTTGCCGTGGCCCAGGATCAGTGGGCCGAAGGCCATGCAGAAATCAAGGTACTCGCGGCCGTCCACATCGCGCAGGCGTGCCTGCGCGCCGCCGGTCATGAACACTGGTGTGCCGCCGACGCCGCGGAACGCGCGCACCGGTGAGTGCACGCCGCCCGGCGCCACGCGCAGTGCGCGCGCGTACAACTCCTCGGAGCGGCTCATAGTCCGAGCAGCGCGCGCATTTCGCGCGCACCATAAGTGATGATCATGCTGGCGCCGGCGCGCTTGAAGGCCGTGAGTATCTCGCGGTGCAGTGCCGCGCGCGGCGCGAGGCCCTGGGCCGCCAGCGCCTCGAGCGCGGCATATTCACCGCTGACGTGATATACCGCCCAGGGTTTGCGGATCTCGCGCGAGAGTTCGCGCAGCAGATCGAGGTAGGGAAGCCCGGGCTTGACCATCAGGATATCGGCACCCTCGGCCACATCGCGCTCGGCGCACAGCCAGGCATCGCCAGGGCGCGCCGGATCGAGCTGGTAGCTGGCGCGATCCTTGAGCTGCGCCGCGCCATCGCCCTGCGGCGCCGATTCCGCAGCGACACGAAACGGACCATAGAGCGTGGATTGGAACTTCACCGCGTAGCTCATCAGCACGGTGCGCTCACATCCCTGCGCATCGAGCGTCGCGCGAATCGCAGCGATACGACCGTCCATCATGTCGCTGGGTGCCACGCAATCGGCCCCGGCCTGCGCATAAGCCAGCGCGGCGGACGCCAGTTCCTGCACGCTGGCATCGTTGTCGACGTGATCGCCCTCGGCATTGATCACGCCACAGTGGCCATGCGGAGTCGCGGAGCACAGGCACACGTCGGCAGCCAGCCAGATATCCTTGCCAAAGCGCGCCTTGAGCGCGCGGATCTGCCCGGCAGTGAACGACCAGTCAATATTCCTGAGGCTGCGCGCGCGCGGTACGCCGAACATCAGGAAGGCCTTCACCCCAGCCTTGAGATCGGCCTCGGTCTGGCGCAACAGTGAATCTGGCGTCTCCTGATTGACGCCGGTGAGACCTGGTACCGCCTCGGGCCGCCCGATCGCCTCGGCCACGAAGCAGGGCTGGATCAGCTGGTCGAGCTGCAGGTGCACCTCACGCGTCAGCGCGCGTACATGGGGGTCCTGGCGCAGGCGACGGAGCGTAGGCGGGTAGTGGGCACTCATCGGCCCATTGTGCCGGAGCCGTTCAGGCCCTCGTCATGCATTGTCACGGGCCGCAGAAGGGGTGGAGTCTTCTTATGCACCATAGTTATGAGAAGTGCTCCGATAATGCCGCCATGGCCGTGAAATCCGCCCTGATTACCGCCGATGCCACCCCCACTCTGAGCACGGGTTTGCAGGCCAGGGCTGCCACAAGCGTCGGCATTCTGCGAGATGCGGTGCGCGACTTCGGCAAGGTGGTCTATGCCAGCAGCCTGGGCGCCGAGAGCATCGTCCTGACTGACCTGATCTGGACTCAGGTGCCCGAAATCCAGATCGTAACCATCGACACCGGCCGGCTGCCCGAGGAGACCCTGGCGCTGCTCGATCGCCTCGAGCGCCGTTACGATCGCCGCATGCAGGTGTACACACCACAAGCGCAGGCGGTCGAGGGTTTCGTCGCCACGCAGGGCATCAACGGTTTCTACAACGGCCTTGCGCCGCGGCAGAGCTGCTGCGCGATCCGCAAGCTCGAGCCCTTTCAGCGTGCGATCGCCGGCTACGGCGCCTGGGTAACCGGCGTGCGGCGCGAGCAGTCGGCAGCGCGATCGGCCTATCTCGTCAGCGAGCGCGATGAGCGCCATGGCCTGCAGAAGATCAGTCCGCTGCTCGATTGGACCGCGGAGGAGGTCTGGACCTATATCCGCGCCGGTGCACTGGCCTACAACCCTTTGCACGATCGCGGCTACGCCAGTATCGGCTGCGCGCCCTGCACACGTGCGATCGAGCCCGGCCAGGACGAGCGCGCCGGCCGCTGGTGGTGGGAGAGTCCGGACTCGCGCGAGTGCGGCCTGCAACCGCGCCTCCGACCCTCCAGTACGCCCTGACACCGCCCGCGCGGACCGCCTCGCGTGGATCAGCTGCCTGTTTTTCTGGACCTGCGCGGACGCCTGGTGCTGCTGGTCGGCGGTGGCGAGGTCGCCGCACGCAAGGCGCAGTTGCTGACCAATGCCGGCGCGCGGCTGCGGGTCGTGTCCCCCGAGCTGTGTGCTGGCTTGCGCGAATTGTGCGAGCGCAACGGCGCGGAGGTGATCAGCGCGCGCTTTGATCCCGCCCACATGGATCGCGTGATGCTCGCTATCGCGGCTACCGATGATGCGCTGGTGAATCAGGCCGTGAGCGCGGCGGGCTGTGCCGCCCATGTGTGGGTCAATGCTGTCGATGACGCGGTGGCATCGAGCTGCTATCTGCCCGCAATCATCGATCGCTCGCCGGTGATCGTCGCAGTGGGTACCGGCGGCGCCTCGCCGACGCTGGCGCGGCGAGTGCGTGCGCAGCTGGAGAGCTGGCTGCCGCAGCGACTCGGTCAGCTCGCGCTGCTTGCCGGTCGGATGCGCTCGCCGGTGCGCAAGGTGCTGGCCGACGAGCACCAGCGCCGGCAATTCTGGGATCGCTTTTTCGATAGCGAGCTGGCAACTAGAATCCTCTCGGGTGCAATCGAGCAGGATGCGGCCGACAGCGCCTTTGCTGCTGAGCTCGCCGCAGCGCCGGGCCGCGCGGGCCCTGCGGCGCGCGGTGTGGTGTGGCTGATCGGCGCCGGGCCTGGCGATCCCGACCTGCTGACGCTGCGCGCGCAGCAACTGCTGCAGCAGTGCGATGTGGTGCTCTACGACCGGCTGGTGCCGCAGGCCGTGCTCGAGCGCGTGCGGCGCGATGCGCTGCGCGTGTTCGTCGGCAAACAGCCCGGCGAGCACCGCGCCACGCAGGCGCGCATCAACGCACTGCTGCTCGGCTACGCGGCCCGCGGCCTGCGCGTGGCGCGGCTCAAGGGTGGCGACCCGCTGGTATTCGGTCGCGGTGGCGAGGAGATCGCCGCGCTGGCCAGTGCCGGCGTGCCGCTTATCGTGGTGCCGGGTGTGACCGCGGCCTTTGGCGCGGCCGCTGCCACTGCCATTCCGCTGACCCACCGCGGGCTCGCGCAGTCAGTATGTTTCGTGACCGCGATGGGCGAGGCGGCCTCAGCGCTCGACTGGCGCGCGCTTGCCGCGCCGCTCCAGACCGTCGTGTTCTACATGGGCGTGGCGCAGCTGCCGCGCATTGTCGAACGCCTGCTGGAACACGGCGCACCGTCATCGCGGCCTGCGGCCGTGATCGAACGCGCTACGCAGCCGGGCCAGCGCCTGGTGGCCGGCGAGTTGCACGACATCGCCGCACGCGTCACCGCCGCTGGCATTGCCGCGCCGGCTCTGCTGATGGTCGGCGACGTGGCACAATTCGCCGGCCGCGCGCATTCAGGCGCGGCCATGCCGCCACCAGCCGGCGCGCTGGCATGCCACTCACGGGAGCCCTGATGAAGGTTGCTGCAGATTTCCTGGCTGCTGTCGGCGCCACGCCGATGATCCGCCTGCGCGCCGCCAGCGAGGCCACCGGTTGCGAGATCCTCGGCAAGGCCGAGTTCATGAATCCGGGCGGGTCCGTCAAAGATCGCGCCGCGCGTGCGATCGTGCTCGATGCCGAGCAGCGCGGCGAGCTTAAGGCGGGCGGCATCGTGATCGAAGGCACGGCCGGCAACACCGGTATCGGCCTCGCGCATGTGTGCAATGCGCGTGGGTATCGGTGCATCATCGTGATGCCCGATAACCAATCGCCGGAAAAATTTGCGCTGATCGAGGCGCTGGGCGCCGAGGTGCATCGGGTCAGCACCGTGCCCTACAGCGATCCGAATCACTATCAGAAAGTGGCCGGTCGCATGGCGCAGGGAATGCCGGGCGCAATCTGGGCCAACCAGTTCGACAATACCGCCAACCGGCGCGTACACGTGGCTACCACCGGACCCGAGATCTGGGAGCAGACCGCCGGTAGCATCGATGCCTTCGTGTCCGCGAGCGGCACCGGAGGCACGTTGGCCGGCGTCGCCGAGTATTTGAAGTCGCGCAACCCGCAGGTGCGCACGGTGCTGGCCGATCCGCCGGGTAGCGCGCTGTACGAGTTCATACGCAATGGCACACTCAAGGCCACGGGCAGTGGCTCGATCACCGAGGGCATCGGCATCGGCCGCGTCACCGCCAACATGAAGGACGCCCCGATCGATACCGCACTACACATTGAGGATACGGAAACGGTGGCATGCGTCTATCGGCTGCTGCGCGAGGAAGGCCTGTTCGTCAGCAGCACCAGCGGCGTCAATGTGGCGGCGGCGATCCGTGTGGCGCGCGAGCTGGGGCCAGGGCATGTGATCGTCACGGTGCTGTGTGACAGCGGTGCGAAATACCTCTCGCGCCTGTTCAATCCGGAATGGCTGGCGCAAAAAGGCTTGCTGGAGGCCGCGCAGGCCGGCAACGGCGGTCCGTTGCGGGGCCACTGAGGCCCGGCGCGGCTCGGGCCTGAACCCGATCGATGCGCTAAGATACGAGGGATGAAACCGCCGCGGCGCGAGCCGTTACCCTGGCAAACTCCCAAACCTCCCGCCGACGATCCGCAGGCGCCGGCACGCGTCGCGGCGATTACAGCCGATGCCAGCTACCTGCCAGGCGATGCCGATCCGGCGTTCCTGCAGCGCGACGAGTTGCGCGCCGAGCGCCTGCAACTCGACTACCTGAAGCCCGAGCTCTCGCTGCAGGCGGCCGGCATCGAACACACGATCGTGGTCTTTGGCAGCACGCGCATACTCGAGCCTGCCGCCGCGCAGCGCCGCCTGGACGCCGCGCTGTCCGCCGCCGCCGCTGCGCCCAGCGACACGGCTCTGCAGCAGCGCGCGGCGGTGGCGGCGCGGCTGCTGTCACGCAGTCACTACTACGAGGCGGCGCGCGAGCTCGGCGCGCTGATCGCCCGCAGCAACCCGGATCGCAGCCGCTGCAAGACCGTGGTGATGACCGGCGGCGGCCCCGGCATCATGGAGGCCGCCAATCGCGGCGCCTACGATAGCGGTGTGCACAATGTCGGGCTCAACATCGACCTGCCGCACGAACAGTTTCCCAACCCCTATGTCACGCCGGGCCTGTGCTTCCGCTTTCATTACTTTGCGATGCGCAAGCTCCATTTCCTGCGGCGGGCGCGGGCGCTGGTGGCCTTTCCCGGCGGCTTCGGCACCTGCGACGAGCTGTTCGAGACCCTCACGCTGCTGCAGACCCGCAAGATGCAGGCGGTGCCGGTGGTGCTGATGGGTGAGAGCTACTGGCGGCGCGTGATCGACATTCCCTACATGATCGGCGAGGGCGTGATCGACGCGGAGGACGCCGAACTGTTCTGGTACGCCGAGGATGCGCGCAGCGCCTGGCGCAGTATCGTGGCGTGGTATCGCAATGCCGGCACACCGCTGTTCGGCGACGGAGACTGACTCATGCAACTGTCGTTTCACGGCGCTGACCAGGATGTCACCGGTTCCTGCCACCTGCTCGAATGCGCGGGCAAGCGCCTGCTGATCGACTGCGGCATGTTCCAGGGTGGCCGCGAACTCGAAGAGGAAAATGCCGCGCCGCTGGGTTTCGAGGCCGGCACACTCGACTACGTACTGCTCACGCACGCGCATCTCGATCATTGCGGCCGCCTGCC
>JAYUZE010000184.1:0-3730 GCA_043752035.1 Gammaproteobacteria bacterium
TCCTGCTCGGGCACCGCCACTTCACCGCACTTTTCACAATGCACCAGCGGAATCGGGCAGCCCCAATAGCGCTGGCGCGAGATGCCCCAGTCGCGCAACCGCCATTGCACCCGCGGCTCACCGAGGTTGCGCTGCTGCAGCGCCTCGGCAATGGTCTTGAGCGCCGTCGCGCTGCTGAGATTGGAGAACTCGGCGGAGTTCACCGTGATACCAGGCTCGGCATATTCACCCTGCCACTGCTCGCCGACCTGTTCATAGCCATCACTCGCCGATCGCACCACGGTGCGGATCGCAAGCCCGTGGCGCTGCGCGAATTCGAAATCGCGATCGTCGTGCGCCGGCACGCCCATCACGGCGCCCTCGCCGTAAGCCATCAACACGTAGTTGGCGACCCACACTTCGATAAGTTCGCCGCTGAGCGGATGGCGCACGTGCAGCCCCGTGGCCATACCACGCTTTTCCATCACCGCCAGATCGGCTTCCATGGTGCTGCCGCGCCGGCACTCGGCCACGAAGTCCGTGAGTTTTGCGTTACCGGCCGCCGCCACGGTGGCCAGCGGATGCTCGGCGGAGATCGCGACGAAGGTCACGCCGAAGAGCGTGTCGACGCGTGTGGTATAGACCTTCAGCGCGGCAGCGGCTGCGGTCGCGCCGGCCGCGGCCAATGCCGCAACGGTATCTTCCGCATACGGGAACGCAACATCGCAGCCTTCGCTCCGGCCCAGCCAGTTGGCCTGCATCGTGCGCACCCGCTCGGGCCAGGCACCGAGAGTCTCCAGCCCCGCGAGCAGCTCCTCGGCGTAGGCCGTGATGCGCAGGTAGTACATCGGGATCTCGCGCTTCTCCACCGGTGCGCCCGTGCGCCAACCGCGCCCTTCGATCACCTGCTCATTGGCGAGCACGGTCTTGTCGATGGGATCCCAATTCACCACGCCGGTTTTCTTGTAGGCGATGCCACGTTCACGCATACGCAGGAACAGCCACTGGTTCCAGCGGTAGTAATCGGGATCGCAGGTCGCCAGCTCGCGCCGCCAGTCGAGGCCAAAGCCCAGCGCCTGGAGCTGCTTCTTCATGTAGGCGATGTTCTCGCGCGTCCAGCGCGCCGGCGGCACGCCATTGGCGATCGCGGCATTCTCGGCCGGCAGGCCGAAGGCGTCCCAACCCATCGGCTGCAGCACGTTGCAGCCCTGCATGCGCATGAAGCGCGCCAGCACATCGCCGATGGTGTAGTTGCGCACATGGCCCATGTGCAGCCGGCCCGAAGGGTAAGGGAACATCGACAGGCAGTAATACTTCGCGCGCGCGCTGTCCTCGCGGGCGGCGAAACAGGCGTGGGTGTCCCAGTATTGCTGGGCGGCGCGCTCAACCTGCGCCGGATCGTAGCGTTCTTGCATGAGGCTTCAGGGCGGCCGCGCACTGCCGCGCGGGTTCGAGCCCCGAAGGATACACGAGGCGGACGCCGGTCCTTACTCGACCTGGATCGTCACGATGCGCTGCTGCCGGTTGCTCTGCACCAGCAGGGCGAGCGCGCGCCCCGCCTGCTTGACCGCCTCGCGCAGCTGCGCAATGGAGTTCACCACGGTGCGGTTGGCGCCCAGGATCACATCACCACTGTGCAGCCCCGCTTCCGCCGCCGGGCCATCGGTCTCGGTCACGACCAGGCTGCCATTGGTATGCAGCTGGGTCTTTTCCTGAGCCGTGAGTTCCCGCACGCTCAGTCCCAGCTTCTCCAGCTTGTTGCTGCTGCCACTGCTACTGCCAGTCTTGGCCACTGTAGCCTTGTCCTTGAGTTCCTCGACCGTGACGGTGATGTGCTTGACGCCCTTGCCGCGCCACACCTCGAGCTCGGCCGTGGCGCCCGGACGGATCGCGGCGATCAGCGCCGGCACTTCGGAAGAACGCTCGATCTTGCGACCGTTGACGCTCAGGATCACATCTTCGAGCTTCAGGCCCGCCTTGTCGGCCGGCCCGCCCTCGTCGATGGTGCTGACCGCAGCGCCGCGCGGCCGATCGAGGCCGTAGCTCTCGGCCAGCGCCGCCGTCACCGGCTGGATGCCGACACCGATACGCCCGCGCGTCACATGGCCGGTGGCGGCCAGCTGCTCGCGCACGCTGTTGGCGATATCGATCGGGATCGCAAACGACAGGCCGGCATAGCTGCCGGTATTGCTGTAGATCTGCGAATTGATGCCGACCACTTCGCCGTAGAGGTTGAACAGCGGTCCGCCGGAATTGCCCGGATTCACCGCCACATCGGTCTGGATGAAATTCACGTAATTGTAGTTGGTGGCGTTGGGCACCTCGCGCCCCAGCGCGCTGACGATGCCGGCGGTGACGCTGTTCTGGAAATTGAACGGCGAGCCGATTGCCAGCACCCACTCGCCCGGACGCAGCTTGCTGGAATCGCCGATCTTCACGGTCGGCAAGTTTTTGGCTTCAATCTTCAGCAGAGCGACATCGGACTTGTCGTCGGTGCCGACCACCTTGGCCTGGAATTCACGGCGGTCGGTGAGCCGCACGATCACGCGCGTGGCGTTGTCAACCACGTGCGTGTTGGTGAGGATGTAGCCATCGCTCGAGACGATGAAGCCCGAGCCCACGCCTTCTTCAGGCGTGTTGTCGCGCGGTGCGTTCTCGCGTGGCTGGTTCTGGAACTGGCGGAAGAAATCGTTGAACGGGTCGTCATCATCGCCACCCGGTGCGCCAAAACGCTGCAGCGGATTGCGCTGGCGCTTCTCGATCACCGTGACGTTGACCACTGCCGGACCCACCTGCTCGACCAGGCCGGCAAAATCAGGCAACCCGCGCACCAGTGCATTGGGGGCGCGCTCAGCGCTGGCCGCCGCAACCGGCGTCGCACTGGCAGCGGCGGCGCTCAGCGGCGAGGCGGCGCTCGAGGACTGCGGGGCACAGGCAGACAGCAGCGCGACGACAAGTACCGCGCCGATCAGTCGGGGCGTAGCAGCATACTTAGGTGACATATTCAAATCGCTCCAGTCGGTTGTTTGACTCAAGATCATAGCCTGATTGCTGTGTCAGGCATTTCCCGGGGCATTTTTCAGACAGTTTTCGCGACCTTTCCGGGCCGGCGCAAACCCCACCAGGCCCGCCGCCGCCAGCCAGCGGCGGCGGCAAATATCCAGGTCAGCGCCAGCACCGGCCAGTTGCCTGCCCGTGCGTAGGGAGATAGACCGCCCATCGGCACGACGGTTCCACTCAAAACCGCCGGCTGAAACTCGGGCGCCGTGGCCAGCACCTCGCCCTGCGGGCCGACGATAGCTGAAATGCCGTCGTTGGCAGCGCGCAGCAGGAAGCGCCCGGCTTCAAGTGCCCGCATCCGCGAAATCTGCAAATGCTGGTAGCGCGCTGGTGAATGCCCAAACCAAGCATCGTTGGTCACATTCACCAGCGCATCGGCGCGGCGCACCAATGCGAGCTGCGCGCTGCCGAAACCGTCCTCATAACATACCGTCGGCGCAAAGCGCAGGCCCGCTGCTACCATAGGCGTCTGGAACTCGCTCCCTGCAGCAAAATCTGTGTAAGGCAGTTTCATCAGGCGCAGCCAGTGACGCACGAAAGGTGGCACCGGCAGGTATTCTGAGTACGGCACCAGGTGTCGCTTGTCGTAGAAAGCCACGCCACCGGTCAGCGCCAGGATCGAGTTGTAGTAGTCGGTGCCGTTGTCGGCCAGGCGTACGACGCCCATCAGCACATCGGCACCGCGGCCGCG
>JAYUZE010000185.1:0-2649 GCA_043752035.1 Gammaproteobacteria bacterium
GGCATGTTGTGCTGCGCGCACCAGGGCAGCAGGTCGCGTTCGATGCCGCGGCGATTGAGACTGTAAGGCACCTGGTTGGTCGCGCAGCGATTGCCCTCGGGAACATGGAACAAGGCTTCCATCTGCTCGGCATCGAAGTTCGACACACCCCAGGCGTGAATCTTGCCCGCCTTGCGCAGTAGTTCGAAGGCCGTCACCACGCCCGGGAATTGCGCCGTGGGAATCGGCCAGTGCAGCAGATAGAGATCGAGGTGATCGGTGCCCAGGCGTGCAAGGCTCGCCGCACAGGCGCGGGCGATGCCATCGCCGGCCACCTGATCGCCTTCTACTTTTGAGACCAGATAGGTCTTGTCGCGCTGAGTGGCCAGCGCCTTGCCGAGGAATTGTTCCGAGCGGCCACCGCCATAGTTGCCCGAGGTGTCGAGCAACGTCATGCCCAGCGAGAGGCCGACGCGCAGTGCCTCCGCTTCGACCGCCGGCGGATGCCGGCCTTGCCCCAGATGCCAGGCGCCCATGCCGAGTGCCGGGACGACCGCGCCGTCCGGCAGTCTGACGCTGCGCCTCGGGGCTGTCAGTGGCGCGCCCGTGGTGGATAGAGTCGGCGCAACTTGTTCTGTCGCCAGGGCCTTGCTGATCGCGGGTAAGGACAAGCCGAGTGCGGTAAATCGTGCATTGAATTGACGTCGGTTCAGCCAGTGTTTGTTCATGGTGTCCAGCTCCATTGCCCGGTGATTGCCTTGACCGATTATAGAGGCCTCGCACTATCGTGTCGCCGCAACTGCATGAACCCGCTGTATTCCCAGGGTCGCAGCGCCAGCACAAAGGCCGCGCCGCTGCGGGACTGAGGTGAGGCGCGGTCGTGCTCCATGATCTCCATGCACTCGCGCGAAGCGCTTTGCAGTACGCGCTTAAGTTGGGTGAGCGCGACGTCGGTAACAGCATCACCGTGAAAGAAAAACTCATCACTTGATGCGGCGAAGCGATTTGCCAGAAACTCCTTCAGCAGCGTTTGGTGGATGTAACGCTGCACCGGACCGCCGCGAATCCAGCTGAAGCGACGGTTCACGAGAATCCGTACCCGATTGGCCGGCTGCAGTTCAATTACCCTGAGCCGGTCCAGTCGGATCAGGTAGCGCTGTATTTCCGCGCGCGTGAACTGGTAGCTGTGCAGGATCTTGTCATAGGGCGTGCGCCCGAGAATCAGCCACGTGAGCATGAACAGTTTTGGATCGCCCGCGATCTCCCGCTCCTGGCTCAGGGTCATTTGATTTTCAGGGGTGCGCCGCTCGACCGCGCGCTCGATCAGCGCAGGCAGTTGCATGCCAATCAGTTCGCAAATGAGATCCACACGCGCGAGCGACAGGTCGCCAGTTGAAAACAGCCGCTTGACGCTCGGCACGCTCAAATTCAGCTGCCGCGCAACCGCCTGGTAGGTGTGGCCGGTTTCCTTCAGGGCGCGTTTGAGCTCCAGGACGATTTCGGCGCGCATCGACATGAAGGCCTCCCGGGGTATTTTGACCCGTGGTATCGCCATACGATACCTCACGGCCACTACAGCGCAACTAGCGGCATGGAGATGTCATTTGGCAGGACCCATTGCTAGCTTCTGGCCCCGAAGCAATAAACACATTGGGGTGTCTACGATGAAGACCAGGGGATTTGCCGTCATGGCCATGCTGTGTGCGATGGGGCTCGCTGGATGCGAGGATCTGAATCACATGTTCTGCGCACCGAGCTGCCATGCGCAGACGCACGCGTCGTCGAGCCTGGTGGATTTTCTTTATGCGCAGGGTCAGACACCACCGGCTGAAAATGCGATACCGGAGCTTAAATTGCCGTTGCGCGTCGGTTTGGCGTTTCTGCCCTCGACCGGCCCCAATCCGGAGGGCACACTGGATGCAGCCCATCGCGAGCAACTGCTCGAGCGTATCCGCGAGCGATTCAAGAGCCGGCAGTTTGTCGCCGAGATCGTTACAATTCCCGACTACTACTTCGCCGGGAAGCGGGGTTTTGAAGGGCTTGAGGCTGTGCAACGCCTGTATCACACCGATCTGGTGGCGCTGGTCTCCTATGATCAGGTCACGCACTCGGACGACAGCTCCTGGTCGCTGGGCTACCTCACCATCGTCGGTGCCTACGTGATCAAGGGCACGCGACAGGATGTGTCGACGCTGGTCGATCTGGCTGTTGTGGATCCCGTGACGCGTTCACTGGTGCTGCGCGCTGGCGGCACCAGTGCCCAGCACGAATCCTCGACAGCGGTCAGTGCTGACCGTGACGCGCGCAACGCCAGCAATTCTGGGTTTTCAACCGCCACCGATCAGATGCTGGAGCACTTCGACCTTGCGTTGACCAATTTCGAGCAGGATGTAAAGAATGGCACCGCGCGTGTAAAGGTAGTTCACTCCGGCGGCGGCGGCGGCGGCGGCGGCGGCGCCTTCGGCTATGGTTGGCTACTGCTGGGCCTCGGCGCGCTGGCCGTGCGGCTGCGCAGGACCGCGGCGGCAAAGGCCGTATAATTGTCCCCGCCAAGGGCGGCCATGATGCCGCCCGGAATAACCAAGGGGGAATTATGAATTCAGAATTGCATTACCTGGCACTGGTGTCGGTCCTCACGGGGCTGTTGTGGGTGCCGTACATTCTCAATGA
>JAYUZE010000186.1:0-3274 GCA_043752035.1 Gammaproteobacteria bacterium
CCGTATTCAGAGGGTTCAGACGATGGCTTACTCCTTCACTGAGAAAAAGCGCATCCGCAAGGATTTCGGCAAGCAGCCGGGAATCCTGAATGTGCCGTACCTGCTCGCCATCCAGCTCGATTCCTATCGCAGCTTCCTGCAGGCCGATACGGCCGAAGAAGCGCGGGCGGAACGCGGGCTGCATGCCGCCTTCAAGAGCGTATTCCCGATCTCCAGCTATTCGGGCAACGCTACCCTCGAATACGTCAGCTACCGGCTCGGCGAGCCGGTGTTCGACGTGAAGGAATGCCAGCTGCGCGGGCTCACCTATGCCGCGCCACTGCGCGTGAAAGTGCGCCTGATCGTGCTCGACAAGGAAGCACCCGGCGCCAAGAAGCCGGTCAAGGACGTGCGCGAACAGGAAGTGTACCTGGGTGAACTGCCGTTAATGACCGACAACGGCACTTTCATCGTCAATGGCACCGAGCGTGTCATTGTCTCGCAGCTGCACCGCTCACCCGGCGTGTTCTTCGATCACGACCGTGGCAAGAGCCATTCCTCGGGCAAGCTGCTGTTCTCGGCGCGCATCATTCCCTATCGCGGCTCGTGGCTCGATTTCGAGTTCGATCCGAAGGATTGCGTTTTCGCGCGCATCGACCGGCGCCGCAAGCTGCCGGTGTCGATCATCCTGCGGGCGCTCGGCATGAACGAGACCGAGATCCTCGATATCTTCTTCGAGAAGAATGCTTTCGACATCAGCCGCGAGGCTGTGGCGATGGAACTGGTGCCGCAGCGCCTGCGCGGCGAGACCGCAAGTTTCGAAATCCGCGTCGGCGAACAGGTGATCGTCGAGGAAGGCCGCCGCATCACGGCGCGCCACGTGCGCCAGCTCGAAGACCTGAATGTGCATCAGCTCAACGTGCCGCGCGAATACCTGTATGGCAAGGTGCTGGCCCACGACGTGGTCAACGGCGATACCGGCGAGATCATCGCCAAAGCCAACGAAGTACTGACCGCGACCAGTGCTGAAAAGATGATCGAGGCGGGCATCACCCGCATCAACACACTCTATGTGAATGATCTGGATCGTGGCGCGTTCGTGTCGGACACGCTGCGCATCGACCCGACCAAGACGCGCCTCGAGGCGCTGGTCGAGATCTACCGTATGATGCGTCCCGGCGAACCGCCGACCAAGGACGCCGCCGAGAACCTGTTCAACAACCTGTTCTTCAACAACGAGCGCTACGACCTCTCGGGCGTGGGCCGCATGAAGTTCAACCGCCGTGTGGGCCGCAAGGAAATCACTGGCTCGAACGTGCTTTCGAAGGAAGACATCCTCGATGTCTTGAAAGTGCTGATCGATATCCGCAACGGCAATGGCAACGTCGATGACATCGATCACCTGGGCAACCGGCGTGTGCGTTCGGTCGGCGAAATGGCCGAGAACGCCTTCCGCGTAGGCCTGGTGCGCGTCGAGCGTGCCGTCAAGGAGCGCCTGACGATCGCCGAGTCCGAGCCCTTGATGCCGCAGGAAATGATCAACGCCAAGCCGGTGGCTGCCGCCGTCAAGGAGTTCTTCGGTTCCTCGCAGCTCTCGCAGTTCATGGACCAGAACAACCCGCTCTCCGAAGTCACGCACAAGCGGCGTGTCTCGGCGCTCGGCCCGGGCGGCCTGACGCGCGAGCGTGCCGGCTTCGAAGTGCGCGACGTGCATCCGACGCACTACGGGCGCGTGTGCCCGATCGAAACGCCGGAAGGCCCGAATATCGGCCTGATCAACTCGCTCTCGGTGTATGCGCGCACCAACCAGTATGGCTTCCTCGAGACGCCGTACCGGCGGGTCGAGAACAGCCGCGTCACCGATACCATCGATTACCTCTCGGCCATCGAAGAGGGTGAGTTCGCAATCGCGCGCGCCGACGCGCGCCTTGATGCCAAGAACATGCTGACCGACGAGCTGGTGTCGTGCCGCATCCAGAGCGAATTCACGCTGATGAATCGTGAGCGCATCAACTACATGGATGTCAGCCCCAAGCAGATCGTCTCGGTGGCGGCCTCGCTGATTCCGTTCCTCGAGCACGACGACGCCAACCGCGCGCTCATGGGATCGAACATGCAGCGCCAGGCCGTGCCGACCCTGCGTTCGGAGACTCCTTTGGTTGGCACTGGTATGGAAAGGCCGGTCGCCATTGACTCGGGCGTTACCGTGGTGGCGCGTCGCGGTGGTGTGGTCGATTCAGTCGATGCCTCGCGCATCGTGGTGCGGGTAAATGACGATGAGACCCTGGCCGGCGAGCCGGGCGTCGACATCTACAATCTCACCAAGTACACGCGTTCGAACCAGAACACCTGCATCAACCAGCGTCCGCTGGTGAACGGGAATGATCGCATCGCGCGCGGCGACGTGCTGGCCGATGGCCCTTCCACGGACCTCGGCGAGCTGGCGCTCGGCCAGAACATGCTGGTCGCGTTCATGCCCTGGAACGGCTACAACTTCGAGGATTCGATCCTGATCTCGGAGCGCGTGGTGCAGGAAGACCGCTTCACGACCATTCATATTGAAGAGCTGACTTGCGTGGCGCGCGACACCAAACTGGGGCCGGAGGAAATTTCCGCCGACATCCCCAACGTCGGTGACGCTGCGCTCGCCAAGCTCGACGAGGCCGGCATTGCTTTCATCGGTGCCGAAGTGCGCGCCGGCGACATCCTGGTCGGCAAGGTCACGCCCAAGGGCGAGACCCAGCTCACACCGGAAGAGAAACTGCTGCGCGCCATCTTCGGCGAGAAGGCCAGCGACGTGAAAGACACCTCGCTGCGTGTGCCGCCGGGCATGGATGGCACCGTGATCGACGTGCGCGTGTTCACGCGCGATGGCGTCGACAAGGACAGCCGTGCGCAGTCGATCGAGAAGGCCGAAATCGAGCGGGTTCGCAAAGACCTGCAGGATCAGCGCCGCATCCTCGAGGATGACCTGTATTCGCGCGTGCGCGGCATGCTGCTGGGCAAGAGCGCAGCCGGTGGTCCAAAGAAGCTCAAGGGCGGCACGAAGATCGACGCCGAGTACCTCGATTCACTGACCCGCGAAGAGTGGTTTGAGATCCGCCTCGAAGAGGAAGAGGCCAATGGGCAGCTGGAAGCGGCGGGCGAGCGCCTGCGCACCCAGCAGCAGGCCTTCGACAAGCGCCTCGATGAGAAAAAGGCCAAGATCACCGCCGGCGACGATCTCGCCCCCGGCGTGCTGAAAATGGTCAAGGTGTACCTGGCGGTGAAGCGCCGCGTGCAGCCTGGCGACAAG
>JAYUZE010000187.1:0-4320 GCA_043752035.1 Gammaproteobacteria bacterium
TTCGTTGAACAGCTGGCTCAGCGTGCTCTGGGCCTCGCTGGCGATCGTGTTCAGTTCCTGCACGCGGCCGCGCAGCTGCTCGCTGATCTTCGAGCCCAGCTCGGACTGCTTGGCGACGATCTCCGCCGGGGTCTTCGCACCCAGCAGCGCCTGGGCCTGCGACAGGCTCCACTCCAGGTAGTCGCCGGCAACGGCGTACTGGTAGCGGGCCAGGCGGTCGAGGGCCTTGAGGCCTTCTTGCTGCGCATGAAGGGCCGGGGCGAGCGCGTTGCGATAGGTCTCGAGCAACGCGTTCGGGTCAAAAGTCTGGTCGGTCATGTCGAATGCTCCGAAGAGTTGAATGGGGGCTTGGGTTACCACGGGAGCTATCTTAGCGCAGGTTTGTATGCACTGCAAGAGAAATTTCTTGGCGTTGGCTTATCGCGATCCGAGTTCACGTACAATATTGAAATATATAAGTAAAAATATAAGTTAATCCTAGAATATGTCTCAATTTCAGTCGGTTAATAACGCAGCGCACACATTCCTAGAGCCGCAAGCCGCCGTCCAGTTCCAGCACCCGGCCATCGAAGAAATCGTTCTCGAAGATGAAGCGCGCGGCATGGGCGATCTCATCGGGCAGGCCCAGGCGCCCGATCGGTACCGGCGCCACCAGCTTCTCGAGCATCTCGGGCTTTATCGCATCCAGAATTGTCGTTTGCGTGAATCCGGGCGCGATCGCCGCGGCGCGGATGCCAAAGCGCGCCAGCTCGCGTGCCCACACCACCGCCATCGCTGCGACGCCGGCTTTGGCGGCGGTATAGTTCGATTGCCCCGCATTGCCGGCGCGCGAGATGCTCGAGATATTGATGATCACGCCGCCGTTGCCGAGCTTCACCATGCGCTCGGCCGCTTCGCGACCACACAGGAACACGCCGGTCAGGTTCACATCGATCACGGCCTGCCATTGCGCGAGGCTCATCTTGCCGGTGATGACGCCGTCCTTGGCCTTGATCAGCAGCGCATCGCGCAGGATGCCGGCGTTGTTGATGATGCCGTCGAAGCGACCAAAATCGGCGACGATGCGATCGAAGATCGCGATCACCTGTTCTTCGTTGCTGACGCTGGCGCCATAGGCACGGGCCGTGACGCCGCGCGCGCGGCAGGCTTTTTGCGTGTCGGCGATGTCATCAGCGTTGATATCGATCAGCGCCAGGTTGGCGCCGTGTGCGGCGAACTCTTCGGCGAGTGCGCGGCCAATACCGCGCGCTGCGCCAGTGATGACGACGCTCTTGCCCTGCAACTGCATGAACGAATCCTTCAGCGGGTCGGTGGATCGGTGGGGGCGGTGCCCTCGGCACCGGGCGCGGCATCGTTGGCCGCACCGCTCTCGGGCGCGCCGGATTTGTGCGGGTTCCTTGGTGCCAGCGCCGCCATCATGGAATTTTGCATGCGATTCCACATTTCCATGTTCTGGCGCGTGAGCTCGGCGAGCGGCGCAAGCGGTGCCAGTGGACCTTCCATCACCTTGGCAATCTGCTCCTGCACGCTGCGCTGCTGCTGCATCACCGCGCCGAGGCTCTGCTCCAGATAGCGCGAGAGCAGGTCCTGCACCGGGTTGCCGTAGAAGCGGATGATGCCCTCGAGCAACTGCACGCTCAGCACCGGCGCGCCGAACTGTTCCTGCTCGGCAATGATCTGCAGCAGCACGGTGCGCGTCAGGTCTTCGCCGGAGCGATCATCGACCACCTGCACGCGCTCGCCCGCAGCGATCAGCCGGCGGATGTCATCATTGGTGACGTGGCGGCTGGCGGTGGCGTCGTAGAGACGGCGGTTGGCGTATTTGCGAATGACGCGCGGTTCTGGCATGGGTGCTTCCGGTCTAAAGGTCAGAAAGTGGGTCCACAAAGGCGCGTGCATGCTACCCCAGGCTCTATGCGCCGCACAAATTCCCCGGTCACAAAAGCGCAGATGATTGGTACTTAAAACTGCTTTCTTCAAGTTATTCAGGATGTTCTATGCAGCATGCGCGGCCGCTGGATGCATGAGCAGCGCATGAATTTCCTGACGCGCTGCATACCCGCGCGCCGACACCGCCGGCCCTTTATGATCGCGATATGAGTCGTCCCGACACGAGTACCAGGCCATGAATCCGGCCGCGGCCGGCGATCCGGGCGTGATGCCCGCGAGCCTGCGGGCGCGGCGCCAGTGCGCCGGCAAGGTGTTCATGGTGAATCCCGCAAGCTTCGGCTACAACGCCGAGACCGCGGCCAGCAACGCCCTGCAGCACCAGGTCAAAGGCGTAGCAGTGGCCGTGGCCGTGGCCGCGCAGGCGCGCACCGAGACGGCTGCGCTGTGCCAGGCGCTGCGCAGCGAAGGTGTGCGCGTACTGCTGGCCGAAGATGCCGCGCCGCCTAGCAGGCCCGACGCCGTATTTCCCAACAACTGGATCAGCCTGCACAGCGACGGTACGCTGGTGCTCTATCCGATGCTGGCGCCGAACCGGCGCAGCGAGCGGCGCGCGGCATTGATTGACCAATTGTGCGAGACACTGGAATTCACGCCACGCAGGCGCGTCGATCTCACGGCTCACGAAGACTCGGGGCGCTTCCTCGAAGGCACGGGCAGCCTGGTGCTCGATCATGTCGGCCGCCTGGCCTATGCCTGCCGCTCGGCGCGCACCGATGAAGCGCTGGTGCGCGAATGGGCGCGCCTGATGGACTACGAGCCGATCGTGTTCGATGCCACCGACGCGCAGGGCCTGGCTTATTACCACACCAACGTGCTGCTGTGGATCGGCGCGCGCGCCGCACTGCTGTGCAGCGAGGCGCTACCGCGCGCCGATCGCGCGCTTGTGTGTGAGCGGTTGCGCGCCAGCGGGCGCGAGCTGCTCGAGATCGATCGCGCCGCGGTCGCGGCCTTTGCCGGGAACCTGCTGGAGCTGGCGAGCTGGGATGAAGCGCTCGGCGACTGCTCGTTGCTGGTGATGTCGGCGCGTGCGCGCGCAGCGCTCGACGCTGCGACGCTGCGGCGACTCGAGGGCTCGGTCGACACACTGCTGTGCGTGCCGGTGCCGACGATCGAGAATATCGGTGGCGGCAGCGTGCGCTGCATGCTGGCCGAAGTGCCGGAGTGCGGGTCTTGAGCCGCGGTGCAGCGGGCGCGGGCGGCGCGCCGCTCGTGCAGCGGGTGTTGTGCGCGCTGGCTGACGGCGCTGTGCATTCGGGCGAGCAGCTGGCGGCGCGCGCGCGCGTGAGCCGCAGCGCCATCTGGAAGGCGGTCGGCGCCTTGCAGGAACTGGGCGTCACCATTGCCGCCACGCCTCATCGTGGCTATCAGCTCGCGGTACCGTTCGTGCCGCTGGCGCCCGCGCAGATCGACGCGCAGTTCACGGCAAAAGTGCGCGCGCGCCGTCGCCATGCGCAGCTGGCCTGGTCGCTGGCTTCGACCAATGACAGCCTGCTCGCGCGCGGTGCGCCGCCCAGCGGCGAGTTTGACCTGCAATTGGCCGAACACCAGAGCGCCGGGCGCGGACGGCGCGCGCGACCCTGGTTCGCGCCGCCTGGCGGCGCGCTGTGCATGTCGCTGGGCTGGAGCTTCGCGACCCTGCCGCGCGAAGCACCGTCGCTCAGTCTCGCGATGGGCGTGTGCGCGCTGCGCGCACTGGCGCCGCTGACCGCAGTGCCGCTGCAGCTCAAATGGCCGAACGATCTGTATGCGCAAGGGCGCAAGCTCGGCGGCATCCTGATCGAGCTGCAGGCGGAAAGCACAGGTCCGGCCTTCGTGGTCATCGGCATCGGCATCAACTGCGAGCTGGGCGCAAGCTTGTGCCGCCGCGTGCTCAAATCCGGCACCGCGCCCGTAGATCTCGCGGCGCTCGGTCTCAGGCACCCTGATCGCAATCGCCTGGCCGGCGCGCTGACCAACGAGCTGGTGCGCGGCCTGCTGGAATTCACGGACCATGGGCTCGCGGCTTTCGCAGCCGAGTGGCGTGCCGCCGATGCGCTCGCCGGACTCGTGGTAGCTGTCGATGCGCCGGGCGGACGCGTCGTCGGCCACGCACGCGGCATCGACGCCGAGGGCGCGCTGTGCGTGCAGGGCGTCGCCGGCCTGCAGCGATTCAATACTGGTGAAGTTTCCGTGCGGGCGCAAGAATGAAGCAACTGCTGATCGACGCCGGCAACACCCGTCTCAAGTGGCGTCTGCTGCAGGGCGCACGGGCGGGCCGCGTGCAGGGGCTGGCCTGGACCAAATCCTCGGCGGCGCGCGCGGCACGGCGGGTGCTGCGCGATGGCGCCGGCACCGCGCCCGTAGATCTCGCGGCGCTCGGTCTCAGGCACC
>JAYUZE010000188.1:0-6235 GCA_043752035.1 Gammaproteobacteria bacterium
CCATCTGGTATCGGCGCAACTGGCGCATGACGCTGAGCGGCATGTTCGACGGCCTGGTGTTCGGCCTGCTGACTGCCGGCATCTTCGGCTGGCTGTGGCCACACTGAGTCGCGCCTAAAGCGCGCATGAAGCGCGCGGCTATTGGTGATCGCGCGGAATAGTTTCGTCCCAGGACTTTTCCCGCAGCAGCACGCCATCCTGCAGCAGGCGCCGGTTGCCCGTGTAGTAGAAGTTCTCGCGATCGCTCCGCCACAGCACGGTGCTCTCCCAACGCAGCGTACGGCCCTTGAGCTTGAGGGTCGTGCCGTACTCGCCGCGCACCGAGGTGGTCTCGGGGTGGTTGTCGTTGGATTCATGCGTAATGATCTCCGTGCGGTACTCCTCACCCCAGGGATACCGTGAGGCGCTGTCGTTCGTAGCCACGACTTTGGCCACGCCGGTGCGAGGATTGCGTTCCACGGCAGAGATCTCGCCGTAACCTGAGGGCGTGCCGGTATCGATCGATGCGAATCCGGGCAGCTGATCATCGTGCGTGTCGATTGGCTGATAGCGGGGTACTGGGCGCTGTGCCGCAGGCACGATCGGCAGCACGAGGCGCGTGGCATTCGCTCCGAGATACAAAGTAGTCGTCATCGGGTAGGGCGTTGGCCAGAGCATCGGCCACTGCGCGTTACTCACCGCCAGGCGCAGCCGGTGGCCGGCCGGGAAAATCCACGAACTGAAGTGCATCTCGATAGCGAGCGCAAAGCGCTCACCAGGCACGAGGGCCTTGGGTTCGCGCGCCGACTCGCGCTGCGCGCCGTTCTGGGCGGCCGAAGCCACCAGCGTCGTGGTGCCATCGGGTGCGACGTCCTCGAGACGCGCCATCCAGTCGGCCTGCGGCACATCGGCCGACACGGACAGCCGCGCCAGCGGCAGTCCGAGAATCTCCAGCTCGGCAGCGAGCGGTGCGGAATCGAAGCTCAGGCTGTAGGCATCGCTGGGGCGCTGATCGGGCGCGACATCGCCGAACCACATCACCGGTCCGCCCGCTTCGACGCCGCTGGTGGGAAAGTAGCGCAGCGCCAGCTGCGCGCTGTCGCCGGCTGCTTCGCCGAGCGATCGGTCCGGGCGCGGATACCACATCTGCTGCTGCAGTCGCGCGATCGGCCAGCCCTCTTCGTAGCGCCAACTGCCGGGCGCGGTCTCGAGGTACGGCCCCGGTGGGTGCCAGTTGCGCACATACACCGCCAAGCGTGGCTCATCCATGATGCCGGTGTCGCGACCTTTCAGCCAACGGTCGAACCAGCGCACGGCTTCGTGACGGAATTCAAACCCGGGTTTTGGGTAGGGTTCGTGCGGGAAGGTGTGATTCCACGCGCCGACAATGGCCTTCACTGGCGCGTGCAGGTGTTCGAGCATGCGCGGCACGCTGTCGCGGTAACCGTCATACCAGCCGCCGATCACGAAGCTGGGAATCTGGATGGCATCGTAGTGTGCCTTGAGCGTAGTGCGGTCCCAGAATGGACCGTCGCGCTGCTGGCGCTTGTAGGTCAGGCCCCATGGCGGCCGGTCGAAGCGTTCGGCGAAATAGCGTTCATCGATGCGAAATTCGGGCGCGCCCGGCATCGCATTCGCCAGATCCTGACTCATCTCCCAGGAGTCGACGTGCATGATGCCGTCCATGAAATGGACGTCGTCCTGATAGAGATCGTCGGTCGCATCGACTGCGAGGATCGCTTTCAGTGCCGGTGGTCGGCGCATCGCCATGTGTATGGAATTGAAACCTCCCCAGGAAATGCCGAACATGCCGATCTTGCCATTGCAGTAGCGCTGGCGCGCGAGCCAGGCGATCAGGGCATCGCCGTCCTGGTTCTCGATATCGCTGTATTCGTAGGGGATGAGCGTGCCTTCGCTGTTGCCAGTGCCGCGTATATCGACCCGCGCGACGACATAGCCGCGGCGCACGAAATAGGCGTACAGCGGATAGCGATCGCCGCGGGCTTCGGTCTTGCGGTAGGGCAGGTACTCGAGCAGCACCGGGAAGCGCCCGTGATCGCCCTTGCCCTTTGGCCGCCATACATCGGCTGCGAGCCGCACGCCGTCGGGCAGCGGGATCATCACTTCGTCCATGGTGACGTCGAAGATTGGCGGCGAGGCGGGTAGCGGCCGCGAGCGAGCGTGTGCGCCGCTGGTGAGCGCGGTGGTCAGCAGCAGCAGGATGATGAGGAAACGCCCGGCTTTCGAAGCCGGCCCCGTCAGAACCTTCATACCGGTCTCCATTGGTCGCCGAGCGCGCTCAGCTGTGGGTGACCTGGAGTATCGAATGACGGATCTGCTCTGAGAGCACGATCTCGGCATCGTCGGCGACACGCAGCAGCACTTCGTCGAACTCCAGGCAGCCCGCGGCATTGGCGCGCAGCACCGCCCGCTCACGCAGGCGGTCGATGAAACTGCCGAACAGCGCGCGATCGAAGAACTCGGGCGAATTGAAACCGTGCAGCAGCGTCATGCGCTGCGCCAGGAGCTGGCAGCGCTCTTCCAGCGCCTTTTGCGTGATCGTGCCACTGCCGGCGCGGATCAGCGAGGCGATCGCCAGGTAGTAGCGCTCGATGGTCTGGATGGTCGCCTGCGCCAGCCACGAGAGCTGCATCGCCGCCGCCGAACTCGGTGGCAGCCGGCGCCACACGCCGCCGCCGCAATCCTCGAGCAGGCCACACTGCGCCAGTGCGGCCAGCACGCGGGCGAATTCATCGCCGACTTCCGCCTCGCTCCAGCGTAGGAACAGTTCGGCCGCGACATAAGGATAGATGCGATTGCCGAAACGCTGGATGTCCTCAAGGCGCAGCGCGGCATTGCCGAGGAAGCAGCAGGCCACCAGCGAGGGCAGCGCCACCAGGTGCAGTACATTGTTGCGATAGTAGGTGGCCAGTACTGCATTCACGGGGTCCATACGCACAAATTCACCGGCGCGGTGGCTCTCGCGGGTGACCAGCTTGAGCGCGACGCCGTAGTCGATGATGGCCGTTGGCGCCATCTCGGTCAGCCTCACCCGATCGCTGTAGGGCACCGCGCGCAGCACCGCCAGCAATGTCGAGAGCTGCTGCTCGAGCTCGGCGTGCATCAGTGTCTGGCGCGGCGTACTCAGCATCGCGATCGCCAACAGGTTTACCGGCGTCATCGTGGCTGCAGCATTGATGTTGCACATCACCCGCGCCGCCAGATCATCGACCAGCGGCCCCACCCAGCGCGGCCGCTCCTGCTCGCGGCTGGTGCCCGTGCGCCAGTCGCCAGCATGCTGGTCGAGCAGCGCATCGAGCTGGATCGGCTCGCCGAGGTTCACGTGCACGCGACCGAACCGCTCGCGCAGGCGGTGCAGGTTGCGCAGCAACCCGAGCACCGATTCCTTTTCCTTGGGCCGGCCGGAGAGTTCGCCGATGTAGGTGGCACCTTCCCAGATGCGCTCGTAGCCGAAGTACACCGGCACGAATACCACCGGACGACGCGGCTGGCGCAGGAAGCTGCGCACCGTCATCGACAGCATGCCGGTCATCGGCGCCAGCAACCGGCCGCTGCGGCTGCGTCCGCCTTCGATGAAATATTCGATCGAATGGCCGCGCGCCATGATCGCCGCGAGGTATTGCATGAACACCACGGTATAGAGCGAATTGCCGCGGAAACTGCGGCGGATGAAGAAACCGCCACCCTTGCGCAGGAAGCGCCCGACCACCGGCAAGTTGAGATTCACACCGGCGGCGACGTGCGGAATCGCGTAGCCGCGCTGGTAGATCGCGTAGGAGAGCAGCAGGTAATCCATGTGGCTGCGATGACAGGGCACATAGATGATCTCGTTGCCGTCGGCCACCTGCTGCAGCGTCTCGGCGTGGGTGAAATCGACCCCGTCGTACAGCCGGTTCCAAAGGCGCGTGAGCAGGCCCGACATGAAGGTGACGAAGGGATGCGAATAGTTGGCAGCGATCTCCTCGACGCAGCGGCGCGCCTCGAGCAAGCCCTGGCGACGGCTGCTGCCGCTACGATCGCGCACCTGCTGTGCCACCGCCTGGCGTACCGCGCGCGAGCGCAACACTTCGGTCACGATGGTGCGTCGATGCGAGAGGTCAGGGCCGATGCGGGCGGCGCGGGCGCGCGCCAGCTGCGCGCGCAGTGTGCGCACCACGCGCCGCGCTGCCAGCGCAGTGTCGGTGCCATTCTCGAGCGTACTGCGCAGTGACAGCGGCTCGCCGAACTGCACGATTACGTTGCGGCCGTTGATCAGCACTGTGAAGCCGCGCCGCAGGCGGCTGCCGATGCTCCAGCTCTCCGAGAGCAACAGCCGGATCAGCGAGCGCTCCTTCTGCGGTGCACGGCCCCAGAACACCGCCACCGGCACCATGGCGATGTCGGCGCTGGCATCGGCGCGCAGCGCTTCCACCAGCGCCCGCAGCTGCGCCGGCGTGCGCCGGTCCAGGCGCGAGCGCCACAGCCCTACCGGACGTTCGAGCGCGAAAGCGGCACGCCCGGCGGCGGGCCGCCCGCCCAGCAGCCGGCGCAGCGGACGCGGCAGGCGCTCGCGCGCACACAGATCGCGCAGCACCGCCAGGTCGACCGGGCTCTGCCGCTCGAGCACGTAGCACACCGGCGCGCTGCTGGCCGCCAGGCGCGCGGCGGCATCGCCCGGCTCGAGCCGGGCGCGTACCCAGAGTGCAAAGAACCTCGCGAGCAGTGATTGCATTGCAGCGAATGCCCTAAAGCGCCGGCCTCAGCGAAATCCTTCGTGCATGTCGACGTCGATCAGGAACTGCTCGAACAGATGATTCACGAATGGCAGGCGATCGTACATGCGATGGTCGGTGTCGAGCAGGTGCAGCGTGGCGCGGTATTCGCGCGCGAAGCGCACGCTGTGATCGAGCGGCACGACATCATCGCGCCAGCCGTGCACAATCGTGGTCGGACAATCGATCACCCGCGGCCGCAGCGCCGGCAACCCCTCCATCAGCAGCGCCGGCGCCAGCAGAAATACGCCGCGCGCGTGCAGCAGCGAGGCGGCCGCGACCGCCACGAAACCACCGAGGCTGGAGCCGACCAGTACCAGGTCGCCGGGCAGCTTCTGGCAGTACTCGACTAGCATGGTGACACGATCGCGCGGTGAATCGACTCCGCGGTAGTCGAGCGAATCGGCGCGATACCCTTCGCTGCGGGCGATCTGCGCCAGGCCGGCAATCTTGCGGCTCCACGGCTCGCCATCCTTGCCGTGGGAAAAAATGACATAACGGTCAGGCACTATTCGCGCCCGGATTCGCAGCTTACCATCGGCCAATCATACTCCGCCTGCAGCTTGCGCATTTGCAGGCTCCGTGATCAGCTGGCGCAGTATCGCCGTCTCGATCAGCTCCGCTTCGCGGGCACTGATGTTGGCGAGGTGATTGAGACTCACCGGTCGCACGCGCGAATGTGTCGGCGTATGCGTGATCAGGAAACTCTGGAATTCCGCCGGTCGCAGGCTCGCGAAACCAAACAGCAGCGCAAAGCGCCCGGGCGCACCCTGCTGATCGTTCAGGCGCCGGTCGCAGATCACGTAGTAGCGTTCCTCGTCGTCGCGACCGGCGAAGGCACCGGCCTCGCCGAGCGCTGCCAGAAATTCCTCCACCTGCTGCGCAGCGCAGCGCCACAGCTCAGGGCCCGCGCTCTGGCAAGCGCACCAGCGTGTGCCCTCGAGAATACTGGCCTGCAGCCACAAGCCCAGGCGCCGCGCCGGCAACAACTGCCCGGCGCTGCGGATCGAGTGCTCGGGCACCAGCGTGCGCGCGCTGCGTGGCGCGCCTGGTGGCACGCGCACCGCATCGATGCAATTGACACCCAGCCGCTCGAGCTGCGCACGCGCGGCCTCGTCGATCGGTTGCGCGAGGCGCAGCGCCGGTCTTAGTAATGGGGTCGTGCCTGCGGCAGCCGCCCACAGCGGGCTCGATTCGTCGGCGCGCGCCAGCATGCCGGCCGCAGCCGCGCCTGGAGCAAACAGCTCGCTGCGTCCGCGCAGGCGATCCTGGCCCTGCAACCAGGGGAAAAACATGATGGCATCCTCGCTGTGCAGCGCCCAGCAGGCAGCGCCCGCCAGCGCTGCTGCCGCGCGGTCCCAGCTGCGCGGTGGGTCGACCAGCAGCATCGCCTGGCGCGAGCGGCACAGGCGCGCCGCCACCAGCCAGGTGGCCGGGCCCGGATCGCGCTCGCGCGTCAGCGGCGGCACGCACAGCAGATCGAA
>JAYUZE010000189.1:0-6909 GCA_043752035.1 Gammaproteobacteria bacterium
TACAGACGGTTCTGGGTGGCGCTGGTGTAGGTGTAGGCAAAGGTCGCGCTCCAGCCCGACTCGACCGTGTAGGGTTTCTCGGCCGATAGCAGCAGCTCGGTAGTGCGGGTCTCTTGACCGTTTTCCCACAGGATCAGGCCGCTGATACCTGGCACGCCGCTCGAGCACCACTGTGCGGGCGAACCGCCCCAGTCGAGGCCGCAGCCGTGCGCGGCAAAACTGCCATCCGCATAGCGATTGCCCAGCACGCCCAGTAAACCGTTGAAGCTATTGATACGGGTGATTGAGGCGCTGGTATTCCAGTCGCCGACCTTATTACGAATACCCAAGCTGAACTGGTCGGAGTAGGGCACCTTCATGTGATTGGGGAACATGTCCACTTCGCCACCTGGGTTGCCCTTTTGCTGCAGCAGCTTCGGGTTCGTCAGGTAGGCCGGATCCCATGCAATGCAGGTGCTGCTGGCATTGGCTGCCGTGACGCAGTTGTTGACCGAATACGGCCCGCCGTAGAAGTCGATCTCAGGCTGCGATAGCGCGTTCTTGGAGTTTTCCAACTGCAGCTTGTCGAACAGGTTGCGATCGAAGGCGCGACCGATACCGCCAAACACCACATGCTTCTGATCGGCATTGATGTCGTAGGAGAAGCCAAGTCGTGGCTGAATCTCACCCTTGTAGGAGCTGCGATTGCTGCCGGTGCTGATGAAGTCGTTGATGTTGATGCCGCCGAGCGCCAGGGCATCGGTGTACTTCTCGCCCGGGGTTGGCCGCGGTAGCTGCAGCATGGGATTGGCCGCTACACCCGGATCCGGATAGGGCAATCCAAGGGCTGCCAGCGTTCTGGCCGGTGTCCTGTAGTTCTCGAACGAGGGCGTGGTCTCGTAGTCCCAGCGCACGCCCAGGTTCAGTGTCAGGTGGTCGTTGACCGCCCAGTCGTCCTGCAGATAGATGCCAAACTGCTTGTTATTCGACACGGCAGCGAGCGGCAATCCCGGTTCGACCTTGCCAAATACGGTGCGGTACGCCTGACTGGAGGTTCCTGTGGCATCGACAGAAAACCAGAACTTCGCGGCATCGGAGCTGTCGCGAGCCACGAGTTCCACGGATTTGTACTTCACACCCATCTTGACGGTGTGATCGCCCATCCAGTGGATGCTGTTGAAGGTCAGGTCATCCTGGAAGGCCTTACCACTCTGGTGTTTGTCGGTGTACTGGCGCGGATCCTGGCCATTGATGGTGATGATGTCGGTGACCTGCGGTGGGCCGATCCAGGTGTAGGTGATGGCCGGAGCGTCTCCACGTTGGGTCGGATTGTCCACAGTCTTTTCGTAGGTGGCCAGTGCTTCATTGGTCCAGTGATCGGTGCTGTGCTGCCAACGCAGCGCGAGGCGGGTTTCCTCGTTCTTGAAATCGAAGGCCGCGGATGCAGCGGTTTGCCCCTGGGCGCCAACGACTTCCGACTCGCGCCGCAGCTTGGTGCTGAGTTCAATGCGGTCGCGATCGCTGGGTTCCCAGTCCAATTTGGCGAAGTAGAGGTTTTCCTCGAACGGGTTGGTGCTCGGGCCGAACTGCGCAAATACGCCCGGCGGGAGCGATGCGGCAACCGGTTGGCCGGTCAGATTGCTGGGCAGGTTCACGCTGTTGGGCAGCGTAAAGCCCTTGTGTTCCCAGGTGACGAAGAAATGCAGCATGTCCTGGATGATCGGTCCACCGACCGCCAGGCCGTATTCCTTACTCGAAGACTTGGCCTTTTTGCCGCCTGCTGCCAGCTCGGCCGGGGTGGCCGCACGGTAGCTGTCGCTGGTGTAATCGCCGAACACTTCGCCGTGGAACTGGTTGGTGCCGGACTTGGTCTGCGCCGTGATAGCTGCGCTCGAAATCTGGTCGTACTCGGCTTTGTAGTTCGAGGTGATGATCTTGTATTCACCAATGGCCAACTGCGGGAAGGGGTTGCCCGGGTCGCCATTGTTGTTGAAGCCGGCCTGGCCGCTGATGCCACCGGTCTTGACGTAGTTCTTCTGACCGACGCCATCGATATAGACGTTGATCGCGCTGTTGGCCTGCGCACCGCTCTGGATCTTGGTATTGCCATTGCCATCGACGCTGAACACCATGCCCGGTACCGTGTCGGCGAATTCCAGGAAGTTGCGCGTGATCTGCGGGGTGGTCTCGATCTGGTGCAGCGACACAGTCGCGCCGATTTCCGAAGTCTTCACTTCGACCAGGCGCGTGGCCTTGACGATGATCTCCTCGAGCGTGCCTTCGGTGGCGGCGCCGGCGCTGATCAAGTCGAGCGTTGCCACCGAGGCGACGGTCAGGGTAATGGTGTGCTCGGTGCCAGCGCCGGCGTCCACCTTGTAGGTGCCCGGTGACAAGCCCACCAGCGTATACGTGCCGCTGGCGTCGGCCGTCGTGCGCCGTACGGCGCCGGTGGCGATATTCTTTGCCGTGATAGTGGCATTGGCCGCGGCTGCACCACGCAGTGTGGCATCCGCTGTCTGCGACCAGCTGACAATGGGCAGCGCCAGCGTCGAGGCGATGCCGCCTGCGATCAGCGGGCCATACAGTCTTTTATTGCGGTTGCGCTTCTTCATAATCCATCCCCGTGTTGAACTGATGTTCCAAAAAAAACCGGCGCTGTTCGAGCCGGGCTATCACTTTCCATTCAGCCGCGCCGCCGGCTTTGCCGAGCAGGAGGCGCGAATCACCAATTGCGTGGCCAGGATGCGCCGTGTGCGCTGCGCCTTTTCCGGTGCTTCGATCGCGGCAGCGAGTTCTTCCAGCGCCAGACGTCCGAGTTCGGTGGTTTGTGCGCGCACTGTCGTCAGCGGCGGCGTGACATAGCGGGCGATCGGTATGTCATCGAAACCGCCCAGGGCGACGTCTTCGGGCACCCGCACGCCCGCTTCGGTGAGCGCAAACAGGCAGCCAATAGCCATCATGTCATTGGCAGCAAACACCGCATCCGGACGCTGCGGCGCCGCGGCGATCTGGCGGCCGGCAAGATACCCTGATTCTTCGGTGAAAGCCCCGCGATAGACCAATTCGCTGGCGGCCAGCTTCGGCCCCAGCGCGGTCTGGTAGCCGCGCAGCCGTTCACCGGCTTCGTAGTTGCTGCCGGGACCGGCGATGTGCGCGATTCGCTGGTAGCCGAGCGAGCGCAGGTGTTCGACCATGGCGCGCGCGCCGCCGAAATTATCGGTGGCGAACGCCGGTGCGCGATTGGCGTCGGCTGGAGTGTTCATCAGCACGGTGGGCAGCGTTGCCGGCAACACGCGGCTCAGCAGCGGCGCATCGACATGTGGCGACATAATCAGTACGCCATCGACGCGTCCGTTCATCGAGCGCAGGGCCAGTGCGGCCTCGTCGGCGTTGCCGTGTGAGCTGGAAACCAGCAACTGCAGGCCACGCAGGCGCGCAGCACGATCGATGCCGCCGATCAATTCGGAGAAGTACTCACCGTACATGTCGGGCAGCAATACGCCGATGGTGCCGGTACGGCCGTTGATGAGGCTGCGGGCGGCCTGATGTGGCGTGTAGTGCAGATGTTCCGCGGCACGCAGCACGCGTTCACGGGTCTTTTCCGTGACCACACCGGTGCCGTTCAGCGCCCGGGACACTGAAGCAATCGAGACTCGTGCGCGCAGCGCCACGTCCTTGATTGTTGCCGCCATCAACTACCCCGACCCCCTGCGTCATTAATTTTAGTAAACGTTTACCTAAGCGCAATTAAACGCTTTCCCGATTCTAGGGAGGTCAGCGCCGGGCTGTCAAATATGACCGCGGCCGGCAGCTCGTGCAGCGCCCGTGTGGTCACAAAGCAACAGTGCTCCAGCGACCGCCAGAGTGCATGATAGGCGTCATGCCGCGCCCTCTGAGGCAGCGATCTGGCCGGCGATTTAGCGAGGAATGACCACAATGCGCAGCTCCTTGGCTCTTGAGGCTGGCGTCGACACCTGTGCCAGGGCGCTCGCACTGGGCGTTGTCCTTGTCCTTGCCTTGGTTCTGGCCCGGCCGATCCGTGCAAGCGCTTCCGGTAAGGTGCCGAGCACCGCGATCCGCATCAACATCGACGCGCGCGCGCCCGGCAAACCATTTCCGCACTTCTGGGAGCAGGCGTTCGGTTCCGGGCGCGCGATCCTAGCGTTGCGCGAGAGTTACCGCAGCGATCTGGCGCTGCTCAAGCAGGCCACGGATCTGCACTACCTTCGCTTCCACGCAATACTTCACGACGAGGTCGGCGTATATGACGAGGATGCCCAGGGCAATCCGTTCTATAACTTTTCCTACGTGGACGAGATCTACGATGGCTTGCTCGCCCGTGGGGTGCGTCCCTTCGTCGAGATCAGCTTTATGCCGAAGAAACTTGCGCTGCGCCAGGATCTGCATCCTTTCTGGTACAAGCAGAACGTTTCGCCGCCTAAGGACTACGCAAAATGGGACCAGCTCATCCGCGCCTTCACGGCACACCTGGTGCAGCGCTACGGCATCGACGAGGTCGCACAGTGGTACTTCGAAGTCTGGAATGAGCCCAATATCGACTTCTGGTCGGGAGAACCCAAGCAAGCAACGTACTTTGAACTCTACGATCACACCGCGCGCGACCTCAAGTCGGTGGATGCGCGCCTGCGCGTGGGCGGTCCTGCGACGGCCGCCGCCGACTGGGTGCCGGAGTTTATCGCGCATGTGGCGCAGCATCAGGTGCCGGTGGATTTCGTCTCAACACACGGCTATGCAGACGATACTGTCGAGAACCTTTTTCACAGCAACGCCGATATTCCTGTCGATGAACGCGTATGCCGCGCGGTGGGCAAAGTGCGCGGGGAAATAGGTCAGTCGGCACTGCCGTCTCTGCCACTGATGTGGACCGAGTGGAACGTGCCTTCTTTTGGCGAAGACTACCGGGCGCGCGACACGACTTACGTGGGCGCGGCACTCGCTGAAGATATCCGTCAGTGCGACGGCCTGGTCGAGATCATGTCCTATTGGACCTTCGACGATGTGTTCGAGGAAAACGGTGTGGTGCGAGAACCCTTCCACGGTGGCTTCGGCACCATCGCAGCCGGGGGCATCAGGAAGCCAGCTTATTACGCCTTTGAGCTGCTGCACCGGTTGGGCGAGACGCGCCTGGCGAATGACGCTCCGGGCGTGCTGGTCACGCGGCGCGAGGATGGCACGCTGGTCATCGCGCTGTGGAACCTGGTGGATCCGGAAAAATCAGGCTTGCAACGGCGGGTCACAGTGCAGTTCAGCCACGTGAATCCTGGCGGCACTGTGAGCCTGCGACGCGTGGATGCGGCGCACGGCAATGTTTTGCCTGCCTATGCGGCGTTGGGCTCGCCGCGCTATCCAACGCCGACCCAGGTGGCTGAATTGAACCGCAGATCTGCGCCCTGGCCGTATGCAGCGCTACGACTGCGTGCCGGAAAACTGCGCCTGGTCGTACCGGTCAACGGCCTATTGGTGCTGGAAGTGCCACACGGTTCCCGCTACCACTTGTAGCTGACGGATACCTTCGCCGCACGCGGCACGCCGGTGATGTCCCGTTAGTCACGTGTACCAACGGCGCTGGCCCGGTAGCTCACGGGCCCAGCGAGCCCCACGCACAGAGACCGCGCGCTTACTTGTTTGAATGCCGTGTAGGTTGCGACTGAATTCAATGGCAACGGCAGATCTACCGGCTGAAAGTACCATCGGCAATGTCCGGGCGGCTCGCATCGTCGGCGAGTTACACTTGGCGGGTGCAATGGTCATTGGACATTTCTTAGTGTGGGGGCTCCGTGCTGTATCGAATCGCCTTGACTGCCATAGTAATTAACCTGGTGTCTGCGCCAGCGGCGGCCCAGACTGCCTATTACCGCCATGTGGTCTTCGACAACAGCCCGCAGCCTGCCAGCTACTGGAATAGCGTCGCGGAGGCGACGGCACCCAGTAAGGTGGAAGGCAAAGGCGGGCGCTTGCCTGTGGAAACGGCGACGTTTCTTTCGCCGCCCAACGCGCTGCGCATCGCCTGGCAGTCGGCCCAGGGCGGCGCCTGGGACGCCGAGATCCACCTCGCCAACTTTCCGAACCGCTTTCCGGCCATGCAGGGCGATACCCTGTATTTCTGGGTATACGCACCCCAGGCAATCGCTGCCAACGACCTTCCCAACGTGATGCTTTCCGATGCCCGGAGCGGTCTTCAGGTTGCAGAGTTCCCCGGCAGCTTCACAGTGCCCATCGCGTTGGGGAAGTACTCGGGCGATATTCCCGCCAGGCGCTGGGTGCAGGTGCGCCTGCCGATGCGGGAGCTGAAATCTGCATCGGTTTACCCGTTCCATCCTGAACGATTGCAGAGTCTTATCTTTCATCAGGCATCGGCTGATAATGTCGCGCACACTTTGATCGTCGATCAGGTGCGCGTGGCCGATGAGCCCTCGGGCGGCGCATCGCCCGCGCCGCCGCCATTGCCAGCGCCGGAGCAGCTCACGGCCCAGGGGTACGATCGCCACGTGCTCCTGCATTGGGAAGCGCATGAAGGCGTAGAACTTGCGCACTACGTGGTGTATCGCTCCCTCGATGGCGGCCCCTATCAGCCCATAGGCATACAACTGCCGGGCACGCGTCTTTACTCCGATTTCATTGGTCGCTCGGGAGCCAAGGCCAGCTACCGCCTGACGGCGGCGGACTGGCAGAACCGCGAATCGCCGCCCTCGACGATTGCCAACGCCGCCACCCGCGAGCTCAACGACGAGGAACTGCTGACCATGCTGCAGGAAGCGGCCTACCAGTATTACTGGGAGGGCGCGGGGCCGAATTCAGGCATGGCGTACGAGAACAAGCCAGGCGATGATCGAATCGTGGCCACGGGCGCCAGCGGCATGTCGGTCGAGGCGCTGGTGGTTGCCGTCGACCGGCATTTCATCAGCCGCG
>JAYUZE010000190.1:0-14161 GCA_043752035.1 Gammaproteobacteria bacterium
CGCAGCGGCCAGTCGATGACTCTGATAGTGACTTGCATAGGCGGGTTGGTGTGCTTCAGTGGGATTGGTGCCAACCGCTCCAGCCCGGGCCGCGCACCACTTGTCCAGAGTGGGCGCCGGTCGGCTCGCCGTTGCGCAGCGCCGGCGTGCCGTTGACGATCACATCGGCAACGCCGACCGCAAATTGCATAGGCTTGGCATAAGTGGAGGTGTCGGCGATAGTCGCCGGATCGAACACCACAACATCGGCGTAGTAACCGGGCTTGAGCAGGCCACGCTGGCGTAACTTGAGATCATGGGCCGGCAGCGCGCTCATGCGGCGGATGGCCTCCGGCAGTGAAATCAGTTTTTCGTCGCGTACGTAGTGGCCAAGTACACGCGCAAACGTGCCGTAGGCGCGCGGATGGGTACTGGAACTCAGGAAGACACCTTCGGGCGCCGAAGCTTCGGCGTCGGAGCCAAAGCTCAAGTAGGGCAGGCGCAGCGTGCGGCGCACGTTGTCTTCGGACATCAGGAAATATAGTGTTTCGACGCGACTGTCATCCTCGATCACCAGATCGAGGGCAGTCTGTTCGGGCGATTTGCCGCGCAGCATCAGGTTCTTGAACCCCATCAGCATGATATTAGCCGGCGAGCCGGCCGCGTAGTACAGGTTTTCCCAGCCCTCGCCCGGGTGCTACATGCTGGCGATCACGCGGGCGCGCGTGTCCGCATCGCGCAGGCGCGCAATCCGTATCAGCTCCTCGAGCGCCGACTCGATGTGATCGCCCTCCGAGCGCAGGTGTGAAATGTAGCGCCCTCCGTAGCCGGCGGCGGCGCGCGCCAGCGCAATCAGTTCGTCGCCATCGGCGGAAGTGCCGGGCGCATTGATCAACGCCGAGCCTACGCCCAGCGCGCCCATCGGGTTGCCCACGTCGAACACTTCCAGCGTGACGCCCTGCTTGAGATCGGACATGCCGCGGCCGTCGACCAGCAGCGATTCGTTGGCCCAGCTCAGCATGTTGATGAAGCCGGGTGTGACCACCTTGCCGTGCGCATCAACGAGCGTCGCGGCCTGGCGCGGATCGATGTGGCCGATTGTCACGATGCGCTGGCCGACGATGCCCACGTCGGCCAACAGGCCGCTGCCACCGGTGCCGTCGAGCACCGTGCCGCCGGCAATGACCAGGTCGTAGTGCGGATGCTTGGCGGCGTGCGCGCCGTCCGCTGCGCTGGCGCGCGCCTGACCGCGCAGCGCGCACATGGCCGCGAGAATCAGGCTGAGAATCAGCGCGCGTGCGTAGGCGTACATGGCTGGCTCCCGGGCGCTGCGGCTCGGCAATGGCGGAGATCGTGGCCGATATCAGTATATAATTTACCGCGTGACTGCACACTCCAACGAACTGCGCCGCTCTCTTGGAGTGCGCGACGTCGCCTTGCTGACGATCGGCGCTGTGATCGGCTCGGGCATCTTTTTCGTGCCGGGCAAGGTGATCAACTCGGCTGGTGGCTCGCTGCTGCTCTCGCACGCGGCCTGGATCTTTGGTGGAATCATGGCGCTGTCGGGCGCGCTGACGCTGGCCGAGCTGGGCGCGCGCCGGCCTGATGCCGGCGGCATGTATGTGTATATCCGCGACGCGTTCGGGCCGGCGCCAGCCTTTCTGTTCGGCTGGACCATCCTGCTGGCCGTCGGCGGTGGCACGGTGGCAACGCTGTCCGTGGCCTTTGGCGATACGGCGCAGCGGCTGTTCGGCCTCGGTGCGATCACGGCCAAGGCGCTGGCTATTGCCGCCATCGTGTTGCTGACGCTGTTGAACCTGGGCAGCGCGCGTGCCACGGCCTTCCTGCAGGGGCTTACCGGTGCAGTCAAGGGTGGTGTGCTGCTGGCACTCGCCGCGATCATCGTGATCGCCGCGCCTCATCATGTTGGGCAGTTGCAGCCGGCCGCTGCCAGCGCCATGCCTAATTTCACTGCTATCGTCGCTTCGATGGTGGCGGTGCTGTGGGCCTACGAGGGTTGGCAGACCATCACCTATTGCGCCGGCGAGATGCGCGATCCGGCGCGTGTGCTGCCGCGCGGCTTCGTCTATGGCGTTATCGGCCTGATCGTGATCTATGTGTCGGTGAATGCCGCCTGCGCCTACGGCCTCGGCGCTACCGGGCTCGCCGCCAGCAAGCAGCCGGTCGCCGATGCGCTCGCGGCAGTCGGACACGAAAACCTCGCCAGCTTCGTGCGCGTGTTCGTCGCCTTTTCCATTCTCGGGGCCGCGCATGCCTCGCTGTTCACCGACTCGCGCGTGATTTACGCGATGGCGCGCGACGGGCTGTTTTTCGCGGCTTTTGCCAAGGTTTCGGAGCACACCCACATACCGCAGCGTGCGGTACTGGCCATTGCCGGGTGCGCAATGCTGCTGGCGCTGTTCAATGCCTTCGATGCGCTGCTGTCGCTGGTGGTGGTCGCGAGCTGGTTCTTTGTCGCGCTGGCTGGCGCAGCGATCTTCGTGTTCCGGCGTCGCGAGCCGCAGGCGACCCAGCTGTTTCGTGTGCCCGGCTATCCCCTGGTGCCGGCGATCTTCGTGCTCTCCAGCGCCGGCGTGGTGGTGTCGTCCTGGTTTACCGGCCCGCCCACTGCGCGCTACGGATTGGTCGTGATGATCCTGGGATGGGCGGTCTTCAGTATCTGGACGCGGAGTCGATCCGCACATGGCTGAAATTCGCCTGCCTTACCTGCTGTTCGTCGGCGATGAGCGCCATGAATCGAACGCCAAGACCGCCTTTGGCGTGAGCCAGTGGCGACCCGACGCCTGCACCGGGCAATGGAGCCTGCCCGGCGGCACGGTAGATACCGGTTTGCCACGGCTCACACCCGCCGAGGCGGTGGCGCGCGGCGCGCGCTCGTTGCTGGTCGGCGTCGCGCCGGTCGGCGGGCAGATCGCCTCGCACTGGATTCCGGCGATCTGCGAAGCGCTGGCGGCCGGGCTCGATATTGTCAGTGGCATGCATACGCGCCTGACGAGTGTCGAGGTGATCCGCGAGGCGGCTGCGCGCCACGGGCGGGCGCTGCACGATGTACGCCACAGTACGCGGCAATTTCCGGTGGCGAGCGGTTTGCGTCGCGCCGGCAAGCGGCTGCTGACCGTGGGTACCGACTGTGCGCTGGGCAAGAAATATACGGCCTTGGCGCTGACGCGCGCGTTCCAGGCCGTGGGCCTGCGCGCCACCTTCCGTGCCACGGGCCAGACCGGAATCATGATCAGTGGCAGCGGCGTAGCGATCGACGCGGTGGTCGCCGATTTCGTCGCCGGCGCCGCCGAATGGCTCTCGCCCACGAACGATCCATTGCACTGGGATCTGATCGAGGGCCAGGGCTCGATACTGCATCCGGGCTATGCCGCCGTTTCGCTCGGACTTCTGCACGGTTCGCAACCCGACGCGCTGGTGCTGTGTCACGACCCGCGCCGCACGCACCTGGATGGCTACGAGAGCTTCGCGATTCCGCCGCTCGATGCAGTGATGAGCCTGCATCTGCTGCTCGCGCACCGGACCAATCCCGCCGCTCGCTTCGTGGGCATTGCGTTGAATACCTCGAAACTGGAGCCGCGCGCCGCCACCGCGTTGTTGGCTGCTACCACGGAGCGACACTCGCTCCCGGCCTTCGATCCGCTGCGCTCCGATCTCAAGCCCGTAGTGCAGCTTGCCCTCGCCAACTGATCGTTCTGCAGAGGAGAGCCGGATGTCAATCACGATGCCGACGGTTACCCGAGGCTCGCTGGCCATGGCGCTGCTGGGCGCAACGCTGCTGATCGCCGCAGTGCCCGGGTGGGCAGATGGCAAGATGGATGTGGCCACTTCGCAGCGCATCGCTCATCTGCTGCGCGAAACGCCGCTGATCGACGGTCACAACGACCTCGCCGAGCAGCTGCGCGACAAGTTTGGCAACAAGCTCTGGACTGCCGATCTCAGCGGCGCGCCCGGCACGCCGATCACCGAATTGCAGACCGACATCAGCCGACTGCGCCGGGGGCACCTGGGAGGGCAGTTCTGGTCGGTGTGGATACCGGTCTCGACTACCGGCGCCGAGGCGGTGCGCGCCACGCTGATGCAGATCGACATCGTGCGCGGCCTGGTCGAGCGTTACCCGGATAGCTTTGCGCTGGCGAGTACCGCCGATGACATCGTGCGCATCCACAAGAGCGGCCGCATAGCCTCGCTGATGGGTGTCGAGGGCGGCCATCAGATCGGCGACAGCATCGCGGCCTTGCGCCAGTATTACGCGCTGGGCGTGCGCTACATGACACTGACGCATACCAGCAACAATGCGCTTGCCGACTCGGCAACCGACAACCCGGTGCACCATGGCCTCTCGCCCTTCGGTCGCGCGGTGGTCACCGAGATGAACCGGCTCGGCATGCTGGTCGACATCTCGCATGTCTCCCCCGAAGTGATGCGCCAGGTGATAGCGCTGAGCCGCGCGCCGGTGATGTTCTCGCACAGCAGCGCGCGAGCGCTGACCGAGCACCCGCGCAACGTACCTGATGACGTGCTGCAGCTGCTGGTGGAGCGCGACGGCGTGGTGATGGTCAATTTCTATCCCGGCTACGTGAACGAGCGGGTGAACCAGTGGGTCGCCGATCAATCGGCCGAGACCGCGCGCTATAACTCACCGCCCTACGCGGGCCTATACATAGGCCAGCCAGAACGCGCGGCGGCGGCGCTGGCCGCCTGGGAAAAGGCGCATCCCAGGCCCTCGGCCACGGTCAGCGATGTCGCCGATCACATCGAGCACATCGTCAAGGTGGCTGGCATCGACCATGTTGGCATCGGCAGTGATTTCGACGGCATAGAAGCCACGCCCGATGGGCTCGCGAGCGTGGCCGACTATCCCAACCTGTTCGCTGAACTGATACGGCGTGGCTGGAGCGATGCAATGCTGGCCAAGCTGGCCGGTGGCAATCTGCTGCGCGTGATGCGCAAGGCGGAGGCGGTGGCCGTCTCGATGAAGGGCATTGCGCCCAGCGACCCCACGGTCGCCGAGCTGAATCGTTAATTTGAACACCCTGATGATCGCGCGCTCGCGCACCGCTACGAGCAGCACCGGGCGCTGTGCGTTGACCACGCTGCTGGCAGGCATGTGGGCGACCTCAGCGCTGGGCGCCGGCGCGCCGCGTGAGCGCCGCCCGCGCCAGCGTCGCGCGAGCCGTCAGCCCGGCTAGGCGTTGTGTATGAAGGTGCGCTCGGCCTTCTTCGCCTTCTTGGCGGCGCGCTTTTCCTCCAGACTCTTGGCGGGCTTCTTCTTGCCTTCTTTCTTGCGATCCATGCCCTTGCTCATGACGTCGACTCCTTGCAGCTACGCGGCGGTCGCAGTTTAGCCTACTCAGATGCGGTAGCGCAGCTTGACATAGAACAGGCTGGTGTTGGTCTGATCGATGGCCCGGCGCAACTGCGCATGCAGTGACTCATCGCGATCGTCCAGCGAGCCATCGCCACCACGGCTGTACACCGCATAGAATTCGGATTGCGGCCGGAACTCCCAACGGTAGCGCAGCTGCAGGCCCAGCGTGCTGACAGTGAAGTTGCTGGGCAGGGTCGCGATCGGCACCGGCGTGCCGTCGGCAGCCACATCGAAAGCCTGGTGGGCCTCGGCTCCCAGACCCAGCCACTGGATCTTCATGCGCAGCTCCTGGCGCGAGGAGGCGTACCAGCTGGTGTTCAGTCCCAGGTGCAGCTCATGCCGCCGGTAGCTCGCCAGCCGTGTACCGCTGGTCCACAGCAGCCAGGTTACGCCGTCGGCGAGATCGACTGGCACCTCGACCGTCAGGTTCTCGGTCAGGAACCACTTGGGCTCGAAACGCAGCTCGCGTACGTAGTCGGTGAAACCCTGCTCGTGCAACAGGCCCTTTATCGAGTAGCGGAAGCGCCCGCTGATCGGGCTCACATACTCGGCAATCCAGTTGTGGCGCGCGGCCATACGCACGTTCCCGTGGCCGCGCGTGATCAGATCATCGAAACCGGGGAATTCATGGATATATGAAAAGGTGCTCTCGCCGCCGTTGCGCCACAGGAATTCATGTTCGATATCGAGGTCGGTCACCAGCCGCTGGCCGCGTGTGTTGTAGGGAATCTCGGTGTGCAGCATCCAGAAGCCGCTCTGCGCTGGTGCCGAGGCGCGATACTGGCGCGTAATGTAGCTACTTATGCTGCTGAACAGCGCGATGTCGCCGCGCTGCTGGTAGCCGAGGTCGTTGAAATCAAGATGCCGGTCGAACCAGCTGGCGCGCAGCGAATGTTGCCAGCGTGTGCCCGGCTGGTATTCGAAGCGCGCCCAGGCGCCATAGCCACGGGTCACGCTTGGCTCGAGAACAGTAGGGTCGCGACCGGTCGCGCTGGCGCCATCGCTGCCGGTGTGAATATCGGACATCAGCGCCTGTGCTGACAACGACATGCCAGCGCCCAGGCGCTGGCTGTAGTCGATCGCGTGCACGTAGGCATCGCGCGCCAGCGTCGGATGCAGTGTCGCGGTGCCCAGATACCCCAGGCTGTAGCCATCGTGTGCGTAGCGCCAGCGGCCGCCGAGAAAGCGCCGGCCCTGCGCTGTGCTCGAGTGATCCTCGGTAGCGGCAAAAATGCCGTATTCGCTGTCAGCGTGCAGCCCGGTGTACTTGGCGGCCGCCAGTACATCGCTGCTGAACTCGCTGCCGACGTCTGGGGCGGCGCCGATGCGACGCGTATTCACCAGCCGGCCCTCCTGCGTGGTACGCAGGTCGAACAACTGCAGGCCCTGCGTGAAGAACGGACGCTTCTCTTCGAAGAAGGTCTCGATCGCGGAAAAATTCACCACCAGGTCGTCGCTCTCCACCTGCCCGAAGTCAGGATTCAGCGACGCCGAAAGCTGGTTGCGTCCGTTGGGCTTCCAGATCAGATCGACGCCGGCGCGACCCCGTGTGGTACCGGTCAGCGTATCGTTGGTCACCGATACATAGGGCGACAACGCCAGCGACGCGGTGGAATAGCGCGGCACCTCGATGCGCTGGAATTCGCGCACGAAATTAGCGCTCAGAATTTCGATGGCCGGAAACGAATAGCGACGTACCGTGCGCTTGACGAAGCGCGAGGCATAGATACCGATGGTGCGGTGATCGCCATGGACCTCGCCCTCGGGCGCCACCGACCAGGGAATGCGAAACTCCGCGACCCAGCCGGTAGCGTCTTCATGTCCGGCGGCGTCCCAGTCGGCGTCCCAGTCGCGCGACACTTCCATCTGGTTGAGTATGATGCTGTCGCGCTTGGTGCCGCTCAGGCTGTAGGTGAATTCATAGGCGGTCTTACCCAGGCCTTCGAAGTCGATCATGAGCTGCGCCGGGTCGGCATCGAGAATCGGTGCATCGCGCGGCGAGTGGCCGCGGGTACGCATGGCCGGCGGCAGCTCCGAGCGCATGCTGATGTAGAGCGCGTCGGGGAGCGCTAGCACGCGCAGCTCCGTGGCCAGCGGCGGCACTGCGCGCGTCAGTGGCTCGAGCTCGCGAAAATCGGTGAACACCTGAGCCTGGGCCCATTCGGATTCATCGAGCTTGCCATCAATAGTCATGGCCTGCAGCGGGCCGGTGAATGCCATCAGCAACAGCAAGCCAATCCGGTGCAGTGAAATCAAGTGCAATTCCCTGCTGCCAGCCTTAGAGTCTAAATTGTCTGTGGACGTTTGATTGCAGGATTTCAGCATGCATGAAGATCGCGGCGACGCGGTGCGCGAGTACCTGGGAAAGTTGCAGGACGCCCTGTGTGCTAGCTTCGAGCAACTCGATGGTGAGCGCAAGTTCCAGCGTGATCGCTGGCAGCGCACGGGCGAGTCGGAATCGCTAGGCGGTAATGGCGTCACGGCGGTGCTCGAAGAGGGCGCGCTGTTCGAGCGTGGCGGCGTGGCGCTCTCGGATGTACTGGGCTCGAAGCTGCCGCCAGCCGCGACCGCGCGCAATCCGGGCCTGGTGGGGCGCGCCTACCGCGCGATGGGCGTTTCGGTGGTGATGCATCCGCGCAATCCCTACGTGCCCACCAGCCACATGAATGTGCGCTTCTTCAGCGCCGGGGACATCTGGTGGTTCGGCGGTGGCTTCGATCTGACTCCTTACCTGGTGTACGAAGAGGATGCGCTGCACTGGCATCGCGCCGCGGCCGCAGCCTGCGCGCCCTTTCACAAGCAGCTCTACACGCATGCCCGCAAGACGTGCGACGAGTATTTTTATCTGCGCCATCGTGGCGAAGGGCGCGGGCTCGGTGGCATTTTCTACGATGATCTGAATGAAGATACGCCGCAGTTTGGCATGCCCTGGGAGCGCGGCTTTGAATTTATGCGCGCGGTCGGCGACCAGTTCCGGCGCGCTTACAGCGAGATCGTGGCGCGACGCCAGGCTGAACCGTATGGCGAGCGCGAGCGGCGTTATCAGCTCTACCGGCGTGGCCGCTACGTGGAGTTCAACCTGGTGTTCGATCGCGGCACGCTGTTCGGCTTGCAGTCTGGCGGCCGCACCGATGCCATCCTGATGTCGATGCCGCCGCTGGTGCAGTGGGCCTATCACTCGCCCGATGCCGACCTCGATGCACGATTGCTGCCCTACCTCACCACTCAGCGCGGCCGCGACTGGCTGCAAGCCGCCGGAGCCTGAAATGCCAGCGAAACTTATCACGTGTGCAGCGCGCGCGGCGCGCGCCCTTGTCGTGCTGCTGCTCGCTTGCTGGGGCATCGCCTGGACTGGCGGTGCCAGCGCTGCGGAGCCGGCGCTGCCGGCCGCGGCGCTCCCAGCCGCCACCGAAGGCGCTGTGGTGCTGCATGATTTCCGATTTGCCTCGGGCGAGACGCTGCCCGAACTGCGCCTGCACTACACCACCCTCGGCACGCCGCGGCGCGATGCTGCGGGTCACGTGACCAATGCGGTGATGATCCTGCACGGCACCGGCGGCGACGGGCATCAGTTCCTGCGACCGCAATTCGCGCAGGTGCTGTTCACGCTCGGTGGCCTGCTCGATGTCAGTCGCTACTACATCGTGCTGCCCGATGGGATCGGCCATGGCAAGTCATCGAAACCCAGCGACGGCCTGCATGCGCGCTTTCCGCACTACGCCTACACTGACATGGTCGATGCACAGTACCGCCTGCTCACTGAAGGAATGCACATCGATCATCTGCGCCTGCTGCTCGGCACCTCGATGGGCTGCATGCATGGCTTCATGTGGGGTGAGGCGCACGGTGATTTCCTCGACGCGCTGATGCCGCTGGCCTGCCTGCCGGTGCAGATCGCCGGGCGCAATCGCATGTGGCGCAAAATGGTGATCGACGCGATCGCGAGTGATCCGGCCTGGCAGCGCGGTGAATACCATACGCCGCCGCTGGCGGGCCTGCGCACGGCCGCCGATCTGCTGATGATCGCGGGCAGCGCACCGGCGTTGTGGCAAACACAGTTTCCCGATCGCGATGCTGCCGACCAGCGCGTCAGCGAATACATTGCCGGGCAATTGCAGGAGCTCGATGCCAACGACCTGATGTATCAGGTCGCAGCCTCGCGCGATTACGATCCCTCAGCGCAGCTCGCGAACATCAAGCCGCCGTTGATGTGGGTGAACAGCGCCGATGATTTCATCAATCCACCGGAGCTTGGTATCGCCGAGCGCGCAGTGCAGAAAATTCCGCGCGGCAAATTTATTCTGCTACCGGTGAGTGAACACACGCACGGACACGGCACGCACACCTGGGCTGAGGCGTGGCAGGATCAGCTGCGTGAGTTGCTGGCCGAGTCGTCGACAGCCGTCGTAAAAAAATAGGCCCCGCATCGCAGGGCCGTTAATTACGCAATCGATCCGGTCTGCCGCGGGTAGACATCTATTCGTCCGGACCGGCGCAACTGGCAATTTGCCACCCCCGAAAATTCAGGGGGCGACGCGTCGATTCGCGTCTCAAGGTCGCGCCCGGGGCCAAAAAATCTTCGGCTGCCTTATCCGTGTCTACCCGGACAGCCAGATTTCTGCAAATCCTTCGGCTGTCCCATTTGTGCATCGCTCGTCGAGCAACGCTACACGGAAATGAGCATAGGATTTTTGCTAAGGAAAATCCACAGAAAATCATCGGTTTGAGGGCGATATTATGTCGCCTTTCGACGACTTTCCGAAGGCCGTGATCGGTGATTTGTGGTGGCAATCAGACCATTGACACCGGCAACACCTAGGCCTGGTCGGACACCGGCGCCGGCAGCAGGCGGCGCAGGCGGGTAAATGCGGCCGCCTCGATCTGGCGGATGCGCTCAGCCGAAATGCCGTACTCCGCAGCCAATTCCTGCAGCGTGGCCTTGGGCTCGGCAAGCCACCGGCGCTTAAGGATGCTGCGGCTGCGATCGTCCAGCCCCTGCAAGCCCTGGGCGAGCCGGGCACTGGAATCGTCGCTCCACTCATCGTCCTCGACGCTCTGGGCCGGATCGGCGCCAGGCGAGGCCAGGTAGGCCGCAGGGCCGTAACCTTCTTCCTCGTCGCCCGCCGGCACCGGATCGAAGCTCGCATCGCGCGCCGCGAGGCGCTGCTCCATGTCCGTGACCTCGGCGGGCGTGACGCCCAGATCTTCGGCCACCGCACGCGTTTCCTCGGCGCTGAGCCACCCGAGGTTGTGCTTTACGCGGCGCAGATTGAAGAACAGCTTGCGCTGCGCCTTGGTGGTGGCAATGCGTACCAGGCGCCAGTTGCGCAGCACGTATTCGTGAATTTCAGCGCGGATCCAGTGCACTGCGAACGACACCAGCCGCACGCCGACCGTGGGATCGAAGCGCTTTACGGCCTTCATCAGGCCCACATTGCCTTCCTGCACCAGATCGCTCACCGGCAGGCCGTAGCCCGAGTAACCGCGAGCGATATGCAACACGAAGCGCAGGTGCGAGAGCACCAGCTGGCGCGCGGCGTCGAGATCTTCGCTATCGCGGAAGCGCTGCGCGAGCTCCTGCTCCTGCTCTCGGCTCAGTACCGGAATGCGGCGAACCCGCTCGATGTAAGCATCGAAACTGCCGACCGGGCCGATCAGGCCGAACTCGCCGGGCTTGGCAATCAATGCGGTAGTTGAGCTCAAGTTCGATCTCCCTGAAGGTTTCGTAGCGTTATTTTAGCACTCGGAAAGTTCGAGTGCTAAGCCTCCTGAAAGTTCCCCGGTGACCTGGGCATCAAGTAGATAAATCAATGACTTATCAGGCACCTGGTTCAATCCTGGCCAGATGGCGGCCCGCAGCCAGCCAGGCGCCCACCCAGCCCAGCAGGGTGCCGCCGCAGAGCAGGATGCCCAGATCGCGCAGCGCCGGCCCCTGCAGCGCGAACTGGCTGCCATAGGTCTGCGCCAGCCGCGCGACGAAGGGCGCCAGCAGCCACAGCGCCAGCGCCACCACCAGGAAGGCGCACAGCCCACCGAGCAAGCCATAGAGCGCGCCGGTGTACAGGAACGGCCGCCGCACGAAAGCGTTGGTGCCACCGACCAGCTTGGTGACCTCGATTTCGGCGCGGCGATTCTGGATCTCGAGGCGGATGGTATTGCCCACCACCGCAATCACGCCCAGGCCCAGCAGTCCCGCAGCCAGCAGCAGCAGCCGGCGCAGCAGCGCCAGGATGGCATTGAATCGTGCCACCCAGTCGCCATCGAGCTGCACGGTCTCCACCTCGGGCCACGATTGCAGGTAGCGGCGCAAATTCTCGATCGCCGCGGGATCGGAGCTGCCGGCCGCGGGCGTGATTGCCAGTACATGCGGCAGCGGATTCTCTTCCAGTGCATCGAGCGCCGCGCCGAAGCCCGACTGCTTGCGAAACTGCGCCAGTGCCTGATCGGCAGTGATTAGCGTGGCGCTGCGCACGCCGGTGCGCTCGCGGGTATTGCGCAGCAGCTGCTGCGCGCGCGACTCGGGCACGTTGGTCTTCAGGTACACGGAGATACCGATCGCGCCGCTGAAATCGCCGGTGGCGCTGCGTACGTTGCGCACCAGCACGTCCAGCCCCAGCGGCAGCGCCAGCGCGAGGCCCATCACCAGCACCGTGAATACCGTCGCGATCGGTGCGCGCGCCAGGTGGCCAGCCGAGGCCAGCAGCGATTGCAAGTGGCGCAACAGCCAGCTCATGGCCGGGCCCCGGGCATTGCTGCGCGCCAGGTCATCGCCGCGCGCCGGGTCATCGCTGCGCCTCGATGATCGGCAGCTCCAGGCTCCCCTCGTCACCGGTGACGCGACCGTTCTCGAGCACGATCTCGCGCAGTCCGGACTGGCGCACCAGAGGCAGATCATGCGTCGCCACCATGATCGTGACGCCCACTTCGTTGAGGCGCCGGAACAGGCCCATCACTTCGGCGGCCAGTTGCGGATCGAGATTGCCGGTCGGCTCATCGGCGATCAGCACCGGCGGGCGGCTGACGATCGCGCGTGCGATGCCGACGCGCTGCTGCTCACCGACCGAGAGCTCCGCTGGCAACTGGCGCTCGCTGCCCAGCAGACCCACCTGATCGAGTGCCGCGCGCACGCGCTTGTCGATTTCCTTCAGCGCACTGCCGGCAACGATCAGCGGCAGCGCGACGTTGTCGAACACCGGCCGATCCGCCAGCAGCCGATGATCCTGGAACACCACGCCGACGCGGCGGCGAAAGGCTGGAATGCGCCGCGCAGCCAGTTTTCCGGTGTTTTCGCCACCGACGATCACCTGGCCACGCGTGGGACGCTCGAGCAATGCGATCAGCTTCAGCACCGTGCTCTTGCCGGCACCGGACCGTCCGGTGAGAAACACCATCTCGCCCGGAGGAATATGCAGGTTCACGTTGCCGAGCGCCTCGCGCCCATTGCGATAGCGTTTGGCGACGCCGCTGAAAGTGATCATGGGCCGCCACCCGGTTCGCCGCCTTCGACCAGCGCGGCGGCGAAGGCCGCGGCATCGAAGGGCCCGAAGTCACCGGCCTGTTCGCCCAGTCCGATGAAGCGTATCGGCAGACCCAGCTTGCGCGCGATGGCAACGACAATTCCGCCGCGCGCCGTGCCGTCGAGCTTGGTGATCACGAGGCCGGTGACGCCGACCGCGGCGTGGAACTGTTCGGCCTGCCTCAGCGCGTTCTGTCCCTGGTTGGCATCGAGTACCAGCAGCACTTCGTGCGGTGCCGTGGCATCGACTCGCCCGAGCACACGCCGCAGCTTGCGCAGCTCATCCATCAAGTGCGACTGGTTGTGCAGGCGCCCGGCAGTGTCGGCCAGCAGCACATCGATCTTGCGCGCGCGCGCGGCTTGCAGCGCATCGAACAGCACCGCGCCCGGATCGGCGCCGGTATGCTGCGCGGAGAACTGCGCGCCGCTGCGTTGCGCCCAGACATCCAGCTGTTCGATGGCGGCGGCACGAAAAGTATCACCGGCGGCCAGCATCACCGAGAGGCCCTGGCCGCGCAGCTGCGTCGCGAGTTTGCCGATGGTAGTGGTCTTGCCCGAACCATTCACGCCGACGATCAACACCACGAAAGGCCGATGAGTGCGCTCGATCAGCAGCGGTTGCTCGCAGCGCTTGAGCAGTTCGCACAGCCGTGTGCGCAGCGCCGCGAGCAGCGAGTCGGCGTCGCTGAGTTCATGCCGTGCCACGCGCTGCTGCAGCTCCGCCAGTATTTCACTGGTGGCGGTGACGCCGACATCGGCGCCCAACAGCCGTTCCTCGAGCTGCTCGAGCAGGGCGGCATCGATGGCGCGGCCGCGCATGAGCGAACGCAGCTCGCGACCGAGCGACGCCGATCCACGGTTGAGGCGCGCGCGCAATCTCCCGAAGAAGCCCTGCGGCGCCTCCGGCGGTGTCTCGACTGTGGCGTTGCCTCGTGTGTCCATCGTCAGCGGAATCGGGCCTGTGCAGCTGTTGCGGGCCGCAATTGTAGCCTCGGGCGGCTTGCCGTGTGGCGCCCTTGAGGTACGCTGCAGCACTACATGAATCAGCACAGCTCTGAGGGCGGGCGCGGCACGCAGGCGCGCCAGCTGCGTATCATCGCCGGGCAGTGGCGCGGCCGCCGTTGGCGCTTTCCGCCGGGCGAGATTCGTCCGACCGGCGATCGGGTGCGCGAGACGCTGTTCAACTGGCTGCAGGGGCGCATCAGTGCCCGCCGCTGCCTGGACCTGTACGCGGGCGCCGGTGCACTCGGTCTCGAGGCGCTCTCGCGCGGCGC
>JAYUZE010000191.1:0-9687 GCA_043752035.1 Gammaproteobacteria bacterium
CCAGGGCCGAGCCGCACAGGCACTGCAGTTGCTGGCGGCCTATGACTCGATGGAGCCGCTGCTGCTGCGCCTGGCGATCGCCCACCGCATGCTGGGCGACGCCTACGCGTCGACAGCTGCAGCGCAGCTCGCCCAGGCATTCGACATTGAGCAACGGCGCGGCGATGCCGTGCACCGACGCGAACAGGCGCGCTTTCTCCTGGATGTAATGTCGCAGCCGACCGCCGCTCTTGAGGCGGCGCTGGAAAATTGGCAGGTACAGCGCGAACCTGACGACATACTAATCCTGCTACGAGCTGCACGGGCCGCTCACCAGCCGCAGGCAGAGACGCTGGCGCTGCAGTTCGTGCGTCAGCATCGACTGGAAGACGTGCGTCTGACAACACTGTTGAGTGGCAGTCCGTGAGCCGACCCGTTCTCCTGGCGCTGCTGATGTGCGCAATGGCGTCCTCCGTGCAGGCACACATTGCCAGCAACGGCTTTCTGGTCGCGCAGATCTCAGGCTCGCAGATCACAGGCTCGCTGGAGTTGGCGGTTCGGGACGCAGAGCTTGCGGTCGGAATAGATGCCAACGGCGACGGTCAGGTCACCTGGGGTGAACTGCAAAGCGGTCAACTGCGCCTGCAACGCTACGTCGAGCGGCACTTGCAGTTGAATGCGCAGTCGCAAACCTGTCACACCGAATTTCGGGAACTGCAAATCAATGACCGCGTCGATGGTCACTATGTCTGGTTGCCGTTTGTCGCACGCTGCCCGCTAGCAGTCCGGCGATTAAGCATCAGCTATAGCCTGCTGAGCGAGGTGGATCCATCGCATCGAGGACTGTTGACTTTGACGGCTGGAGAAATTGTACAAACGGGGGTACTGGGTGGCGCCAATTCCGCCGCCGGGTTTTCAATCGGTGCACCCGCACGCCTCCGGGCCTTTGTCGAGTATCTGCAGGCCGGAGTCTGGCATATCTGGAGCGGCATCGACCACCTGCTGTTCCTGATCTCGCTGCTGCTGCCCGCAGTGTTACTGCGCCAAAGCGCCGCCTGGCAGCCCGTACCGGGCGCCCGACCCGCGCTGGTCAGCATCCTGAAAGTTGTTACCGCATTCACGTTCGCGCATTCCATTACGCTGTCGCTGGCTGCGCTCGACATTGTGCGTTTGCCGAGTAGGCTGACCGAATCGGTTATAGCAGCGTCTATTATCGTGGCAGCGCTCAATAATATTTTTCCGCTGGTGACCGAGGGCCGGGCGCGCATTGCTTTCGCGTTCGGACTGCTGCACGGTTTCGGCTTCGCCTCGGTGCTGGCGGACATGGGACTGCCGCACGGAGCGAAAATGATATCCCTGCTGGCCTTCAATTTGGGCATCGAGGCCGGTCAACTGGCGGTGGTAGCTGCGATTATGCCGCTGGCTTATGCGCTCAGGTCCACTGCTGTCTACCGACGCACCCTCTTGCCCTGGGGGTCGGCAGCTATCGCGTCCCTGGCATTGGTGTGGCTGGTGCAGCGCGCGCTGCTAGCGGTACACTAGATCATGAAGTCGGATAGCACGACAGGATTTTGGGAGACTACGGCGTGAGTGCAACGGATCCAGACAATGCCGAGCTGGAAGTGCTGCTGGCCCGCTGCGCGCGCCAAGACGCGCGCGCGCTTGAGCAACTCTATGGGCTTGTGTCACCCCTTTTGCTCGCGGTGCTGCTGCGTATCCTGCGCAATCGCGAGCTAGCCGAGGACGCCTTGCAGGATGTGTTCGTGCGCGTGTGGAAGCAGTCCGGTCAGTATGAAGCGCAGCGCGGTCGCGCCATGGCATGGTTGACCAGCATTGCACGCTACCGCGCCATCGACCTGCATAGGAGCCAGAAGTCGTGGGTAGCGCTGGATAGTGTTGACGAACCTACCGCCCCTACCTCGCGCCCGGAATCGTCGCTGACGCAACGCACCCTCAATGGTTGCCTTGAATTTTTGTCCGGCGACCAGCGGCGATGCCTGGTCCTGGCCTATCAGGACGGTTTGAGCCATGACGGCATTGCATCCGCCATGGGGCACCCGCTGGGTACAGTAAAGAGCTGGGTGCGGCGGGCGCTGCTGTCATTGCGGGAATGCCTGGAATCATGAATTACCAGCAACGCGATATTCTGGATCAGCTCGCCGGTGGCTACGTGCTCGGCACGCTGGGTGGACGTGCACGAGCGCGCTTTGAGCGGCTGTGCGCAGATCAACCACTGGCGCAGGCGGCGCTGCACCGCTGGGAGGATCGGCTTATGCCGTTGCAGTCGAAGTTGGTTCCGGTCGTGCCAAGCAATCGCGTGTGGGAGCAGATCGTGCAACGCATCCAGCATCGTGCCAGCCCAGTGCCACGCGCACGCTGGCGTTGGGCGCTGGTCGGGGCGTTGGCCATGACTCTGGTGATCGGCATCTCGATCCGCTGGCACACTCCGCGGTTTGAGCCGCTGGCCGCACTAGGCCAGGACGTCGCGCATCCGCTCTGGAGTGTGTCCCGTTCGAAAGACTCGGCGGCACTGACGATCGTGGCACTGCAGAAAGTCTCAACTCAGCCGCAGCGCGCCTATGAGCTGTGGGCACTGCCTCGCAGCGGCAAAGCGCCGGTCTCGCTGGGCCTGTTGCCGAGATCTGGACGCTTCGAGCGATCATTGACGGCCGTGCAACGTGACGCTCTATTGAGCGCAAGCCGTGTCGCTGTTTCCGTCGAGCCGGAGGGCGGATCGCCGACAGGCGCGCCCACTGGCCCTGTGGTTTACATCGCTGATATTCGCACGAGCTGACTGCGACTGCACCCGGCAAGTATTCGCTAACACAGCCTGGCAGCGGGTCCACAGCTGCAGTGGCGTTGCGCAAAGCGAGTATCTCAGGGCTGCGCGATGCCACACGACTGCTGCACTTCACCGCCTCCGACGCCATCGTGATGGAAGTGAGCGCTGGCACACCCAACCAGCCAGCGATTCCGATCGGCCTGGACAAGGGGCTCGATGAGTATCGCGATCCGACCTGGTTGTTCTGCGGCTTAATGTCCAAAGGGCGCGCCGATCACGCTGGCCGCAGCTTACGAATCGGCACTCAATATTTTAATCTATTCAGATTACTACCCCAGCAGCGTAGCACTCGATGCGATCAGGGTCGGCGACTGGCCGGCTGCGCCTGGGAGCTGACGACTAGTCGTCACCCGTCAGGATCTCGACTTGCCCACCCTCAGGCACGATCAGGATTCGCTTGTAGTCGTGTGGCGGTGCCATCTTTGAATAGGCTCTGCGAAAAGTCTTGATATCGGCAATCCAGTCTCGAGCGGCGAGCACCAGCCAGCGCTCGCTCGCACCCTTTGCAGGCTTTCGCACACTGGTGGGTTTGGCGATCGCGTCGTAGAGCGAGCTCATGGTGTTTGCAAGATTGATGGGACTGGGATCGCCCGTAAAAACGAACCCGATCAATTGCGCTGCCCACCTAAACCTGGCATTCACAATCCGAAACCGCACACGATTGCCGAGTATGATCCTTTTGACATCGACCTCTTCGGCGCCGCTCTCGAGGCAGGCCGCCAGCGTGTCGGTCAGGGCAGCGACCAGCTTGCTCGCGACTTTGATCGGTGCACCGAGCGTGAGGATGATCGTCCTGCCATGCTTCAGCTGCGGGTTCAGTGCATGTTCCAGATCGCACATTACCCGCTGAACGACTCGGTCTTCGCGCAGGCGTACACGGGCGCCTGACGTTGTGGGTTGCGTTGCGCCGCGCTTCGCGCCGCCTGCTAACGGCGCGAGGACAGCAACGTCGAGTGCGATCGGTCGACCGCCAGCAGTCAGGTGAACGCCTGACGGTCGAGCGGTACTCTGCAACGTCGCTGAGTACCGCTTTGCGACGGCGTGCACAGCCCACTGCGCAAGGGTCACCGATTTTGCCTCCACCCGCATTTTAGGTTGGCGCAGGCGCTCATCGCTGGTCACGCAGCAATTCCTCTGGCAGCACCTTCAGATAGTCGCGAAACGGGCGCGTCGTACCCAGACCGCGCGCTACCACCAGACTGCCCTGCAGCATGATCAGCGCGCGCTCGGCGCGCGCACGTGCCTGTTTGCGATCGATCCCCGCGTCGGTCATCGCGGTGGTCAGTGCTGAGATCCAGGCGTCCAGCACGTTGCGGATCAGTCCATTGAAGGGGCCGTCGGCGAGCCGGCTCGATGACATCACGTTGAGTAGGCAGGCCTCGCGACCACCAGCATAGAACTCGTCGAGCCGCCGCGCCATGGCCTGTATCCGCGCGGCGGGCGGGCTCTCGCTACTGAGCGGATCCAGCACATGAGCTTTTATCCAGGCGCCGGCGCTCAGCAGCACCTCGCGCGCCATCTGTTCTTTGCCGCCCGGAAAGCGGTGATAGAGGCTCGCCTTCTTGAGGCCCGCGGCGCTGGCGAGCAGCGCGAGCGTAGCCCCTTCAAAGCCAACATCCCTAAACACGTGGCTGAGGCGATCCATCAGCTCGTCGTCAGCAATCAGCAGTTTGCGCCCCATGGCAGATCTCCAGATCCGGGTCACTAGTATTACCAAATGATTGGTCAATTATACCTTGACAGGCTATGTCCGGGCGGGCATATTAACGACCGATCGTTCGGTTGATAATACAGCAGGAACACTTTCATGACCAAGACCGCCATCGTCATTTACTCGGATCCGAAGTCAGGCGGACAAGAGGCGCTGGGCCGGCTGTTCAACGCACTGTTCGTCGCCTACGAACTCAAGGAGAAGCGGCAGCAGGTGGCAGTCATGTTCCAGGGCGCCGGCGTGCGCTGGGCGAGCGAACTGGTGAGGCCGACCCACCCGGCTCATGCGCTCTATAACGCCATCAAGGACGAGGTGGTCGGCGTATGCGGCGGCTGCGCGGACGTGTTTGGGGCTACCCGGGCGGCCACAACCGCCAGTGCCCAGCTGATCCGCGAGCAGGAGATTCCCGGTACTTCAGGCATCATCGACATCTCGAAGTATCTGGAGGATGGCTTCAGAGTGCTGAACTACTGACCCGAGGCATCGATGATGCAGCCATTTCATGCCGGCGAACTGCAAGTCCAGGAGCAGGCTGGCGAGCGCGCTCAGGCTATCCTCAACGGGCGCCTGATCGGCGCCCGCATTCCCGTCGGTGCCCGCCAGTTTCCCGGCCGCCAGAGTTATTGCGTCGTGGGCTGGCAGGATCAGCGCGAGCGCCTATGGGCCTCGTTCTGGACCGGTAAGCCAGGTTTTGTGCACACTGATGACAGCGGCGCGAAGCTCACGCTCGACTTCGGCGCCGTCGATGGCGGCGGCCACGGCGATACCGCGCTGCCTGCCGCGATGGCAGAGCTGCACGAGCAGGATCGGCTCGGCATGCTGTTCATCGATCTGGCAACGCGCCGTCGCCTGCGCGTAAACGGTACGATCGCCGAGCTTTCGCCTGCGGGCCTGGTACTCGCCGTGGCCGAAGCCTTTCCGAATTGCCCGAAGTATATTCAGCGACGTGAATTCGGCGGTTCGCCGCCCGGCACAGCCGCAAATGCAACTGCGTTGCAGTCCGAACACGGCGAAGGGTACCCGGTTGATATTGCGCGCTGGCTCGCGGCTACCGACACATTCTTTGTAGCCACCAACAACCCGCAGGGGCAACTGGACTGCAGCCATCGCGGCGGCCGCCCCGGTTTCGTCAGGCTGGATCGTGGCGTACTGCGCATTCCCGATTATCCCGGGAATTCGATGTTCGGCACGCTGGGCAATCTCGCGCTCGATCCACGCGCCGGCCTGTGCCTGCTGGATTTTACTGCGGGAAGCCAGCTCCAGTTGAGCGGCGAGGCCACTCGCGACTTCACCGGCGTGGATGCAAGCGGCGCCACCGGCAGTACCGGGCGCTGGTGGACTTTTCGCGCGCAGCACTGGCTCTCGCATCACCTGACCCGCCCGGAGTCCTGGCGGCTGATCGATCGCTCACCATTCAACCTGATCTGACACGGTAGCGAGCAGGCCGGCACGATGGCGGCACGGGCGGTTCACGCTTGACATGCAAGCTAGTACTTGCATATTATTCAGGCAAGGCCTTACGTGCATTTCTCACTTGACAGAGCGCCACGACACCGACCTGCTGTTCAGAGCCCTGGCTGATCCGAGCCGGCGCAGGCTCCTCGACCTGCTGCATGCCCACGATGGCCGCACGTTGGGCGAGCTGTGCGAGTTCCTGGACATGACGCGCCAGGGCGTAACCCAGCACCTCGACCTGCTCGAAGTGGCCAACCTCATCGCTACCGCGCGCCGTGGCCGCCAAAAGCTGCACTTTCTCAATCCGGTACCCCTGCAGGCAATCTACGAACGTTGGATCGCCAAATTCGAAAGGCCACGCCTGAAGGCGCTCGACAACCTGAAACGACGACTGGAGAAGACCCATGGCTAGATCGACCTATGTCTACGTGACCTATATCCGCACCACGCCCGAGCAGCTGTGGTCGGCACTGACTGACGCCAGATTTATCCAACAATACTGGTTCAGCATGCAGGTCGAATGCAGGTGGACAGTCGGTTCCGCGTGGAGAATGCTATCCGGCGAAGGCCAGCTCTATGACGAAGGCGAGATCGTCGAGGCCGACCCGCCACGGCACCTGGTCATTCGCTGGCAGCATATGAATCGGCCCGAGCTCAAGGCCGAAGGTCACTCGCTCTGCACGATGGATCTCGAACCCAGCGACACGACCGTCAAGCTCTCCATCACGCACAGCATCGAACGCGACCCTTCGAAATTCATTGAAGCCGTATCTGCCGGCTGGCCGAAAGTGCTTTCGAACCTGAAATCGCTCCTGGAGACAGGCTCGATCGCCTTGCAGAATCCCAACCCGACGGGCAATCCCTACGGCAAGCAGGCGGCATCCAGCTGAAAGCTCAGCGCCCGTCCACCGCCCGTCGCAGCTCCGCGCGCGCCAGCAGCCGAGTGGAGTCGAGCGTTGGCAACGGTGAGTTCCCGTCGTTCATCAGCAGCGGGATCTCGGTGCAGCCGAGTATGACGGCATCACACCCCTGCTGCTTCATGTTGCCGATAACGCACTGGAAATAGCTGACGGCTTCGGGTTTGAAGATGCCATAGACCAGCTCATCCATGATGATGCGGTTGATCTCCGCCCGCTCTGCCTCATCGGGCCGCAGGTATTCCAGCCCGCGCGCGCTGAGCTTCTCGGGGTAGACCTCGCTTTCCACCAGATAGCGGGTACCGGTGAGGCCGAGGCGCTGGAACCGCCGCTCGCGCGCATGCGCTGCGCCAACTTCAGCGATGTGTAGCCACGGAAGCGGTGAGCGTGCCTGAATGTACGGCAGCGCCTTGTGAATGGTGTTGTCGGGGCAGATCAGGAAGTCGGCGCCGATCTGCACCAGCTTGCTGGCAGATGAGAGCATCAGCTCGCCCACACCAGCCCAGTCGTCGCGGTAGATGCACTTCATGTACTCGGCCAACGCATGCGTGTGCATCGATACTTCCGGATGGTCGTGCGCACCCATCAGCTTCGCGCCTTCCACGCAGATGGTGCGATAGCAGAGCGCCGCGCCTTCCGCGGAACAGGCCACGATGCCGATGTGTTGTGTCACGCATCACCGGTCGGCTCGATGCCGGCGTTTTCCAGCATAAGTATCACCGCCCGCTGGGGTGCGCGCGTCCGATGCACGACGCCCCTGGGCACTGTGAAGCCCTGCCACGGCTTGAGCTCGACGCTGCGAATCTGCAGATCAACATAGAGGGTGCCTTCGAGCACCAAGAATAATTCATCGTCGTAGTCATGCTTGGGCCAGTGGTAATCGCCCTGCATCACACCCAGGCGCATTACGGATTCGTTTACCTTGCAGAGCGTCTGGTTGTACCAACGATCTTTGCAGGCGGCGATCAGTGCCGGCACGTCGACCAGGCTCAGTTGGTCGAACTTGATATCCCGATGGGTGGCGTAGGGATAGTTCTGCGTGGCTGTGTTCACGATGATTTCCCGGATCAGATTTCAGTCCTGGCGCCTTTCATGAATGCCGCAATGGCCTTTTCGTCGCGCCGGTAAAAGATCCATTGCTTGATCTTTTTTCCCTTGAGAAACCCCACATCGACCAGGATGCGCAGGTGCTCCGAAGCCGTCGGTTGCGAGACCTCCAGCTTTTCAGTGATCAGCAACCCGCAGACGCCATCCTTCACCAGATCACCGTCGACCTGCGGGCGGAAATGGGCCACCGGATCCTGCAACCAGGCCAGGATGCGCAGCCGCTTGTGATTGGCGAGTGCCTTGAAGCCCGCTTCGAGCCCCATGGTCATATTGGAATATTGCCAAGCGCCTATATTGTGGTCAAGACCAATGCCCGGCCAATTCGCTCACTTTGGTCCTCCTGTGCTTGGAGTGGCTGGTCGGCGGAGCGCGTCCACGAGCAAGGACAACGCTGGAGTCGCCTGACGTCGACTGCGATAGTACACATGGTATCCCGAAAACGAACTGCACCAATCGACAAAGACGCGATAGTGGTGACCGGAATGCAAGACAGCGCGCACCATATCTTCGGCCACAAGCGCGATGCCCAGCCCGGCCCTTGCGCCACCAAGACCCATCGCGAGGTTGTTAGAGGTGAACTATCCGTGCACCCTGAAATGCAGCTCGCGCGTGCCCTTCTCGAATTCCCAGGGGTATAGGCCACCGGAGGTCGGCAGCCGCAGGTTGATGCAGCTGTGGTCGCACAGGTCTTGTGGTTTCCGTGGCGGCTGTCGCCCAGCAAAATACGCGGGCGTGGCCACTGCGGCCATGCGGAAATCTGTGCCGATGCGCACGGCGATCATGTCATTGTCCACCTGCTCTCCGAGCCGGACGCCCGCGTCGAAGCGCTCTGCAACGACATCCGTCAAACCATAGTTGATCGCTATCTCAACCTTTATGTCGGGGTATCCGGGTAGGAATTTTTCCAGGGCTGGCAGCAGGATGGTCTCGGCGGCGTGGCCCGAGGTCTTGGCGCGAATTGTTCCGGCTGGTCGCTCCCGCAACTCGCTCAGTGAGGCAATTCCGGAATCGATCTCCTCGAGCGCCGGCCGCAGAGTTCGCAGCAGCCGCTCCCCTGCGGCTGTCGGCGCCACACTGCGTGTCGTGCGTGCAAGCAGACCTGTTCTTCAAGGAGAACGGCAAACCGCCCCGGAATCTATTGTATCCGGGCCATCGTCGGAGTCCTCCAAAGGTCGTAGAACAACCCAAGTATGCTGGCGCCGACGGTGGCTGGCTACCGTTCCGTATGTACCATGGGCCAGAGTTTACGGGCAGCGCGCTACTGACGTGGGCGCATCGCAGTGGCGTGGCGCTACGGCTGATTGAACCCGGCAAGCCGAACCAGAACGCGTATGTCGAATCACTGAACGCACGACTGCGCGATGAATGCCTGAACGAACACTGGTTCACGAGCTTGGCCCATGCGCGGGTCGTGATCGAGAACTGGCGGAGAGAGTACAACGAGGAACGACCAAAGAGAGCACTCGGCGGGCTGACGCCCGCCTCTTACGCAAAACAGATGGCCCAAAAGGCCCTTACAATGCCGGACAGACTCTAAAGCCCAGTGCTGCTGAACCAGGGGTGACGTCGCCGTGGCTCTTCCTCCGGATAGGCGATCCAAAGCTATGCGTGGTAGTCAACTTAGCCAGGCCAGGAGAAGCGGATGTTGTTGTCGCGCAGGCCATCGAGCACCACCT
>JAYUZE010000192.1:0-2584 GCA_043752035.1 Gammaproteobacteria bacterium
CGGGCAGCGCCGGCGCTGACCAGGCGGTCTGCGCCATGGGGATCCAGGCCGCAATCAACATTGCAATCGATACGACCGATCGGGCCGCTGCAAGTAAAATTGCCTTCATATAGACTCCGGGCAGGTTAGACAGGGTCTACGCCGCACTGCGGCAATTGCCAATAGTAACTGTCGCCCGGAAACCATGCCTGTGAACTCCGTGAATTCAGTAGCGGCGCTGTGTCTGCAGCGCCGCCGCTTCCTACAAGGGGCCATTGCAACTGCACTGCCAGCCAGCATGCTCTCGTGCGCGGCAGAAAAACAGCAGCCGTCGCTGATCGTCGGCGGCCTGCCGGTGACCTGTAATCTGACGCTGCCGGTAGCCTGTGTGGCCCGCGCCAAAGCCAATGCCGCAGAGCCAGGCGCAGGGACCAAGTTCGCCTACGAATACAGTAAATACAGCGGCTGGCCGGAGATCAAGGAATCGCTGATGGCGGGGCGTATCCAGGCGGCCTACATGCTGGCGCCGCTGGTAATGGATCTGGCCGATAAAAAAATACCGATGAAGATCGTGTCGCTCGGTCACCGCTCCGGCGCGGTGATCATGGTGCGCACGGAATCGCCCTATCAGCACTTCAGGGAACTCACCGGCAAGCGCATTGCCATTCCGAGCCGCTTCGCGGTCGACTTCCTGTTCCTGAGAAAAATGCTGGCGCAGGAAGGCATGACCCCCAAAGACATCCAGATCGTGGAGATGCCACCGCCCGATATGCCGGCGGCGCTCTATGCCAACGCCGTAGATGCCTACTGCACCGGCGAGCCCTTCGGCGCCGCGGCGCAGCGCGCCGGTTACGCGCGCACCCTGCGCATGACGCGCGATGAGTGGCGCAACTACATCTGCTGCGTGCTGACTGTGCGCGAGGAGCTGATCCGCGACAACGCACCGCTGGTGCAGGACCTGGTCGACCACGTGCTGGGTGCCGGCCTGTGGCTGGACGCTCACCAGGAAAATCGTAACAAGGCCGTGGCCATCGCCGCCGGCAGGCAGTACTTCAACCAGGATCCGAACATCATCCAGTTCGTGATGGATCATCCGACCGATCGCGTCACCTACGGCGATCTGCGCATGATCCGGGCGGAGTTCGAGGATCTGATGCAGTTGTCGCTCGAGGCCGGAACGATCAAGCATGCGATCCCCTACGAAACCTACGTGGACGAGCGCTTCGCGCGCAGCGCCAAAGCCGCTGCGATCTCGATCTGATGCCGGGTAGCGCAGTGTTGCGGGCAATGGTACTGCTGCTCTCATTCGCCGCGCTCGACGCGTTCGCTGCGCTCGACGCGCGGGCTGACGATGCGGCACTGATTGCCGGGATTTTCAGCCCGGCGCGATTGGCGCCGGAATTCACGCTGCGCGGCTCCGATGGCAAGGATCTGAACCTCAACCACTACCGCGGCACAGTGGTACTACTCGCCTTCGGCTACACCTCCTGCACCGAGGTATGCCCGGTAACGCTCAGCATCCTGGCGCAGGCGCGGCGCAAACTCTCGGGCCAGGCCAGTGAAGTGCAGGTGGTGTACGTCACGGTCGATCCCGAGCGCGACAATGTCGAACGCATGCACAGCTATCTGGCGGGGTTTGATCGCAGCTTCGTAGGCGGCACCGGCAGTGCACAGCAGCTGGCGGCAGTGCGTACCGCTTATGGCATATCGGTAGGCAAGAAAATGCCGATCCCTGGCGGCTATCTGCTGAGCCATTCATCGTTCACCTATCTGATCGATCGCGATGGCCGGCTACGGGCGTTGATGCCCTTCGGGCACGACGCCGCAGATATTGCGCACGATGTCCGCCTGCTGCTGAAGCCATAGACCGGTTTTGCTGTATCCAGGGGCAGGCGACTAGTGAAATACCTCCGCTGGCTGGGGACCCTCGTGGGCATCGCAGTACTGGGCGTTGCCGCCTGGGCGGCCCTGGCGCCCATCCAGACAGCCTCGCGCGAGCTGAGCTTTGAGATCCCCAAAGGCACCTGGGCCCGGCGCATGGCGGGGAATAACATCGAAATACTGCCCTCCAGGATCTACCTGACACTGGGATTGCAGGATATTCTGCTACTCAGGAATCTGGATGACGTGCCGCAGGTCTTCGGACCGACGCTGATGATGCCAGGACAGAGTTTTCGCCTGCCCTTTGCACTCGCGGCCGACTATCAGTTTGCGTGCACGGCGCACGCCAGCGGACAAATGACCATCGTGGTCGGGCCGATGCCAGCGACGGCGCCGGCCAGGCTGTGGTGGCGAATGCAAAGGTTAGTGAGGGCTGTCGGTTGGCGCTTGAAGGAAAGTTTGTCCTGGCTATGAAAGAAGTCCTGCCCTCGCTGACGGTCTTTGCAGCGCTCATCGCGCTATGGTGGCTGCTGGTCGATCTGACCCACAGCGCGATCTTCCCCACGCCCTGGCAGGTCGTTACGGCTACCGTGGAGCTGATTCGCGATGGCACCCTGTGGGGTCATATCGGCGCCTCGCTGATGCGGGTGGGCACGGGTTTCGGTCTCGCCGTGCTGTTCGCGGTGCCGCTCGGCTTGTGGATGGGCTGGGTCAAGGGCGCGTT
>JAYUZE010000193.1:0-8172 GCA_043752035.1 Gammaproteobacteria bacterium
TGATGGCGCTCTCGGTGACTTCCAGCAGCAGCCGCGTGGCTGGCGCCGAGTGCTCGCGCAGCAGCGCCAGCACACGCGCCGGCAGCTCGCCATCGGCGAAATCGGCGGCCGAGAGATTCACGGCGATCTCGGCATCGATGCCGGCGCGCTGCCACTGGCCGAGCTGTGCGATGGCGGTACGCAGCACCCAGTGCGACAGGTCGGGCAGCACCGAGGCGCGCTCGGCCAACGGTATGAATTCCGCCGGCGAGATATTGCCGAGCGTGGCGTGCGACCAGCGCAGCAGCGCCTCGAAACCGAGGACCGCGCGATCGGTCATATTCACCAGCGGCTGGTAATGCAGTGCCAGGCCATTGTTGGCCAGCGCCTGGCGCAGCTCGGCCACCAACAATATGCGGCGCTGGTGATCGGTATCGTGACTGGGCTGGTACACCACTGCGACCGTGCCCTGCTCCTTGGCCTGCAGCAGCGCTACGTCGGCCTGGCGCAGCAGGTCGCCGACGGCCACGCGCGGTGCGCGCCACTCGCTGATACCGGCGCGGATGTCGATGCTCAGGCGCAATGTGTCGAGCTGCACGCCGGCGCGCAGCTCATCGCTCAGCACCAGCACCCGGTGCAGCAGCTCGCTGTCGTGCAGCGCGCACACCACCACAAACTGGTCGGCGCCGACGCGCGCACAGGGCAGCTGCGCACCGGCAAGCCGCTGCAGGCGCGTGGCCAGCAGCTTGAGCAGCTGGTCGCCGAACTGATGACCGACCGAGGCGTTGACATCGCGGAAGCGGCGCACGTCCAGCATCACCGCGCTGTAGGGCTCGCCGGCCGGCAGTGCCGCCAGCCGTTCGCACAGGCCATCACGATTGGGCAGGCCGGTCAGTGCATCGTGCGTCGACTGATGCAGGATGTGCGCCGCGCGCTCGCGGATGCCGGCCTGCATGGTGTTGAAGGTGCCGGCCAGACGCTGGAACTCGCTGCCGCCGGGCACAGCGATATCGTCGCAGTAGTAGCCGCGTTCGATCTGCCGCGCGGCATTCACCAGCATGCCCAGCGGCCGCACGGCACTGCGACTGGCAAGCAGTGCGACTATGATGGCGCCCAGCAGCGCCACGCCGCCGATCAACAGCAGCGCGAAGCGCATCTGCCGAAACGGCGCCATCGCCGCATCCTGCGACTGCTGCGCGATCAGCTGCAGCGAGCCGCTCTGCGCCCACAAGGGTGCACTCAACGTAAGATATTGCGCTCCCTCGAGTGAACTGAGCATCGGCACGCCGCGCACGGTGCTCTGCGGCGTGGCAATCGCCAGCGCCGCGGCGCGCGCCGGCTCCAGTGTGGAGATGATGCCATTGCCGCGACCTGGTTCGTGAAACACGAAACTGATGTCGTTGCCGGCCAGCGCTGCGAGCTGCTGCGCCAGCGGCTCATCGAGCGCAAAGCCGAGTGCCACCCAGGCGATCGGCTGCGGTGCGCTGAGCGGCGCGATTACGATCTGGTAGGGACGACCGCCGACGATCGCAAAGGGCGCAGCTTCGGCATCGCCCTCGGGCAGGTGCAGGTTGCGGCTGGCCTGCTCCGCCAGTGCCGGCGTGCTGGCGCTCAGCACCTTGCCATCGAGCGCATAGAGCACGGCAAGATCGGCTGATACCCGGCGCGCGTGATTGGCAAGCGCCGATTGCATCGTCGGTTGGTCGGACGTGGCTACTGCTTCCTTGAAACCGTAGTCGCGCACCAGCACGTCGGCTGCCGATTTCAGCAGATGCGTGCGTTCGGCCAGCGTGCGATCGAGCATCGCGCGCGTGGCGGTGAGCTGGCGTGCGGAGTCGGTGCGCACAGCGGAGCGTATCGAGCCGAGCGCGAGCACGATCGTCACACCCTGCGCCAGCGCCATCAGGGAAACGATCAGAATGAGTAACCGGTTCTTGAAGCTGCCCACTATTGCGCGCTCTAATCCACCTGCTTATGGATAGTAGGAGTGGTTTGCGCTTTGCTTGTGTGACCGTCTGCACGGTTCTGGCCGGGCGCGGCGTGGCGGCGGCCGGCGGCGGGCTGTCGGTCACGGTAAGCAGCGCCACGGGCACCGCGATTGCGGGCGCGGTGGTGATCGCTGAACCCCTGCAGGCTGGTGTCCACCCGCGCGCCGCGCAGAAGCTCGCCATCATGGACCAGCACAACCTGATGTTCGTGCCGGAGGTACTGATCGTGCAGACCGGCACGGCGGTGGACTTTCCCAACAGCGACCAGGTGCGTCACCAGGTGTACTCGTTTTCGCCCGCCAAGAAATTCGAACTGGCGCTCTATGCCGGGCGCGCGCACGCGCCGGTCGTTTTCGACAAGGCGGGCCTGGTCACATTGGGCTGCAACATTCACGACAACATGCTCGGCTACATCTGGGTCGTCGACTCGCCCTGGTATGGACGCAGTGACGCGCAGGGCACCGTGCAGTTGCATGACCTGGTGCCCGGCGACTACACGGTGCACATCTGGCACGCACTGCTAAACGAGAACGGCTCGGAACTGATACAACGCGTCACGGTGGGCGACAATCAGCAGAGCGTCGCGACCTTCCGACTCAAGCGGGCGCTGCGCGCGCCGACGCATAACCATGGAACGGACAAGCAATGGGCCGATTACTGAACACGGCCGCGCTACTGCTAATGGCGGGGCCCACGATCGCGTCCGCCGGCGAGCTCGACTTCAGCGTGGATCTGCGCGCGGTCAGCAGCGGCGCTACGGACACGCGCCTCGGCGGAGCGCTTGGCAAGCTGCGCTACGACGCCAATCACGAGGGACTGCGCCTCGGTTACCTGCGCTTTGGTTATCGGGGCGATCTGACTTCCACGCTGCGCTTCACGGTCGAAGCCGTGAGCTACGGCGATCACGACGTCGATCCGCTGGATTTAACCGAGCTGTACCTGGACTGGCGGCCGATCCCGTCTTCCGCGTGGCGCTCGCGCGTGAAGGTGGGTGCCTTCTATCCGGAGATTTCGCTCGAGAATCGCCTGCGCGGCTGGCGCTCCCCGTACACGCTGTCGTTCTCGGCGATCAATACCTGGGTCGGCGAGGAGCTGCGCACGATCGGCGCCGAATACAGCCTGGACTGGCTCGGCCTGGCGCACGGCCATGATTTTGAGTTCAGCAGCAGCGCCGCGCTGTTCGGCTGGAACGACACCGCCGGCACCGTGCTCGCCAGCCGCGGCTGGGGACTGCACGACCGGCAAAGCACCTTGTTCGGCCGCTTTGCCAATCCCGGCGTACCGCTCGGTTCGCGCACCGTGTTTTACGACGATCTGGACAAGCGCGCCGGGTATTACCTGAGCTCGAGCCTCCACTACCGAGGCGTGCTCGAGCTGCGCGGCCTGCATTACGACAACCGCGCCAATCTTGCCGCCGGCTCCGATACGATTCGTGACTACGCCTGGGACACCTATTTCGACAGCCTGGGTGCGCGCTGGACGCCGAATGCCGAACTGACCGTGATCGGCCAATGGCTGCACGGCCGTACTTACGTGGATTCAAGCATGCCCAACAATGCCTTGAGCTTCCAGAGCCGGTTCCTGCTCGCCAGCTGGCAGCAGCAGCGCTGGCGCTACAGCGCGCGGCTCGATCAGTTTGACATGCAGCAGACCAGCTGCGATTTCTGCAGCGGGCCGTACGGCACTGGCTTCTTGTTGGGCGATGACGGTCACGCCTGGACGCTGGCCGTGCAGCGCAGCCTCGGCGCCCACTGGAACCTGACCCTCGAAGGCGTCACGGTCAGCAGCACTGTGCCGATGCGCAATTTCCTGGCGATCGACACCCGGCAGCGCGAACGCCAGCTGCAGCTGGCGGTGCGCTACGGTCGTTGAACCGCACGGCCGCTAGGGCTGGCTGAGCACCACCAGCAGATCCTTGGCATCCACCTGGCTGGAAGGCCGCACCAGCACTTCGCTGACCGTGCCGTCGATCTCGGCGCGCACCGCAGTCTGCATTTTCATCGCTTCGAGTGTCAGCACGACTTCGCCGCGCTGAATCCTCTGCCCCACGCTCACGCCGACGGTGGCGATCGTGCCCGGCATCGGCGCGCCGATATGCCGCTGATTGCCGGCTTCGATCTTGCGTTGCGGCGGTCGTGCGGGAATCAGCGCGCGATCGATCACGCGCACCGAGCGCGGCTGGCCGTTGAGTTCGAAAAACACAGTGCGTGAACCATCTTCATGGGGTTCGCTGCGGGTCACGTAGCGCACGATCAGCGTCTTGCCAGGCTCGAGCTCGACGCTGATTTCCTGGCCCGGCTCGAGTCCGTAAAAATACGCCATCGTCGGCAGCGTCGCGACATCGCCGTAACGCGCACGCTCGGCGGCGTATTCGCCGTAGACCTTGGGATACATCAGAAATGAGGCAAATTGCTGTTCGCTGAGCTCATGCCCCAGCTCGGCGCTGGCGCTGGTGCGCAGCGCCGCGAGGTCGGCGGCCGGCAGCGATTCACCTGGACGGCGCGTCAGTGGCGCGCGTCCCTTGAGCACCTTGGCCTGCAGCGCTGGCGGAAAACCCTGGTAGGGCAGGCCCAGATCGCCGTGGAAAAACTGTTCCACCGATGAGGGAAAAGCGACCTCGGTATCCGGATCCAGCACCCGCTCGCGCGTCAGACCGCTGCTGACCATGAAGATCGCCAGGTCGCCCACCACCTTGGAGGTAGGCGTCACCTTGACGATGTCGCCGAACATATCGTTGACCTCGGCATAGGCCTGCGCTACCTCGGGCCAGCGCGTGTCGTCGATACCGAGCGAGCGAGCCTGCTCGCGCAGGTTGGTGTACTGGCCGCCGGGCATGCCATGCACATACACATCCGAGGTGCCGGAGCGGATGTCGCTTTCGAAAGCGGCGTAGTAGGCGCGCACCTGCTCCCAGTAGTGCGATATCAGTCGCAGCGACTGCGGCTCGAACTGCGGATCGCGCGCGCCGAAGCGCAGCGCGCTGGCGATCGAGCCCAGATTCGGCTGCGAGGTCAGGCCGCTCATCGCATCCATCGCCGCATCGACCGCATCGGCGCCTGCGGCCACTGCGGCGAACACACTGGCCGCACCGATGCCGCTGGTGTCGTGGGTATGAAAGTGCACCGGCAGACCGATCTCCTCTTTGAGCGCCTTGACCAGCGTGAACGCGGCCTGCGGCTGGCACAGCCCGGCCATATCCTTGACGCCGAGGATATGCGTGCCGGCGGCCTTGAGTTCGCGCGCCAGTCTAAGGTAATAATCGAGCGTGTACTTGTGCTCCTGCGGATCGCTCAGATTTCCGGTGTAGCACATCGAGGCTTCACACAACTTGCCGGTAGCGAGCACGGCGTCGATCGCCACGCGCATGTTGTCGACCCAGTTGAGCGAATCAAAGACGCGGAACAGGTCGATGCCGCCGGCAGCAGCCTGCTGCACAAAGTAGCGTACCGTGTTGTCGGGGTAGTTGGTGTAGCCGACTGCATTCGCGGAACGCAGCAGCATCTGCAGCAGCACATTGGGCAGCGCGGCCCGCAGGCGCTCGAGCCGCTCCCACGGGTCTTCGCGCAGGAAGCGCATCGCCACATCGAAAGTGGCGCCGCCCCAGCATTCCATCGAGAACATCTGCGGCAGCAGCTGGGCATAGTAAGGTGCAATGCGCAGCATGTCGTAGCCGCGCAGCCGCGTGGCCAGCAGCGATTGGTGTGCATCGCGCATCGTCGTGTCGGTGATCAACACGCGCTCCTGCTTCAACATCCACTGTACGAAGCGGGCCGGACCCAGTTCATCGAGCAGCTGCTTGCTGCCGGCCGGCGGCGTGCTCAGCGTGGGCAGCGGCAACCGTGGCGTCACCACACGCACCGGCGCCGGGCGGTTGCGCACTTCCGGATTGCCGTTGACGATGGTCTCGGCGAGGAAATTCAGCATGCGTGTGGCGCGATCGCGGCGTGCGGGTGAGAGGAACAGTTCCGGCGTCTCATCGATGAAGCGCGTGGTGTATTCGGCATTGATGAAGCGCGGGTGGGTGATGACCTGGTCGAGGAAGCGCAGGTTGGTGACCACTCCGCGAATCCGAAACTCCCACAGTGCGCGGTGCATGCGCGCGACGGCCTCCTCAGGCGTAGGCGCCCAGGTCGTCACTTTCACCAGCAGCGAATCGTAGGAACGTGTGATCACTGCACCGGCATAGGCCGTGCCGGCATCGAGCCGCACGCCAAACCCGGCGGGGCTGCGATAGGCCGTGAGCCGGCCATAGTCGGGCACGAAGTTGTTCTCGGGGTCTTCAGTCGTCACACGACACTGCAATGCGTGTGCGCCCAGGCGAATATCCGCCTGCGCGGGCACGCCGCTGTCGGCGCTACCGATGCGCGCGCCGGCGGCGATGCGGATCTGTGCCTTCACCAGATCGATGCCGGTCACCATCTCGGTAACGGTGTGCTCGACCTGGATGCGCGGATTCACCTCGATGAAATAGCAGCTGCCGCTGTCGGCGTCCTGCAGGAATTCCACGGTGCCGGCGTTGCAGTAACGGGCGGCGCGCCCGATCTTGAGCGCTGCACTGCACAGTTCGTTGCGCTGCGCGTCGGTGAGAAAGGCCGCCGGGGCGCGCTCGACCACCTTCTGGTTGCGCCGCTGCACGGTGCAATCACGCTCGTAGAGATGCACCAGGTTGCCGTGCGAGTCACCCAGCAGCTGCACTTCGATGTGGCGCGCGCGGCGCACCAGCTTTTCCAGGTACACCTCGTCGTTGCCGAACGCGGCCAGCGCTTCGCCGCGCGCCAGCGGCAGCAACTCGGCGAGCTGCGCGTCGTTTTCGATCACGCGCATGCCGCGCCCGCCGCCACCCCAGCTCGCCTTGAGCATCACGGGGTAGCCGACCTTCGCCGCCAGCTGCGCGCAGCGCTCGAGCTCCGCCGGGAGTGGCGGCGTCGCCGGCATCACCGGCACGCCCGCAGCCTGCGCGAGATTGCGGGCCGCGACCTTGTTGCCGAGCATGCGCATGGTGGCGGGCGTGGGCCCGATGAACACCAGGCCGGCGGCCGCGCAACGTTCGGCGAACTCGGGGCTCTCGGAGAGAAAACCGTAGCCCGGATGAATCGCATCGGCCTGGGCGCGGAGCGCCACGGCAATGATCTCGTCAATGCCGAGGTAGGCCTGCAGCGCGCCCTGCCCTTCGCCCACCAGGTAGGCTTCGTCGGCTTTGGTCCGATGCAATGAGAAGCGGTCTTCGCGCGAATAGATCGCGACCGTGGCGATGCCCAGCTCGCTGGCGGCGCGCATCACGCGGATTGTGATTTCGCCGCGGTTGGCAATCAGTACGCGGCGGAACGGCGGCTTGATCATGGCCTCATATCATGCAATATCCGGGCCCAGCGTACGACGCAGGTAGTCATCGAAACTGCCGCGATCGGCGCGCTCGATGACCGCCCGTTCGACCAGTGACTCGGCAGCTTCCGCCACAAATTGCTGTTGCACCGCCGGCGCATGGCCGGCGCCGGCCAGCAACCTGGTGCGATGCTGCGCCGAAATGGCGCAGCTCCAGGCAGCGAAATTGCCTTCGGCAAGTTTCACTTCGCGCAGCAGCCGTGCCGAGGGCGTCAGCTCCGGTTCCTGCAATTTGGCGAGCTGCCGCGCCAGCGCACCCTGGTAGCGGCGCGCGCTCTCGCCGCGATCCAGCAGTTCGCACACGCCCTGCAAGCCATCGAGCAGCTCTGCGGCCCAATCCTGTAGCAGCACAGCACGACCATCGCGCTTGAGCATCAGCCCAGGAGTACGTCCGCGACGCGCCACCTGCAGGTGATTGTGCTCGAGCTCCTGCTGGTCGGTGGCGCCCAACGGTGCGCTCGTGCGCAGCAGACATTGCGCCAGCAAGGCTTCGGTGATGTGCAACTCATCGGCGCTGGCGCCGACCGGTTCGAAGGCGCACAAGTCGAGCGAACGCACCTCGACATACTCGACGCCGCCGCGCGCCAGCGCGCTGCTCTGCGATTCGCCCGCCGCCGGCACACGCTTGGGACGGATGCTGCTGTAGAACTCGTTGTCTATCTGCAGCACATTGGCGTTGAGCTGCCGGTATTCGCCCTCGACCCGCACGCCCAGCGCTGCAAACGGCGGATGCACGGTGTGCGTGGCATGGCGCAGGTCGCGCAGGTAGTCATCGAGCGCGTTGAGCGAGACTTCGACGCCAGCCTGGTTGCGATTGCGATAG
>JAYUZE010000194.1:0-9234 GCA_043752035.1 Gammaproteobacteria bacterium
CGGTGGGTGTGAATCGGATCGGCATTGGCGTCGATCGCGCGCAGCTTGGCGCGCAGGCTCTTGATGTGGCTGTCGATGGTGCGATCGAGGCGGTGGTCGGGAGCTTCCCAGGCCTGATCGAGCAATTGCGCGCGCGTGAACACGCGGCCGACATGGCGCAGCAGCACTTCGAGCAATCGGTACTCGTGCAAAGTCAGATCGAGCAAGCTGGCGGCATAGTGGATCTGGCATCGCCTGGGGTCGTGCTGGAATCGGCCGATCACCTGCGGCACCGCAGTTGGCGCTGCGGCCGGCGCTGCGCCCGACCTTGCGAGCGGGGCGGCAGCCGCCACTGCGCTGCGACGGATCACCATGCGCACCCGGGCCATCAGTTCGCGCAGGCTGAAGGGCTTGACCACATAGTCGTCGGCGCCCATCTCGAGCCCGACCACGCGATCGATCTCTTCCTTGCGCGCGGTCAGAAATATCACCGGCACGTCGCCCTGCTCGCGGATGCGCCTGAAGAAATCAAAGCCATTGCCATCGGGCAGTCCGATATCCAGCAGCACCAGGTCGGGCCGCTCGCCGTTCAGCGCCTCGAGGCAAGCGCCGCCGGTGGCGAAATGACGGCAGCGGAAACCCTCGGCCTGCAACGCAAAGCTGACCGCCTCGGCGATTGCCGGTTCGTCATCAACCAGGAATACGCAGGTGGAGCCGCTGGACACCCGACAAAGTCTACCTGAACAGGATGCTCGCCCGTGATTTTACCGCGGCAAACTCGTAATCCTATGGCCAATTTCAAGTGCGCATCGGCTCGCGCGGAACCTGACTAATCTCGCAGTCATGTGTACGATCCGGCCCGTTGCACTTACTCACGGTGGCTTCGCCATGAGCACACGAACCGGGATCATCTGTGTTCTGGCTGTAGCGCTTGCAGCCTGCGAGACCACCGCCTAATCCTTCAATCGCTCTGCCCTCATGGCGGAGAGATCCTGCCTGCAGGCCGGCAAACATGCTGTCTTCACACAAACCGAGGTCAATGAGGACTTCTGGCACGGCGAATTCGTTGATCTGCACGCCGTGTGCTACGGGCCGGAATATTCCCATTGCCGCCATCCGGGCCTGCAAGTCATGATGCGCGACTCCACAGATCCGAATGGTGTACGCGTCATCTGGGTGATCTCCACGTACGCTGGGGAACAGGCCGGCCTGCTGCCGGACGACTTGATAGTGTCCATTGACAGAGCCATCCAATAGCCGGACGCGACGATGTAGCCAAGTACACGGCACAAGTTACCGCACCCACCGACGCCCAGATTACCGTGGTGCGGAAACAGCAGTCTCTGACACGGATTGCGGATCTCTGACGATTACGACACTCAGCCTTAGCGCGCTTGCGCAGCAGGGCTACTGCAGCAGCGCCACCGCGCTGCGCACTACCGTATCGAGCCCTTGGCCGCCTGCCTTCAGGTGCGCAACGATGGCCGTGCGCATACGCGGATCCCAATATTTTCGCAAGTGATCAGCCGTGCGTTCAACCGCCTTGGGCTGGTCTTCGTGAATGAAGAAGCCGCCGATCTGGTTGGCCATGGTGACCAGCCGTTCCGTTTCCATTTCACTCTCCCTGTACAGCGATGCGTTCCGCATGCGTAAATATTTCAAAACCATCCTCGCGCGCCACGCCAATCAACGTGATGCCCGCAGCGTCGGCCACCCGAACTGCCAGCGCGGTCGGCGCCGACACCGCCACGATGACCGGCGTGCCCATGTGCGCCGCTTTCTGCACCAGCTCGATCGACACGCGGCTGGTGAGCAGCACCATGCCTTCAGCCGCGGCGATACCGCTTCTGGCGAGCACACCTGCCAATTTGTCGAGCGCGTTATGACGGCCGACATCCTCGCGCAAGGCCACCAGGCCTGCGACCGGTTGCCAGAACGCCGCCGCATGCACGGCGCGCGTCAGTTGATTGATCTGCTGCAGTGCCGGCAGCGCAGCGATCGCCGCTGCGATCATTGCCGGAGTCACCTTGAGCTCCGACTTTACTGTCGGCGGAGTACGCATCGCCTGCTCCAGGCTCTCAAGCCCGCACAGACCGCAGCCGCTGAACCCGGCGACAGAACGCCGGCGGGCGTCCAGCCGCTCGGCGAGCGCGGCGCTGATATCCATGCGCAACTCCACACCGAGCTCCACGGCGATGACCTCCAGCCTGGTGATAGCGGCGGGCACATGGATGATGCCCTCGGCCAGGCTGAAACCCACCGCGAAATCCTCGAGGTCGGCCGGCGTTGCCATCATCACTGCATGAGCGACGCGATTGTAGGTAAAGGCAACCGCCGTCTCTTCGGCGATTACCCGCTCGCCTTGCGAGCCCGTGCCATGACGGTATTGCGTACGCGCGACTGCGCGCGAGGCCGCGATGGCGGCGCCGCTCATAGACCGGTAGGTGCGGAACGACCGCTACGACACCACATGACCCTTGATCTTTTGCCGGGCGACCAGCTCGCGGTGCCGCTGCTGCCAGGCAGAAGGCTTTGCAACCTTGACCACCTGCACCGCGGTCACTTTGTATTCGGGGCAATTGGTCGCCCAGTCGGAGAGCTCGGTGGTGACGACATTGGCGCCCGATTCCGGAAAATGGAAAGTGGTATACACAACGCTCGGTGGTACGCGCTCGGTCACCGTGGCTCGCAGCACCGTTTCGCCGGCGCGGCTAGTGATACCCACCCAGTCGCCATGCACAATGCCACGCGTCTCGGCATCGTGCGGATTGATTTCCAGCAGATCTTCATCGTGCCAGACCACGTTCAGTGTGCGGCGCGTCTGCGCGCCTACGTTGTATTGACTGAGTATGCGGCCGGTCGTCAGCAGCAGCGGATAACGCACCGACACGCGCTCGCTGGTGGCGACATAGTCGGTGACGAAGAAACGACCCTTGCCGCGTACGAAGCGATCGATATGCATGGTCGGCGTGCCTTCGGGCGCCGCCTCGTTGCAGGGCCACTGCAGGCTGCCCAGTCGATCGATTTTCTCGTAGCTCACGCCGTGGAAGGTGGGCGTGAGGCGCGCGATCTCCGCCATGATCTCGGATGGATGCGCATAGTTCATCGGGTAGCCCAGCTTGTTTGACAGCGCCGCCGTAACTTCCCAGTCAGCAAGGCCTGCCAGGGGCTCCATCACCTTGCGCACCATCGAGATGCGCCGCTCGGCGTTAGTGAAGGTGCCGTCCTTCTCGAGGAACGAAGAGCCGGGCAGCAGCACGTGCGCATAGAGCGCGGTTTCATTCAGGAACAGATCCTGTACCACCACGCATTCCATCGCCGAGAAAGCTGCGGCGACGTGCTGCGTGTTCGGGTCGGACTGCGCCATATCCTCGCCCTGGATGTAGATGCCCTTGAAGCTGCCATCGAGCGCGGCTTCGAACATGTTCGGTATGCGCAGACCCGGCTCATCGAGCAGCTTCACGCCCCAGGCGCCATCGAACAGCGCACGCGTATTGGGATCGGAGATATGGCGGTAGCCCGCGAGCTCGTGCGGGAACGAACCCACATCGCAGGAACCCTGCACGTTGTTCTGGCCGCGCAGCGGATTGACGCCCACGCCCTCGCGGCCGAGATTCCCGGTCGCCATCGCCAGGTTGGCGATGCACATCACCGCGGTAGTGCCTTGGCTGTGCTCGGTGACACCGAGGCCGTAGTAGATCGCGCCATTGGCAGCCGTGGCATACAGGCGCGCAGCGGCGCGCACTTCGGCCGCCGGCACGCCGGTGATCGCCGCGCTCGCCTCGGGTGAATTTTCCGGCCGCGACACGGCAGCGACCCAGCGCTGCCAGGATTCAGTCTCGCAGCGCTCGGCAACGTATGCGTCCTTCGCCAGGCCTTCGGTGACGATCACATGGGCCAGCGAAGTGAGCAGCGCGACATTGGTGCCAGGCAGCAGCTGCAGATGATGTTCGGCCGTGATATGCGGCGTACGCACCAGCGCGATCGCGCGCGGGTCGACCACGATCAATTTGGCGCCGGCGCGCAGGCGCCGTTTGAGCTGCGAGGCGAATACCGGGTGGCCCTCGGTCGGATTCGCACCGATCAGCACCACCACGTCGGCCTTCATCACCGAGATGAAGGCCTGCGTGCCCGCCGACTCGCCCAGCGTCTGCTTTAGGCCGTAGCCCGTGGGTGAATGACAGACGCGCGCGCAGGTGTCGACGTTGTTGTTGCCAAAGGCCGCGCGTACCAGTTTCTGCACCAGGTAGGCTTCTTCGTTGGTGCAACGTGAGGAAGTGATGCCGCCAACCGAGTCGCGCCCATATTTGGCCTGGATGCGCTTGAATTCGCTGGCCGCATACGCGATCGCCGTATCCCAGGACACTTCCTGCCAGGGATCGCTGATCTTGGCGCGGATCATCGGCTTGAGGACGCGATCTCGATGGGTGGCATAGCCATAGGCGAAGCGACCCTTCACGCAGGCGTGACCCTGGTTCGCATGTCCATCGCGATTGGGCACCATGCGCGTGACCTTGCCGTCGCTGACCTCGGCCACCAGTGAACAGCCCACGCCGCAGTAGGCGCAGGTCGTGGTCGTGGCCTGTGTCGCGGGCCGCGCAGCAATCAGGGTTTTTTCCTGCAGTGCCGTGGTGGGGCAGGCCTCGACACAGGCACCACAGGACACGCATTCCGAATCAAGAAAACTCTCGCCCTGGCTGGCCGCGACGCGCGAGCCGAAGCCGCGCCCCTCGATGGTCAGCGCCAGCGTGCCCTGCACTTCATCGCAGGCACGCACGCAGCGCGAGCAGACGATGCAGGCGTTGGGATCAAAAGTGAAATAGGGGTTGCTCTCGTCTTTCGCGAGCCCCGTATGACGCGCGCCATCGCTGGCGTATTGGCTGCTGCTGAGGCCAAGCGCCTGCGCCATCTCGCGGATCTCGGTGCGCGCCGGCGCGTCGGCCGCCACCAGCGTCAGCGGATGATCAGAGAGGTAAAGCTCCATCACGCCGCGACGCAGTTCCCCCAGGCGCTCCGACTGCGTATGCACTTTCATACCTTCGCTGACTAGCGTGGTGCAGGAAGCCGGAAAACCCTTGCGGCCTTCGATCTCCACCAAGCACAGGCGGCAGGAGCCGAAGGCCTTGAGATTGTCGGTGGCACACAGTTTTGGAATGCGCGTTTCCAGTTGCGCCGCGGCCCGCATGATCGAAGTGCCTTCCGGCACCGTAGTGGCGACACCATCGATCTCCAGATTGACAGTACGCGTGGCCAGGCTCGCGGGGGTACCGGCATCGACATGATCAAGCGCGTGCATGACAGCTTCCTCTGTTCAACCGGGCGATCGGGACTTCAGAAAATCGGCGCGAAAATATTTCACGGCGCTGCGCACCGGAAACGGCGTCATCGAGCCTAGGCCGCACAGCGATCCTTCGGCCATGGTGTCGCACAGGCTCTCCAGCCGCAGCAGCTGGGCCTCGCGATCCCCGCCTTTGAGCAGGTGATTGATGAGCTCGACGCCACGCGTCGAGCCGATGCGGCAGGGTGTGCATTTGCCGCAGGATTCAGCGGCACAGAATTCCATCGCATAGCGCGCCATATGCGCCATGTCGACGCTGTCATCGAAAGCGACGATGCCGCCATGGCCCAGCAGCGCGCCCACGGCGGTCAGCGCCTCGTAGTCGATCAGCGTATCGAAGTGCTGTTCAGGCACATAGGCGCCCAGCGGGCCGCCGATCTGCACCGCGCGCAGCGGGCGCCCGGAGGCCGAGCCGCCGCCGTAGTTGTAAAGCAGTTCACGCAGGCTGACGCCGAAGGCCAGTTCCACCAGGCCCGGCCGCTTGAGATTGCCGGCCAGCTGCAGCGGCAGGGTACCGCGCGATTTGCCAACGCCCAGATCGCGGTAATGCGCGGCACCGTCCTTGAGGATCGCGGGCACCGTGGCCAGCGAGATCACGTTGTTGACCACCGTGGGCATGCCGAACAGCCCCTTGATCGCCGGCAGTGGCGGGCGCACGCGAACTTCGCCACGGCGGCCTTCCAAGCTTTCGAGCATCGAAGTTTCTTCGCCGCAGATATAGGCGCCGGCGCCGAGCCGCACTTCCAGATCGAAGCGCTTGCCGCTGCCCTGCACATCGGCGCCCAGATAATGTTCCTGGTAGGCATTCGCCAGCGCTTCGTTCAGCACCGCGTGCGCGTGCGGATATTCTTCGCGCAGATAGATATAGCCCTGCGTGGCGCCGACCGCCAGGCCCGCGATTGTCATGCCCTCGATCAGCATGAAGGGGTCGCCTTCCATCAGCATGCGATCGGCATAGGTGCCCGAGTCGCCTTCATCGGCATTGCAGGTGATGTATTTCTGCTCAGCGGGGCTGTCGAGCACCGTGCGCCACTTGATGCCGGTGGGAAAGGCCGCACCACCGCGACCGCGCAGGCCCGAGTCGGTGACCGCCTGCACGATCTCGCCGGGCTGCATGCCGAGCGCGTGCTTCAGGCCCTGGTAGCCGCCGTGCGCGAGGTAGTCACTGATGCTGGTGGGTTCGATGATACCGACCCGCGCAAAAGTCACGCGCGTCTGGCGCACCAGATAGGGATGCTGAGCGATCGGTCCGAGGAACAACGGGTGCGGCTTGCCCGCCATAAAATCGGCGGCAAACAATCCGGCCACATCTTCCGGTCGTACCGGGCCATAGGCCACGCGACCTTGCGCGGTAGCCACTTCGACCAGCGGCTCGAGCCAGTACAGGCCGCGCGAACCATTGCGCTTTATCGCGACCGGCACGCCGGAGATGCGCGCCTGCGCGGCGATCGCCTGCGCCACGCGCTCGGCACCGAGTGCCAGCGCACCCGCATCGCGCGGCACATAGACTACGGCGCTCACGCGCGCTCCTTGCAATGTGCCAGCAATTGATCGAGCCGCGCCGGCGTCACGCGACCGTGCAGCTCACCATCGAGCATCACCGCCGGCGAGCAGGCGCAGGCGCCGAGGCAGTACACCGGCTCGAGCGTGACCGCGCCATCGGCGCTGGTCTGATGAAATTTGATATCGAGGCTGCGCTGCGCCTGCGCTTCGAGCGCCGCGCCATTCATCGCCTGGCAGGATTCCGCGCGGCAGATGCGTAGTACATGGCGGCCCGGCGGCGTGTGGCGGAAGTAATGATAGAAAGTCATGACCCCATGCACTTCGGCGCGCGAGAGGTTCAGGCCTTCGGCCACCTGGGGTACGACTTCCTCGGGTATGTAGCCCAGCTCTTCCTGGATGGCGTGCAACACCAGCAGCAGTGGCCCCGGCTGGTCGGCCAGGCGGGCGATGATGGTGTCGATACGCTCGTTCATTCCAGTCCTTGCGACTACATTATGGTGAAGCTCAGCGCGCCGGAAAACCGCAGCGCACCAGCAATCCCGGTGCATTTTCGCACAGCTCGAGCGTGCCGCCATGCAATCGTACTACGGCCGCCACCAGACTCAGTCCGAGGCCGCTTCCAGACACGGCAGCGTCGCGTTCGAGACGCCGGAACGGCAGCAGCATGCTGCCGCGCGCCGCTTCGGGGATGCCAGGGCCAGTGTCGCCCACGCTCAAGCTGACCCACCCGGCATCGGCGCGCACCGCGAATTCGACACGGCCGCCCGCAGGCACATACTTGATTACATTCTCGAGCAGATTGGTGCACAGCTGCGCGAGCAGTTGCCGATGGCCGGTGATCACGGCCGGACCTGCGCTCTGCAGCACCAGGTCGACGCCGCGCTCGCGTGCCTCGGGGGCGTAGAGTTCATAGAGTTCCTGCGCGAGTTGTGCGAGATCGACCGGCTCGGGCGCGCCGCCACCGCCGGCCTCGGCCTGCGCGATCTGCAGCAGCATCGCCAGTGTGTGCTGCACGCGCTCCAGATCGCCAATCGTTGCCTGCATCGCCTTGCCACCCGCGGAATCGGGCGCGGCGTCATGCAGCTGCGATTCGAGGCGCGTGCGGATGCGATGCAGCGGCGCGCGCAGATCATGCGCTGCACTGTTGAAGGTGGTGCGCACCGCTGCGGTCTGTTGCTCGATGCGATCGAGCATCACGTTGACCGCGCCGGCAAGCTGATCGAATTCGTCGAAGCTGCCATCGAGTGGCAGGCGCCGCGACAGATCTCCGGAGATGATGCGCGCGCAGGCCTGCGCCACGCCGCGTACGCGGCCGGCGACCCGCCGGCTGTACCACCAGCCGATCAGCGCCATCAGCAGCGCGGTCAGGCCCATGCCCCACAGCGTCGTGACGCGCAGTCGCTGCACGAAGCGGCGACGCTCAGAAAGGTCGGTACCCACCAGCAGGCGGTTGCCATCGAGTGCGACCAGCGCTGCGCGCACCGGGTGGCTCACTTCACGGCCGTGTTCATTGGCACTGATCTGAAATTCGCGCCACTGACCCTGCGGCGCGAGTATCAGTGGCCACGACGACAGGTTGCCGGCGAGCTGCTGTCCCTGCGGATCGAGCAGCAGGTACACCGCGCCCAGCCGGCCCCAGTCATCGACGCGATGATCAAGCACTTCGACCAGGCGCTGCAGTCCGCCGCCTCGATAGTCTTCGCTCAGCGATTCGATCTCGGTCTGGATCACCAGATCCACCTGGCCGTCCATCGCTCGCTGTGTCAGCAGGAACACTGTCCAAAGCAGCGCGCTTGCGCCCAGCACGACACCGCACAGGTAGAGCAAGGCCAGGCGCGCGGTCGAGGAGCGCAGCCGCGGTGTGCTCACGGGGCGCGACCCGTGCTCTCGCTGCCCGGATCCCTGATCAAATACCCGGCACCGCGGATGGTGTGCAGCAGCGGCACGTCGTAGCCGCGATCGATCGCCTGGCGCAGCCGGCTGATATGCACGTCGATCAGATTGGTCTGCGGATCGAAATGCAGGTTCCACACCGCCTCGAGCAGCATGGTGCGCGTCACCACCTGGCCGACCCGGCGCAGCAGGTACTCGAGCAGCTGGAATTCCCGGGCAGTCAGCGCGATCTCGCGCCCGCCGCGCGTCACGCGCCTGGCGATCACATTGAGTTCGAGGTCGGCGACCCGCAGCACACCCACGTGATGCACATCGCCCAATGCACGGCGCAGCAACGCCTCGACGCGCGCCAACAGTTCGGCCAGCGCGAAGGGCTTCACCAGGTAGTCATCGCCGCCAGCACGCAGGCCTTCGATGCGATCATCGACCGTGCCCAACGCGCTCAGCACCAGCACCGGGGTACTGACACCCTGCTGGCGCAGCGCCGTGATCAGCGCCAGGCCGTCGAGCTGCGGCAGCAT
>JAYUZE010000195.1:0-4087 GCA_043752035.1 Gammaproteobacteria bacterium
CTCGCCGGCACCTTGCAACGCCTGGCCAACATCGGTCTGATCGACAAGGATGACATCGAGACGATGCGGCGCATGATCCTCTCGCGCCGCATCTTCGACGGCGTGCCCCTGCGCCTGCGCCTGACCGACGAGGAAATCGGTCGCTTCGCGGTGCACCGCCACGAATTTCAGGGTGTGGAGTTGCGCGCGCGCCAGACGCGTCATTACCCTTACGGCGAACTTGGCGTGCACGCACTCGGCTACGTGGCCGCTGTGAGCGAAGACGACCTCGAGCGCATCGATCGGCCCGGGTACGCGGGCACCACGCTGATCGGCAAGCTGGGCGTGGAGAGCGCTTATGAAACACAGCTGCACGGCCTGAATGGCTATCGGCAGATTCTCGTGAATGCCCAGGGTCGCTCGGTCGATCGGCAGGGCGCCTACCAGCCGGAACTGCGCGCCGAAGCACCGGCGCCGGGTAAAGACCTGGTGCTATCGATCGACCTGCCCACACAACTGGCGGCCGAAACTGCGCTCGGCGAGCACCGCGGCGCCGTGGTCGCGATCGACCCCGCCACTGGCGATGTGCTGGCGCTGGCGAGTCATCCGGGATTCGATCCCAGCGTGTTCGGCCGCGGACTCACCAACAGCGAGTACGCGGTACTCACAGGCAACGAGGACAAGCCGCTGCTGAATCGAGCGCTGCGCGGAGCATATCCTTCAGGTTCGACCATCAAGCCGGTGATGGCACTTGCCGGCCTGACCTATCACGTGGTCGATCCCGAGAAGCGCGAATTCTGCAATGGCCTGTTTCATCTGCCCGGCAGCAGCCACATGTATCGCGAGGGCAAGACTGGCAAGCACGGCAACGTGAACCTCGTCGAGGCGGTCGCGCACTCCTGCGACGTCTACTTCTACAGCCTGGCCTCGCAGATCGGTGTCGATCGCATCGCCGCGTTCGCGGCGCAGTTCGGCATTGGTTCGCTGACGGGCATCGACATCAGTGGCGAGAAGCCCGGCCTGTTGCCGACGCCGGAATGGAAACAGAAAACCTACAAACAGATCTGGTATCCGGGTGAGACCGTGAACCTGGGCGTCGGCCAGGGTTACCTGCTGGTTACGCCGCTGCAACTCGCGCACATGGCCGCGATCCTGGCCAGTCGTGGCCAGAGCTTTCGGCCACGGCTGGTAACGGGTGTGCGCGATGCGGCCGGCGCCATCGAGCGCAGCGCCGTCATCCCGGTGCCTGGCGCCAGCGGTATCAGCGCCGGCGACTGGGATCTGGTCCTGAAGGGCATGGTCGGCGCTGCCACCTATGGCACGGCTGCGGCGATCAGCAAGGACGCGCACTACACGATCGCGGCCAAGACCGGCACCGCGCAGGTGTTCACGGTGGCGCAGAACGCCAAGTACAACGAAAAGACCGTGGTCGAGCGGCTGCGCGATCATTCCTGGTTCATCGCCTTTGCACCCGCCGAAGCGCCGCGCATCGCCGTGTGCGTGCTGGTGGAAAATGGCGGCTTCGGCGCCGCGGCGGCGCTGCCAATCGCCAAGCGGGTGATGGATGCCTACCTGCTTGAGGGTCAGCCGGCCAGCAAATCCGCGGAGGGTAAGCCATGATCATGGACGACAACCGCGACTCGGCTGCCAAGCGCACCTTCTCAGCGACTGCGCGCCTGCTCTCGGCGCTCAAGCTCGACGGTCCGCTGCTGGTCAGCCTGGGGCTGCTGGCACTGTACGCACTGATCGTGCAGTACAGCGCCTCTGGCCAGAGCATGGACACGGTGCTGCGCACACTGATACGCATCGGGCTGGGCGCGCTGGCGATGATCGCGCTGGCGCATAGCAGTCCGAATTTCCTGCGAAGCCTCGCGCCGTGGCTATACGGCGCCGGCATCGCCCTGCTGCTGGTCGTGGATGCCATAGGCTATGTGGGCAAGGGTGCGCAGCGCTGGCTGGATCTGGGCCTGATACGCTTCCAGCCCTCAGAGATCATGAAGCTCGCAGTGCCGATGATGGCGGCGGCCTTCATGCACGAGCGACCGCTCCCGCCGACCTGGCGCAACCTGCTGGTGCTCGCGGCATTGATCGTGTTTCCGGCTGGGCTCGTGGCCATGCAGCCTGACCTCGGTACTGCGCTGCTGATCTTCGCCACCGGCGCGCTGGTGGTGCTGATGGCGGGGCTCCAGTGGCAGATCATCACCGGCCTGGCCGTGGCCGCCGGTGGCCTGGGAGTGATCGGCTGGAATTTCCTGCACGACTACCAGCGCCAGCGCATCCGCATCTTTCTCGATCCGCAGTCCGATCCGCTGGGCTCGGGCTATCACATCATTCAGTCGCAGATCGCGATCGGCTCGGGCGGCCTGTTCGGCAAGGGCTGGATGAACGGCAGCCAGGCGCAGCTCGAGTTCCTGCCGGAGCGCTCCACCGATTTCATCTTCGCGGTGATCGGCGAAGAGTTCGGGCTGCTCGGGCTCCTGGTACTACTGCTGCTGTATCTCTTTATAGTCTCGCGCTCGCTGTTTCTCGCTTCACAGGCCAGCGGTACTTTTGCACGCCTGCTGGCCTCCAGCCTGGCACTCACGTTCTTCGTCTATGTGTTCATCAACGCCGGCATGGTCAGCGGCCTGTTGCCGGTGGTGGGTGTGCCGCTGCCATTGATCAGCTACGGCGGCACTTCCGTTGTGACGCTGCTGGCCGGCTTCGGTATCCTGATGGGCCTGTACTCACACCGGAAACTCGTGAACTCATGATGCGTCCGGTGCTGCGTGGCCTGGTGCTGTTGCTGCTGGCCGCGGGCCACGCGGCCGCCGCCGATGAAGAAGTGGTGCGCACGCTCCCGGGCCACACGCGCTTCGACCTGTCGCGCCCCGAGATCACGGCTTTTGTCGAGCACCTGGTCAGCACCGGCTTCCAGCGCGATGAGGCCTTCGCATTGCTGGCCAAGGCCGAGCCGCAACCGAAAATCATCGAGGCCATGTCGCGGCCGGCGGAGAAAGCGCTGCAGTGGTGGGAATATCGCGCGCGCTTTCTGACCGCCGAGCGCGTCGACGCCGGTGCGCGCCTGTGGCGCGAGCACCGCGAACTGCTCGATGCGATCGCGATGGAACGGCATGTGCAGCCGGAGTACATCCTCGGCATACTCGGCGTGGAAACCTTTTTCGGGCGCATCACCGGCCGCTACCGGGTGCTCGATGCGCTGGCCACGCTGGCTTTCGACTATCCCTCGCGCGGCGAATACTTCCGCCAAGAACTCGAGCAATTCCTGCAGCTCGCGCACAGCGGCGAGCTGGATGCCGGGGCAACGCTGGGCTCCTACGCCGGTGCGATGGGCGTGGCCCAGTTCATGCCCTCGAGTTTCCAGCGCTACGCAGTGCGCGAGGGAAACTCCGCGCAACGCGACCTGTGGAATGACTGGGGCGATATCTTTGCCAGCGTCGCCAATTACCTGCAGCAGCACGGCTGGCAGTATGGCCAGGCGGTGCTGGCCGAGGCCCAGCTTGGGTCGGCGCCAGAACCGACCTTGCCCGCCAGCGTAACGATCAATGACACGCTGGGCGCGCTGCGCGCCCGCGGCATGCAGGTGCAAACCATCCAGGACGATGCCACGGCCTGCCTGCTGATTGCCGCGCCACTGCAGAGTGGCAAGCGCTATCGCGTCGGCTTCCAGAATTTTTACGTGATCACACGCTATAACCGCAGCCCGCTGTATGCGATGGCCGTGAACGATCTGGCGCAGGCAATACTCGATCGCACACTGGCGGCGGATGCGCCGTGAGTAACGCGCCCAGCGGCACGAATCGCTGGGTGCTGGCTGGCGCCGCGGCCGTGGCGTTGGTCCTCAGCGCCTGCGCCAACGCGCCGCGCCGCGAGTATCCGCCGGCTGCGCCGCCAGCTGCGCCGGCCCCGCCACCGCCCTCGTCCACCGATTCAATCCCCGATGCCACGCCGCGCGCCGAGCCACGCAGCAGCCATGGCAATCCCTCTTTCTACAATGTAAATGGCCGGCGCTACCAGGTGCTGGCCAGCGCCGAGGGCTACGTGGAGCGCGGCGTCGCCTCCTGGTACGGCCCCGATTTTCATGGGCACAACACCTCGAGCGGCGAAC
>JAYUZE010000196.1:0-5168 GCA_043752035.1 Gammaproteobacteria bacterium
GTGATCAAGGAAGACGAGGCGCACCTGCGCGGTCGTTCGGCTGGCGACGTGCCGCGCATCATCCGCGCGGAGCTGCTGCGCCTGGGGCTCCCCGAGGCCGCGCTGCTGATGCGCGCCAATGAGCTGGACGCCGCGCGTTGCGCGCTCGAATGGGCGCGGCCCGGCGACGTGCTGGCACTGCCGATGCACGCCTCGGACGCGCGAGCCGCCGTGCTGCAGATCCTGCAGGCGCGCTCCGATCGCTGATTTTCAGCCTTGCCGCCGGCGGCTTCCGTAGAATGCGCCCCATGCATTTCGCGGCCCAATTCGATGTGATCGTGGTCGGCGGCGGCCACGCCGGCTGCGAGGCGGCGCTCGCATCGGCGCGCGCCGGCGCACGCACTTTGTTGCTTACACAAAACATCGAGCAGCTGGGTGCGATGAGCTGCAACCCGGCGATCGGCGGTATCGGCAAGGGTCACCTGGTACGCGAGATCGACGCGCTCGGCGGCACGATGGCGCAGGTCGCCGATCGCGCCGGCATACAACTGCGCACCCTCAATGCCAGCAAGGGTCCAGCGGTGCGCGCGACCCGTGCGCAGGCCGACCGGCAGCTCTACAAACAGGCGATGCGCACGGTGCTGGAAAACCAGCCCGGCCTCACGCTTTTTCAGCAGGAAGTGGGCGACCTGCTGATCGAGGGCGATCGCATAGTCGGTGCCCTCACCGTGACCGGCATTGCCTTCGGCGCGCGTGCGGTAGTGCTGACCGTGGGCACGTTTCTCGGCGGCCGTATTCACGTCGGACTCGACAACTACCAGGGCGGCCGGGCGGGCGATCCACCCTCCAATCTGCTGGCCGCAAAACTGCGTGAGCGCATGCCGCGCACTGCCCGCCTGAAGACCGGTACGCCGCCGCGCATCGATGGTCGCAGCATCGACTATAGCGCACTCACCGCGCAGTCCAGCGACAGCCCGCTGCCGGTGTTTTCATTCCTCGGGCGTGTCAGTGACCACCCAAAGCAGGTCGATTGTCACATAACCTATACTAATGAGCGCACCCACGAGATCATCCGCGCGGCTCACGATCGCTCGCCGATGTACACCGGCCGCATCGAAGGCGTGGGCCCGCGCTACTGCCCGTCGGTCGAAGACAAGGTGCAACGGTTTGCCGAGCGCACGGCCCACCAGATCTTCATCGAACCCGAGGGTCTGAACACCCACGAGATCTATCCGAACGGCATCTCGACCAGCCTGCCCTTCGATGTGCAGCAGGCCTTCGTGCGCACCATCGCCGGCTTCGAGAACGCGCACATCACGCGTCCGGGCTACGCGATCGAATACGATTTTTTCGACCCGCGCGATCTCAAGGGCACGCTCGAAACCAAGAGCGTCACCCGCCTGTTTTTCGCCGGCCAGATCAACGGCACCACGGGCTATGAGGAAGCCGCTGCGCAGGGGCTGCTGGCGGGCCTCAATGCCGCGCGCGCGGTGCAGGATCTGCCCGGCTGGATACCCGCGCGCAGCGAAGCTTACCTGGGTGTGCTGGTCGATGACCTCGTGACGCGCGGCACCGCCGAGCCTTATCGCATGTTCACCAGCCGCGCCGAACATCGCCTGCTGTTGCGCGAAGACAACGCCGACGAACGCCTCACGCCGAAGGGCCGTGAACTGCATCTGGTCGACGACGAACGCTGGCGATTCTTCGAAACCAAGGCGCAGTGCATTAGCGCCGAAGTGGCGCGTCTCGAGTCGCGCCGCGTGTTGGTTCGCGAACCTACGGCCGAGTGGTGCGAGCGAGTGTTGGGCGGTGCCGCACTGAGCCGCGATGTCACCGCGATGGAGTTGCTGCGCCGGCCGGGTGTCGGGTACGCGGCGGTACTGGAGCTGATTGGAGCCGCGCCTGCAGACGGACCCGAGGCCGACCCGCGCTTGAGCGAGCAGCTGTGTCGGGCGCTGGAAGTGCGCGCCACCTACAGCGGCTACATCGAGCGCGCCGAGGCCGAGATCGGTCGCACGCTGCGCAACGAACACACCACGCTTCCCGCCGACCTGAACTACGCCGCCCTCGCCGGACTCTCAAACGAGGTCCGGCAGAAACTCATGCAGATCCGGCCCGCGACCCTGGGCCAGGCGGCACGTGTGCCCGGTGTCACGCCGGCCGCGGTATCCATCCTGCTCGTCCACCTCAAACGGAGTAGCGCATCATGACCAAATCCCAAGTTGCCGGTTGCGGGTGGGCGGCCTGCCTGCTGACCGGTGTCGCCGGCCTTGCACTGGCTGCCGAGCCGCTGAACATCAAACCCGGCCAATGGGAGATGAGCACCACCACCGCGATGAGCGGGGCGATGATGCCGCCTGAACTGCTGGCGCGGATGCCGCCCGAGCAGCGCGAGCGGCTCGAGGCGACCCTGAAGCAGCACGCGGTGGGCGCCGGCGCTCACCCGAACACCACCAAAACCTGCGTAACCAAGGAAGACCTGCAACGCGGCAGTGTGCATGCCGACAAGGATCAGGATCCCAAGAACTGCCAGAACCGGGTTGTGCAGCAGACTGCCACGCACATGGCAACGCATTTTCACTGCACCGGCGAGCGCGCCCGGGATGGTGAAATGAAAATGGAGGCCGTCAGCCCCGAGCAGCTCAAGGGCGCCATCCAGGTGACCACGCCCCATGGCAAAGTGAACTTGACGCTCACCGGCCGCTGGCTGGGCGCTACCTGCGCCGAGAAGGACTGAATCTCTCTTAAGGACGGCAGCATTACGCCGCCCTGGTGCCGACGTGTTATGTTGCCCGCCGGTAAAACAGCTTCTGAAGGCGGGGCCCCCATGTTTGGTTTCGACGTCAATTGGGTGTGGATCGCCATCGTGGTGCTGGCCATTGTGTTCATTTCGAAGGCCTGGCTGACCGTGCCGCAGGGCTTCCAGTTCACGCTCGAGCGCTTCGGTAAATTCAAGAAGACCATGGAGCCCGGCTTCCACATGATCACGCCGTTCTTCGAGGGCATCGGCCGGCGCATGAACATGATGGAGCAGGTGCTCGACGTGCCGCGCCAGGAAGTCATCACCAAGGACAACGCCATGGTCGGCATCGATGCCGTGGTGTTCTACCAGGTGCAGGACGCGGCGCGCGCGGCCTACGAAGTCGACAACCTGCGTCTCGCGACCGTGAATCTCACGATGACCAATATCCGTACCGTGATCGGTGCGATGGATCTCGACGAAACGCTCTCCAAACGCGACGAGATCAATCATCGGCTGCTGCGTGTGGTGGACGATGCCACGATGCCCTGGGGCATCAAGGTGACGCGCATCGAGATCAAGGATATCCAGCCGCCCGCTGACTTGATTGAATCGATGGGCCGGCAGATGAAGGCTGAGCGCGACAAGCGCGCTAACATTCTTGAGGCCGAGGGCTTTCGGCAGGCGGCCATTCTGAAGGCCGAGGGTGAGAAACAGGCCATGGTGCTGCAGGCCGAGGGAGGCAAGGAAGCGGCGTTTCGCAACGCCGAAGCGCGCGAGCGGCTGGGAGAGGCGGAAGCCAAAGCCACGACTGTGGTCTCGCAGGCCATTTCCCAAGGCAATGTGCAGGCCATCAATTATTTCATCGCACAGAAATACGTCGAGGCGATGAAGGAATTCGCGACCTCGCCCAACCAGAAGGTGTTCTTCATGCCGATGGAGGCCACGGGGCTCCTCGCCTCAATCGGCGGCATCGCCGAGCTCGCCAAGGACGCGATGAAACAACAGCAGAGCGGCCTGCCGCCGCGTGCCGGCGTCCCGACCGTAGGCACACCGGGGCGCTGAGCACCATGATCGATTTCGTCTCAAGTCTGCAGTGGTGGCATTGGTGGATCATTGCCGCGGTGCTGGGGATCGTCGAGGCCTTCGCGCCGGGCGCGGTGGCGATCTGGTTTGCGGCCGCGGCGCTGGTGGTCGGCGCACTGCTGCTGGTGATTCCGATTCCCTGGCAGCTGCAGCTGCTGATGTTTGGTGGGCTGTCGATCGCGGCCCTGGCTGTGTGGCGCAACTACAAGGGCACGCACCCTGAGACTTCCGAGCAGCCGCACCTGAACCAGCGCGCCGCGCAGTACATCGGTCAGGTGTATAAGCTCAGCGAACCGATCGTGCAGGGCTACGGCAAAGCCTATGTGGGTGACGGCGCCTGGAAAGTGCGCGGTCCCGACCTGCCGGCCGGCGCTTCGGTGCGCGTGAGCGCGGTCGAAGGCGCGTTGTTGATCGTCGAGGCCGCCTGATTCTTGTAGGCAGCCGCCCTGCGGCTGCACCATGTGAGCAGTGGAGGTAGCCATGGCAAGCGCAGCACAGTTACTGGGCCGCAAGCCCAGGGATATTTACTCCGTAGGCCCCGATGCTCCGGTTCTCGAGGCCATACGACTGATGGCCGAACACGGTGTCGGCGCACTGCTGGTGATGCAGGGCGACAAGCTCGCCGGGATCGTCTCCGAGCGCGACTACGCGCGCAAGGTCATTCTAAAGGGACGCTCGTCTGCCGACACCCCGGTGCGCGCGATCATGACCGCGCAAGTGCACACCGTGGAGCCCGGCGAAAGCGCCCAGCAATGTATGCAGATCATGACGGATCGGCGTATCCGCCACCTGCCGGTGGTCGACGGCACAAGCGTCGTGGGGATGCTCTCGATTGGCGATCTGGTGCGGGCGGTGTTGGCCGAACAGGCACAGACGATCGAGCAGCTCGAGAACTATATTCACCATTGAGGTGGGCGAGGCTGGGGCGCGGGCGCGCCGCGAATAGTCCCGGCCGTCGCTCCCCGATACACGCTTTGGGCCGGGGCCTTTCGGCACTCGCCACCCGCCCCTCGTGTGCGTCGTGGCACGGGGGAAGAGTGGCGGGGATGATCGGACGCGTGCTTGCTGTGCTGACTTTTTGCGTTGCGGTTGGCGCTTATGGCGCTGATTTGGCGTCGGTGGAGGCGCAGGAAATTCGGTATTTGATAGCGTCTATTGGCGCGCTGCAGGACGCGCAGTTCGTGCGTAACGGCAAGGGTTACGATGCGGCTACGGCAGCGGATCACCTGAGGCTCAAGCTGAAGAACGCGGGGTCTCGCGTCAGGACTGCCGACGATTTTATTCGCTTGTGCGCGTCGGCCTCTTCGATGTCAGGGGAGCCGTATCAGATTCGTTTCGGCGACGGGCGAGTCATCACGTCGGC
>JAYUZE010000197.1:0-3515 GCA_043752035.1 Gammaproteobacteria bacterium
TTCGCCGGCAAGACAGCGCTCCAAGTGTACGACGGCAAGAATGGGTGGAAAGTGCGCCCGTTCCTCAATCGGGATGAAGTCGAGCCGTTCACGACAGACGAAGCCAAGTCTGAGGCTCGCAAAGGGGGCATGGAGGGCCCGCTGATCGACTACGCAGGCAAGGGTACGAAAGTGGAATTTGTCGCCGTTGAGCCGGTCGAGGGACACGACGCCTACAAACTTAAACTGACATTGAGTAACGGGGACGTGCAGTACGTCTGGCTGGACACCCAAAATTTCCTGGATGTGAAGGTGCAAGGTATCCCGCGCCGCATGGACGGCCAGATGAGGGACGTGTGGGTGTACCAACGGGATTTCCGGACGGTGCAAGGCGTGTTGATTCCCTTTGTATACGAGACCGCTATCGATGCAGGTCGCGAGACACACAAGATGATATTTGAGACGGTCGCGTTGAACCGGGTATTGTCCGACGCCCGATTTTCGAAACCTGAGTTGACGCAGCCGGCGCGAGCACCCCAATCACAGGCGGCTCCGCCGGCGAGCCACTGACCGCGAGCTGCTCCGGGCTATATTCTGACAATTGGGCGCGCTTCTTTACCAATCGGATCTCACCGGATTGATAACTGTGTCAGGGCGCAGCGCCTGCCAATGCGACTACAGTCGATGCGAGTTGCCACTGGCCGGCAACGCCTTCGATAGCAGGTCGCTCCATGAAAATTCGCGCTGGTTTGCTGCTTTCCGTGTTGGCTGCATTGCCGTCTATAAGCGGCGCCGGTCCGCCTTTGGATCCGACCGTGCGTGGCCAGATGGACGCCATGTTCGCCTTCTGCCTCAAATTGAATCCCGCCGGACAGGAGACTTACCGAAGGCTACGGAAATCGGTGATGGGTCTGCCCTCGGATGCGACCGCAGACGCCATTGAAAAGGCACCGCAATACCGGCAGGCGTTTGACTTCGTCACTGGCGCGCTGGATCGCTCTCCGCGTGCGGAGGCGATTGAAACCTGCATATCCGTCACAAAAAACAAAGTCGGCAAGGAAGTAAGGGATGGGGGCAAGGAGAAGGACAAGGACCGGGATCTCCATTAGCCTGCATCGAGGGGCAGCCTTGGGGAGCGCAACCGCCCGTCGCGCGCTGCAGGGACTTATGCTCATGGTCGCGGCGCTGACGGTAACCACTACGGCTCCCGCTCAGCAGAGCGTCGCGCCCGGCCGGCCTGTGTATCGCCACCAGCAGATCGTAACGGTTGATGACCGGATGCGTCGCCTGACCCAATTTCTGGAGTTGAGCGCTGAGCAACAGGTCAAAGTGCGGGTGATTTTACAACAAAGACAGGCATTGGCTGAGCGCCTGCGAGCAGGGGGATCGATTTCGGCCATCGATCGCGTGCGGCAAATCCAGGCTATGGATCGCCAGATCGTGGCGCGCATCAAGGCGGAGCTGACCGAGGAGCAGCGCCGCAAGTATGACGTGCGCTCCTCGCCTCCCGTCGCGCCACCTGCCCAATGAAGCGGGCCACGCACTGGATCGTTGCGAGCACGGTCATCGCCTTGGCGGTGGCCGGCCTGGCACGCAGCGCCGAGCTGAACGCGGACCAGATCATCAATCGCTATGTTGAGGCACGCGGCGGGGCTCGCGCGTGGCAGAAGATCCAGACGATGGCCTGGGAGGGGCACATCAAAGCCGCCGCCGGCACCGCGACCAACGCGCCGTTCGTACTGGAACTAAAGCGCCCGTACATGACGCGTTTCGAGATGATCGTCACCGGTCAGAAGTCCGCGCGGGTGTTCAACGGTGAGCGGGGCTGGAAGCTGCGTTCCACGCACGGTGGTCGTCCCGAAGTGCGGGACTACACACCAGAGGAAGTGGATTTTGCGCGCGACGCGCTCGGTATGGACGGCCCTCTGGTCGACTATCAGGCCAAGGGCGTCGCCATCGCGCTGGCGGGCATGGACCAGATCGAGGGTCACAAGGCCTACCACCTGAATATCACCTTGCCCTCCGGCGCGGTGCACCGGGTGTGGATCGACGCGCACAGCTTCCTGGAGTTGAAGTACGAGCGCGACACGCACAATAGGGCGGGGCAGGCGGGGATTGTGGCGGTGTACTACCGCAACTATCAGACGTTCAAGGGCCTGACCATTCCCTTTACGATCGAGACCGGCGACCCGGAGCGCCCGTCCGACAAGATGATCATTGAGCGCATTGCGCTCAACCCCGAGCTGGACGACGCATTGTTTGAGGGGGGCGGAGCGTCCCACCACCGCTCTGCCCAAACTCAGACCCCAACCGAGTCCAGCGTCCCTGAGGGTTCAGGGAACGCTAAAAACTAATAAATACAAAAAGTTAAATCGCCTACTGTAGATCCAGTCTTCGACATAGACTCAAGCGAATACGTGTTCAGCGGTGGAGCTTTGCGTGCTGTTTTCCCCTACACTGCCTAAAGCCGAGGCGGGCTGGCCGCCTGCCGTGTTCGCCGCGGAAATTCAGCTGGATTACACCATGAACAAGGCACCGGACCCAGTCGCCGCCGCGACGGTACGCGTGCTGCTGGTCGACGACCACGCGATCCTGCGCGAGGGCTTGCGCGCCTTGCTGGAACTTGAAGCCGATATTGAAGTGGTGGGGGAGGCGGCTGAGTACGAGGAAGCCTTGAATCTGGCAATCCGGCTCCTGCCCGATGTGGTGCTCACCGATATCGGTCTGCCTGGGCGCTCTGGGCTAAGCCTCGTGACTGAACTGCGCAAGCAGTGTCCGCGCAGCCGCGTGGTGCTGCTGACCGCGCACGCCTCCGAGGAATACATACGCGCGGGGCTCGATGCCAAGGCGGACGGCTACGTTCTCAAGGATTCCGGGCACGCCGAACTGATTTCGGCGATCCGCTCGGCGGCCAAAGGGCAACAGTTCTTGTGCCAGGCCGTTGCTAACACGGTGATGGCAACCTATCTCAAACGGGGTAAGCAGGGCGAGGTAGTGACGCCGCTCCAGTCCATCACCACGCGCGAGCGCCAGGTGCTGGTCCGGATCGCCTCGGGACTGTCCAACAAGTCGGTGGCGCGCGAACTCAACCTCAGCGTCAAAACTGTCGAAAAGCATCGCGCCAACCTGATGCGCAAACTCGCGCTCCACAATGCCGCGGATATCACTCGCTTTGCGCTCAATCATCACCTGATTGCGCGCGAAGGGACGGAGTCGCCACCAGCGCTTGAACTGCGCGGTGCGGTCGGCAGCTAGCCTATCGCTCGCGGTGGTGCATGGCCGCGCGGAGCTCGCAATGTGCCCGGCAGGTCTCAATCGCGCGCACGGGGCGCTCATGCATCATACGCCGCGCGTGCCGCACGCGCGCCCGCGCCTGAATTCCTGATTGCGTTCGCAACGCCGGTCATTTGGACCGCGCTGCGCCATCTGATTCTGGTGGGAGTTCTCCATGATTCTTCGATATCTGCGTTACTCATTGCTTGCCATGGGCTTTCCGGGCCTGAGTCTTGGGTGTGCCTGCGGCTGCGGCATCTTCG
>JAYUZE010000198.1:0-5862 GCA_043752035.1 Gammaproteobacteria bacterium
CGCAGGTCGGTGAGAAATGCCGCGGCGATCAGCACACCGTCAAAAGCGTTATGCACGCCATCGCCCACCAGCACGATCCAGCTTGCGGCGCGGTCACGATGATGATCGTCGGGCAGATGATGGCTTTCACAATCCTCGGTATGGCAATGGCGCCACAACACCAGCTTCTCGAGTACGAAGAACAGCGCGATGCCACCCAGCAGTGCCGCGCCGATGCCCTTGATGCGGCCGGGCCCGACCCCCGCCACGGCTTCGGGCAGCAGACCCAACAGTGCCGCGGCCAGCATTGCGCCGGTTGCGAAACTGATCAGGTGCGGCAACAGATGGGCGCGGCGCTCACGATTAAGCAGCAGGAACAGGCTGGCCAGCGCGGCGCTCAACAGACCCCCGAGCAGGGTGGCGAGCAGTATCCAGAGAAAAATAGGCACGATCAGTGGTTGCCGGTGCGTGGTCGCAAAGGATCGGACACTCTAATGCAGCCAGAGCAGCGCCGCCATGCGGCCAGTCTGGCCGTCGCGCCGATAGGAATAGCAGCGCGCGGCATCTGCGTAAGTGCAAACACCTGCGCCGGCGATGCGCATCAGGCCCGCGGCTATCAGCCGCTGGCGCGCCAGCAACGCCAGATCGCACTGCCAGCGTCCGCGCGCGTTGGCGCTGAAAGCCGCTGCCGCAGCAGGATGGCCGGCGATGAAGGCCTCGCGCACCTCTGCGCCCACCTCAAAATGCAAGGGCCCGATCGCTGGCCCCAGCCAGGCGCAGAGCCCTGCCGGCGGAACAGCCATCGCCCCGATCGTGGCCTCGAGCACACCAGCCGCCAGGCCGCGCCAGCCGGCATGCGCCGCGCCGATCACCTGGCCGTCCCACGAGGCCAACAGCACCGGCATGCAATCGGCGACCAGGATCGACAGCACTTTTCCGGGCTTACGCGTGATCGCGGCATCGGCAGGCTCCGTAAGCGCTGCGCCCGAATCATCGACGTTGAGCACTCGCGCACCGTGCACCTGCTGCAGCCACAGGGGTGTAGCCGGTAGCGCGAGCGCCGCCCCAATGCGACGCCGGTTTTCAGCCACGGCGGCAGACGCATCGCCTACATGTGAGCCAAGATTGAGCGTATCCCAGGGCGCACTGCTCACACCGCCACTGCGCAGCGTAAAGGCCGCGCCGACGCGTGCCGGCGCCGACCACTCGACGTTGAGCAGGCCGATATTCACGCGGACTGTGCGTCCGCGCGCAGCACCGCGAGCAGCGCGCGCAGGTCCTCGGGAATCGGCGCTTCGAAGGCCAGTCGCTCCTGTGTTTCCGGGTGGGTAAGACTCAGGCGCTGTGCATGCAGCGCCTGGCGGCGAAAAGCCTGCAGTGCCGCCTGCACTTCGGCACTGGCGCCCGCGACCTGGCGGCGGCGCCCGCCGTAGGTCGGATCGCCCGCGATCGGCAGGCCGACATGCGCGAGATGCACGCGTATCTGGTGCGTACGTCCGGTCTCGAGCTGCACGCGCAGCAGCGTATGGCCGCGAAAGCGCTCTTCGATGCGAAAATGCGTGACCGCCGGCCGGCCATCGCTTCGTACTGTCATGCGCGTGCGCTGCGTGCGGTGCCGGCCGATAGGATCGTCGATGGTGCCGCCGGCGGTCGGCTGCCCCAGGGACAACGCCAGGTAGTTGCGCTCGACCAAGTGTTCCTGCAGTTCGCGCACCAGCGCACGATGCGCCTCGGGCGTGCGTGCCACCACCAGCAGGCCGCTGGTGTCCTTGTCGAGCCGATGTACGAGGCCGGCGCGCGGCACGCGCGCCAGGCCTGGATCGTGCGCCAGCAGCGCGTTTTGCAGTGTGTGCGCGCGATTGCCGGCGCCCGGGTGCACTACCATGCCCGCCGGCTTGTCGATCACCAGAATGGCCGCGTCCTCGTGCACGATGTGCAGGGGCATGGACTCGGGAGCCACGCTCTCATCCGGCAGGAACTCGGCACGCACCACGACCTGCTCGCCGCCCCACAGTCGCTCGCTGGCCCGGCCCTTGCGGCCGGCCAGCTGCACAGCGCCGCTGGCGATCCAGCGCTGCAGCCGCGCACGCGAATACTGCGGCAACTGCGCGACCAGCGCCTGATCGAGACGCTGTCCTGCGGCCGATTCCGGCAGATCGAACTCGTGCAACTGGAACTTGGCGGGCATTGAGTGGTCGTTAGTTGAGTCGAATCACTACGCTATACTGGCCGGACTAACCGGCGCTGCAGCGCTGCAGGATACAACGTGACAGCCACCCGCCGACCCCATTCCGTGCGTTCCCGCCTGTTTGCCGCCCTGCTAATGGCGGCACTGGCCACGGTGGCCGGCTGCCAGTCGCGCGGCAAGGTGCGCGAGGCGAAGCACTCCACGCCCGAATCGCTGTACAAGGCCGCCCGCAAGGCCCTGAGCAGCAACGACTACGAATTTTCGATCAAGCAGTATGAGGCGCTGACTTCGCGCTTTCCGTTTTCCGACGAAGCGCGCCAGGCACGGCTCGACCTGATCTACGTCTACTATCGCAAGGGCGAAAACGAATCGGCCACCGACGCCGCCGAGCAGTTCCTGCGTGAGAACCCCACGCACCCACGGGTCGACTACGCCTGGTACATGAAGGGCCTGATCGATTTCGAGCACACGCCCTGGGCCATCGAGCGCTGGTTCGGCGTCGACTCGGCGTTGCGCCCGCCCGCATCGCTTAGCGCATCGATCGCAGCCTTCGGCACCGTGGTGCGCCAGTATCCAAAGAGCGAATACGCGCACGACGCCCAGCGGCGCATGACTTATCTGCGCAATCGACTGGCACAATATGAAATTAATGTTGCGCGCTATTACTACAAGCGCGGCGCCTACCTCGCTGCCGCGCAGCGCTCGCAACGGGTGATTGAGCAATACGACGGCGCGCCGTCGGTAAAAGATGCACTACAGGTCATGATCGCCAGTTATCACGAGATGGGCTTCAAGGATCTGCAGGCCAACACCGAGCAGGTGTACCAGGCGAATTACAGCGGCGACCCGGATCGTAATGTGCGTAAACGGTGGTGGCGTTTCTGGTAGGCGTGGGCACTCGCCCGGGCGGTTAGGGTGGCACGACGATCGCCTGCCGGCGGTCGCGAATTGTGGTTGGGTGCGCCGCTGCGAACTGACGGCAGATAAATGAAGGTTACGGCGGTTGGCAGCGGCGACACTCGTGCGGGCCGCCCTGATCGTGCGTGCGAGCGGCGCGGGTGCATCGAACTGGACTCTAGGCGATGTGTCGGAGGGCACCGCAGCCAAAGCGCCAGCGAGATGGCAGTACTTGGCTGTGGTTTTCGCTGCCACAACAAGCCATCTCGCCAGCTTTGGCAAGGCTCGCCGAAGGCGTGCCCGACCACATTGGCCAGGGTCCAGTTCGATGCACCCGCGCCATGGCACGCAACCGTACTCTCGTTCCGAATCCGGCGGTAGACTCTCAGCAGCCATCCGGGGGGATATCACATGGCCATGCAAGGTCTAATGCAGGACCGCCAACTGCTCGTCTCGGGCCTCCTCGAGCATGCCGCCCGCTGGCACGCCGACACCCCTGTGGTCTCGCGGCTAATCGACAAATCGGTGCTGCACTTCGACTACCGCGGAATCGAGCTACGCGCCAAGCGGCTTGCCTACGCTCTCGCGTCACTCGGTGTGGCGCGCGGATCCACGATCGGCACGCTGGCCTGGAATACCCACCGGCACCTTGAAATTTACTACGCCGTGTCGGGCTCCGGCATGGTCTGCCACACGATCAATCCGCGCCTGTATTACGAGCAGATCAGCTACATCGCGCGGCACGGCGAAGACCAGTTGATGTTCCTCGATGTCAGCTTCATCGATACCGCGCTGCGCCTGACGCGCGACTGCCCCAAGATCAAGCACTGGGTCGTGCTCGGCGGCGCGCGCGAGCTGGAGGCAGCCCGGGAGTTGCCCGGAGCCATCGCCTACGAACAACTGATTGCGAGCGCCAGCGAGCAATTCGTGTGGCCGGAGTTTCCCGAACAGACCGCCGCTTCGTTGTGCTACACCTCGGGCACTACCGGCGATCCCAAGGGCGTGCTCTATTCACATCGCTCTTCGGTACTTCATTGCTATGCGATTGCTCTGCCCGATGCCTTTGGCATCTCGGCCTGCGATTCGCTGCTGCCCGCTTCGTCGATGTACCACGCCAATGCCTGGGCGGTACCCTACGTGGCGCCAATGGTCGGCGCCAAGCTGGTGCTGCCCGGTCCGCATCTGGACGGTGAAAGCCTGTGCGATCTAATCGAATCGGAAGGCGTCACGATCAGCTTCGGCGTGCCGACCATCTGGCTGGCACTCGCGCAGTACCTGGAAAAAACCAAACGCCGGCTGAGCTCACTTAAGCGCGTCGTCATCGGCGGCGCGGCCGTGCCGATTACGCTGCTGCGCGAATATCGCGATGTGCACGGTGTCGAAATCCGGCAGCTCTGGGGCATGACCGAGACCAGTCCGCTGGGCACCACTGCGGCCCTGAAGCGCAAGCATGTGGGCGCGCGGAACGACACGCTCGATGTCGTGCGAACTACGCAGGGGCGCGTAGTGTATGGCGTCGATCTCAAGATCACGGCGGATGATGGCAGCGCGCTGCCGCACGATGGCGCGGCGTTCGGCAATCTCAAGGTGCGTGGCTGGTGGGTGGCCGAGCGCTATTTCAAAGCCGAGCACTCGGCGCTCGATGCCGCGGGCTGGTTCCACACCGGTGATGTCAGCAGCATCGACAGCGATGGCTACATACGCATCACCGATCGCTCCAAGGATGTCATCAAGTCCGGCGGCGAATGGATCTCCTCGATCGATCTCGAGAACGCTGCAGTCGGGCATCCTTCGGTTGCCGAAGCCGCTGTGATCGGCATCGCTCACGAGAAATGGACCGAGCGGCCGCTGCTGATCCTGGTGCTCAAGGAAGGCAGCAGCATCACGCGCGCGCAGATGCTGCAGTTCCTCGCAGACAAAGTGGCCAAATGGTGGCTGCCGGATGATGTGGTGGTGGTGAGCGAGATTCCGCATACGGCGACGGGGAAGATACTCAAGACCAGGTTGCGGGAGCAGTTTAGTAATCACGTGTGCGCGGCCAACTGAAGCAAGAAGGTCGCGGGACTCGCGCTGACGGTTAGGGCGGTGCGGCGCAGGTCTGCAGGTGCTGCGGATTGTGGTCGGGTGCGCCGCTGCGAACCGACAGCACATAGATGAAAGACACGGCGATCGGCAGCGGCGACACTCGCGCGGTCCGCCGCACGCGGTAAAGTTGAACGCACACCACTGGTCGCGGGACGCCGGGTGTGGGCCGCTCGGCGGAAGCCGCTGAGCTCGGCCTCGGCGGTACGCAAATACTTCGGTGGGCGGTGGCGCCGGCACGTGCGAGGGGTGGCCCGATGTGTCGGCGGGCACCGCAGCGTTCGCGCCAGCGAGATGCAGTATTTGGCCTTGGCGCACGCTGCCACCACAAGCCATCGAGCCAGCGAACGCAAGGCTCGCCGCAGGCGTGCCCGACCACATCGGGCCACCCCTCGCACGTGCCGGCGCCACCGCGCGCGGACGCAACCTCTTACCGCCTATACCCGCTGGTAATCGGATATCGCCAATCCCGCCCGAACGCCCGTCGACTCACCCGCACACCAGGCGGCGCCTGCCGTCGCTTGTATTCATTGCGCTGCACGAGATTGAGCACGCGGGTGACCACGGCCCTCTCGAAGCCGCGGGCGCAGATTTCATCGACTGAGAGGTCTTCTTCGATGAAGGCCTCGAGGATCGGGTCGAGTACCGAATAAAGCGGCAGCGAATCGGTGTCCTTCTGATCGGGACGCAGTTCGGCGCTGGGTTCGCGCTCGATC
>JAYUZE010000199.1:0-2603 GCA_043752035.1 Gammaproteobacteria bacterium
ATGCGCTCGAGATATGCCTGGCATTCAGGCCAACCCAGCGCAACGTACTCCACCAGCATGTAGAACGAGCTTTGCAGCATGCGCCGCTGTTTGCGAAAATCGGTCGCCTGGAATTTCGCGCGCACTTCCGGTGAAGACGCCAGGAACAGTTCGTAGAAACGCTCGAAGAACCGTTCGCCGCGCAGGCAACGCGCCAGGCTGTCGTTGAAGATTTCGATTTCGCTGTGGTCCATGGCAGTCCTTGTGATCAGGCACCCAAGGCGAGTTCAGCTTGCGAGCCCCACCCTCTGCAGCAACTTCACGAAGCGCGCATCAGCGCGCAGGTTGTCGTAGCGAGCATCGACCAGCAGGTGCGTCAATCGGGCGCTGCGGTCAGCGTAGGATTTCTCCAACCAGGCCATGGCCTGGTCCACATTACCCAGGCGCGCATAGAAAGAAGCGATTTCCCCAGAGACCGGCAACGGCTCGGCCTCGAGCACCCTGATCCGCTGGCGCAGGAACCCGGACCACGATTCGCTCGCAAATGCGCTCTTAAAGGCATCCAGATTCGCCGCCGGCTCGCCGTCCAGTTTCTTCTGTCGCGCGTACACCGCGACCGCTTCCTGGTACGAGTGCTTGTTGGCGTAGGCTTCAAATAGGAAGTAATTGGTGTCGGCGAACTTCCGCCCGATCTTCAGCGTGGCCAGGAGCTGGGCAATAGCCTCGTCAAAGCGCCGGGCGGAATTCAGGGCGATGCCCAGGGCGAGGTTGGCCACCTGCGAGAGTGGATCAAGCGCCACGGCGCTACGACTCTCGGCGAGACCCGCGTCGAATCGACCCAGGTTGACCAGCAGTTCACCGTACCACTGGTGCGGGGCGGGCGACTTGGGACTGAGCTCGATTGCGCGCTGGAACTGGCGTTCCGCGCCGGTCCAATCGAATTCGTATAGTGCGAGGATCAAGCCCAGCGAAGCATGGGGTTCAGCCAGGCCGTCGTCGATGGCCAGCGCCTGCAGGATCGCGGCCTTGGCCTGCGGCATGGTTGCTGTGGCTTTGGCAGTGCGATCGTAAATCGGCAGCAGGCTGTAGCAATCGGCCAGGCCGGTGTAGGCGAGCGCATAGCGCTGATCAAGGGCGATAGCCTGCTGGAAGAAGCCGACGGCCTTGTGAAAATCTTCCGGTGAGCGCCGATTCCAGTGAAAGCGGCCGCGCAGATACAGCTGGTAGGCCTCGGCATTGGGCACGGCGCTGCGCGCGGGCAGCGCGCCACTGAGCAGCGCAACGCGCAGCGCGCGCACCACCGCGGCAGCAATCTCGTCCTGCACCTTGAAGATGTCTTCCAGTGTGCGATCGTAGGCCTGCGACCATACGTGGTAGCCGGTATCGACCCGTATCAACTGCACTGTGACGCGGATGGTATTGCCGGCCTTGCGCACGCTCCCTTCGAGCACATGGGCCACGTGCAGTGCCCCGGCAATCTCGGCGATGGTCGCCTGCTTGCCTTTGAAGTAGAAGCTCGAGGTGCGGGCCGGCACGCGCAGTTCCGATACCGCGGTGAGCAGCGCGATCAGCTCTTCGGCCAGTCCGTCGGAAAAGTACTCCTGATCCTTCAATTCGCTCATGTCGACGAAGGGCAAGACTGCAATCGATTTCTCGGGAGGAGCCTGTGCGGCCACCGTGGCGTGCGCAGTGCTCTCGGCCGGCCGGGCCGATTTGTGCAGATACCAGGCCAGAGCAATGGTGACCGGAACGCCGGCGACCAGCGCGATCGTGGTTATGCGCATGATCGCGGAATGCCAGGCGAAAGCCTCACCCATCATCTGCTCGAAGTGCAGGCAGGCGTAGGCGAAGGCGACATAGGCGAGCATCCACTGTGCGACTTTGTGGTCGACAATGCGCTGCCACAGCCTAGCCAGGGCTGGCCCGATCCTGTGCCGGCCGGCCTTGGACTTGCCTTCGACAGGGCGGATTATCGGTAGCTCGGTCATGCTGCAGTTCTCGGGCCGCCTCGCCCGGCCAATTTATCGGTTGCCGATGTCGCCGGTGTCAAGTCAGAATGCCGCCCGGGGCGGTCGCATCCCAAATCGACATCTTGCCGTCAAATGAATCCCATGGATACCTTGGCGTCGGCGCGGTACGCGTTTTGTGCGGGTTGGCCAGCGTCGCTGGCAGCCGCAGCCTTGATCTTGACCGCCAGCGCGCACGCGGCTGAGGGCAATCAGCTCCGGCTCGGCCAGTTGCCCCAGCAATGGCTGGACGATCAAGGCAAGACGCTGAGCCTGGGCGCACTTGGCGGACACCGCCTGATCCTGTCGATGTCCTATTCGCAGTGCCATCACACCTGCCCCACCACCCTGGCCCGCCTGCGCCGCATGCAGGCAGCGCTGGATGGGCGCAATGAACCCGCCAGTTTCGTGATTGTCGGCTACGATCCGGATCAGGACAGCCCGGCGAACTGGCGGCAATATCGGGCCAATCGGCGACTCGAACGCTCCAACTGGTACTTCCTCACCGGCAGCCGGCACAACGTGCGGCAGCTGGCGCACCAGCTGGGATTTGAATTCTGGGTGTACGATACTCACGTTTTGCATGACCCGCGAATTGTCGTGTTCAACGACCAGGGA
>JAYUZE010000200.1:0-22281 GCA_043752035.1 Gammaproteobacteria bacterium
TTTTCTCGCCGAGCTCCACGCCACATGCGCCGCGCAGAATATTCCTGCCGGCGCCACGCTGAAGGACTTCGCGCCTGGCGATGCGCAGCAGCTCGGGCCGATGACGAGGCCTGGCACCGAGATCGAAGAAAAAGTCTCACTCCCACTGCGCTGGGAAGCGGCGCTCGATGCTTCCGATGCCGGCAAGGTGCTGCCGCGCTACCTGGGCGAGCGCTATCACCAGCTCTACGGCGCCTGCCGTTGCGAGGAATGCGCCCGCTTCCACGCGGAGATCAGCGATCGCGACTACGAGTAGTACCTGCCCGCGATCTAGCGCCGAGACCTGGCGCCACCGCGAGGTGGCGCCAGGCCGTAGAGCGCCCAGCATCCTTGCCTGTGGCGGTGCCTGTTGGGGGCTAGTTAACGTCGTCTGCTTCGTTCGACAGATTCACGCACTGGTAGCTGTCGGCCACTGAAGGATCTGCGCCCGGGCTCTTGAGCCTGGCCTGTTTCGGATAGGCACAGATCGGCTGCGTGGTATTGGTGTCGGGCGCCAGACCCAGGATGGATTTGGGTGCCTGGCCATTTTCCACCCACTGCTCGAGTGCCGGCACCGGATCGAAATACCACGGCCCCGGGCCGTTGCCACAGTGCAGCGTGCCAGGCACCAGGAACAACCGGTCAAAGTGCTTGATCTGACGGTAGCCGCCAAGAGCGGCCGCGCCGGCTTCATAGAATTCCCGTGACATTTCCGAGTTGACTCGTGAATCGGCCAGGCCATGCCACATGATCAGCTTACCGCCCTGCTCGGCATAGGCGGACAGATCGGCGGTAGCGGGATACTGCAAACTCAGTCCCCGCACATAGCGCTGTATGTCGGCCTTGCTATCAAAGTTGAAATTCTTCAACTGGTAATTTGGGTCGGCAAATAACACATACCGCAGATACATCGTTTCGGTCCAGAAATTCGCCGATGGAATCCCGACGTCATACAGATCCGGGAAAAGATGCGGATTCTCCGGGAAGCCCGTAACGACAGTAGCGTAGTCAAGAATATCGGCACCAACGCCGTAAATATCGCCGTAGTTGTAACCCTCGTTCCCAGAGAAATAGAACGGAACTCCGGTGGCCCGGCCATTGCTTGACGGTCCCTGATGGATCTTCTGCAGCGCGCCGATTTGCGCCCTGGTAAAGCACTCTGGACCATCGACATCATGCTTGCATCGGGGGAGATCATCCTTCGGCGAGAAGTTGCAGCTTCGAGGATCAGCCACGATATTGTCGGCGACGCCATCACGCTGGTCACACTTGCGCAGCACTGCTGCGCTCAGCAAAGTAACTTTGGCGGACGCAATGAGGCCGCCATTTTCCGGTCCCTGCGGGAAGACGGCTTGCTCATTCCAGAGTCTTGCCCCACCACTCGATAGCGCTGGCGCACCGGCAATGATGCCATCGAAATCGCCTGGGTACCTGGCGGCCTCATTCATGGCCTGGCTACCGCCGCGAGAGCAACCCTCGAAATAGTTATGGGTGGCACTTTTCCCGTAGTAAGCCTGAGTTACTTCTTTGGCAGCCATGGCAACCAGGTGGGTACTGCGGTAAAACAGGTTCGCAATGCGATCGGGGCGATTCAGCAAATTGGCTGGATCGCCCGTCTGGCCCATATCGGTTATCACCGCGGTGTATTGTTGCGTGACGTAGTAATCAAGGGCCCAGCCAGATATGTCTCCGAAGCCGCCATTGCCTTCCATCATCATCTTGCCGTTCCATGAGGTCGGCAGTGCTACATCGAAGTGAATGTCACTGTCGATGTGGCTGTGCACCAGGCAATGCTCGGGCACGTCCGCCGTGGCGGCTACCAGCGTGGTCGAGTCAATGGCGAAACTGCCGGCGCCACTCGGCAACGGCAGTCTGGCTGTAGCCAGGGTCGCGCAACGCGTAGCCGTGGCGTACGCTGGCATCATAGACAACGCCAGCAAGGCGATGAAGCAACCCAATAAAGTTTTCATAGTCGTACTCCGTTTACAGCAGGCCGGTGGCGGCGGCGCAATCCGGCGCCGGCTGGTCGATGCGACGGTTGACGCCCTTGGGAATGATGAAGGTGATCATCAGTCGCGCCGTATCGGCGGTCTCGTTGCGCAGCACATGCAGATGGTCACTCTCGGTGAGCGAGTCGCCGGCGTTGTACACGTGGGCTACGCACTGTCCGTCATACCACTTGATCGAACCCGAGGCGACGCTGACCAGCAGGATGCCCGGATGGGTGTGCCAGCCGGTGGTCGCGCCCGGCGCCAGCGTGAGATCCTGATGAATAAAGGTCGACGCCCCTTCGGTCTCGAACTCCACATTCCAACTATTGTCTTCGCTGGTGCCCGGCGCCAACGTGACATGGACATGATTGTTGATTTCCTTGTCGATTGCGCCGAATACGTTGGTGGGAAAGAGTCCGACACCGGGTGTCGCCATTGCCTGGCCGGCAAGGCCGAGGACGGCAATTCCCGAAACGATCAGCAGCTTCACTCTGGATTTCATCGAGGTCTCCTTGAGAAGTTGATGTTGAATGGCCTTCGACATTCGGTCGATCAGAGCGCAAAGAATCTCATCGCGCATCACCCAATTCGTGTATGCGCGCGCCATCGCCAGCGGGACGATTTGCCGCGTACAACCGCACCACCAGCGCCACCTGGGTGTGGACGCCGGCCTTGGCCATCGCACTCTTCAGCTGCGTGCGCACGGTGTGCACGGACAATCCCAGCGCGCGGGCAATCTGCGCAGTTGCCAACCCCGTAGCCAGAAATTTCGCAGCCCGCGCTTCCGACTCGGTCAGGGCCCAGGCGATTGGGACCACGATGTGAATGGCGCCTTGCACGATGTTTGACTCCCCGATTGCTCCCGGAGCGGGTATCCGGACAACGCCCGAGATTGCCGTTCTGCAGACATAACGATGGTTCAGGGCACATTGGTGAAATCGGTGAAACCAACCCGTGGCAGGGCGGAGCTGTTTTCATGAGCATTTTGTCGACTTGGTCCCTGCGCGAAATTGTCTTCGCCAAAATCCATAGACGAAGTCAATGTGCATCGCCTATTCAGACCGCACGGTGCTCGGCGATTTGTCACCGCCGCGCCGCTGTCGGCCCACTACCAATAGTTGTTGGGTGCCGATCGAGGTCGCTTTCTGTTGGTGTCGCGCCGGGCAAAGAACTTGCAATCCCGATTCAAGCTCCGACACGATTCAAGTGGGCGGCCGGGGCATGATCCATGGCCCGGTGACAGAAGCTGGCGAATCCAGCGTCATGGCATACGTTGTATGCGATGAGTCGAGCGACAAACTCAGTGTTTTTCACTGATTCGTAGCGCGAGAAATGGATGACCCACGCCGCGACGACGTCAGGCAAGTACCACCGCGGAATGGACGACCACGAGGCCTACGCCTAGGTGCTGTCCAAGGCGATATCGACAGGCGCTTTCTACATCCTGACCATTCGCCAGGAAGAGCGAGAGTTTCTGGCAGGCCCCCTGTCGAGGAGCTATGCAGAGTACCGCCGGCGAAAGGGCGCAATGGCATAAACCTACCGAGGCTCGGCCCAGCCGACCGACTCTGTCTTTCACCAAAACAGGCGTCATGATCGTTAGGTGCGGTATGTGGAGCTAAGCCCGTGGATGCCCAGCCTGTTGCCAATCAATCGACACCGGCGCGCTGCTTCGTCTCGGACCAACACCCGCTTGCGACTCGCCGGTCAGGCCGCGCAAAATGGGGTGGCAAGGGGAAGTGTCGCCAGGGAGGGCCGGGTTGCCCGGCACGAACAACAAAAATGCGGCTTTTGGACCAACGGCTTTATGCGTGGCTCGCCGAGCCCGATGAGCAACGGTTTGAACGGGCGTTCAACGCCTACTTCGCCGTGGCCTTCCCGGCTGTCGTGCGTCACCTCGCCCGCATGTCGCGTTGGGACACCGCTCAACTCGAAGACCTCGCACAGGAAGCTCTGCTAAAATTTTTTCAGCGGGCGGGTCGTGGTCGCCGGGAAGCGTCAGAACTGATTGCTGCTACTTTGCCTCACTTGCATGCACTTGCATTGGGCCCCATTCACGAGCGGCAGCTCAAAGGGTGGAAGGGCGACATTGCTTCGTTCCGGGATTCGGTCATGGGATTTAGCATCGCCCCGAACGATGAGGCGGACGACGCCACCTGGAAATCCACCATTCGTATCCTTGCCGATCGCATCCCCAGGCTCCAGCGGCAAGGGGGGCATCTTGTCGAGGCTGTGCGGCTGAAGCTCGAGTGGAACATCGCCGAACTGACGCCCGGGGATCCCGCGTCAACCGCAGTGTCGACGGCGGCACCGCTGGATGACAACGACAGCGTCCTCGCACTCGTACAAGGTCTTTGCGAACAGCTCGCTCAGAAGGGACAACAATCGCTGGCCGCACAGGCCAAACTTTCGGGCGTCCAGCTGTTTTGTGTAAACGCCAGAACCGTGATCGTTTCCCTGCCACCGCTTCGAATCCCGACGAGCGGCTTCATGTTTGAGATTGCACTCAGCCTCTATCTTGATGAGTGCAAGCGGCGCGGGCGGCGCAAGCGCGGCGGAACGGCAATGAGCCACCCCATTGAATCCATGAATCTGGAACCCGATGTTACCCCTGATGGTGATTCGTATCTTGACGGGGCGGAATTCGCAGCTACCGCGGGACCGACTTCGGACGCGTCGTTCCTGCCGTCACATGATCCCACACAGGGGTATGAAAACGAGGACTTCCTGGAGCGGTTCTACCAACATTTGCGCGAACCCCTGGACCGAGCAACAGCACAGTACGAAGTCGCCGGTTCACCGGGTCGCGCCGCCGCAGAGCGGCGCAAAGTGGCAACGCTCACGCAGAAGTTCACGCGAACTATAGCCGTGCTATCCAACATGGGCGAAGGCTATACCCAGGAGCAGACGGCGGGCCGACTCGCGATATCGCGCAATCAGGTGAAATACATCGTCGAACTGGTGCAGGAGGCCTACCTGCGGTTTGCCGAGGCACCGAGAACATCGCCGATGAGTTTGGCCGCACAGGGAGACGTCGCACATGGCCGGTGAAGCGGTGCCACCCGACTTTGCGGACTTCACAACTTGGTTGGCTGCGAAGTTGCGCAATTCCACTAGTAGTATCTGTGCGACACGATTTGCGGAGCTGGTGAGTGCAGCACGTGCGGCGCGCGACGAAACGTTACGAGCTCAGCTCGCGGCAACGGACGTCTGGCCAGCGCAGCAACCAACCGGTCCGATGGAGGTACTGCAGTTGTTGGCTGCGGCAGACAAGTTCGAGTCGACGAAGCCGCCGGAATTAACTACCGCACGCGGATTTCGCGTCACGCTCGCCTACGACGAGGGTCGCCGACAACTGCCCTCATCGATCTGCGTACTCGTCCATTGCCCGTCCGAACTCATCGCAGCGGTCCAGGGAGAGACGGTCTACCTGTGGAATGGCAGCGAGCGATTCGAGCTTGGGCAGTTTGACTCGGAAGGCAAGGCGATAGGTACGCTCCCGGCCGGCATCGAAATTTCGCTATCCGATTTCGCGATGGGCAAGGTCCAACTCGAAGAGCCCCCTGCTGCCACCGACCAGCCATAGTACGTGAACTTCCAGCTGCTCTTGGTCGATGGCCATGGCAACGCAACCGTGGCGCCGTTGCGGATCCGGACGCTGCGGGAGTTTCCAGGCCAGCCTGGACTATCCGTGCACTTCCGGCCTGTGCGCCAGGACCCGCTGTTCGAATCCGCCAGGATCGGCGGGCAACTGGCCTACCGGATCCTGTTTGGCGAAGGTGTGATTCGCAGCCAATTGTGGGTTGAATACGAGCTGTCGGGAGAGCAACTCAACATCGCCGGGCGTAGCAGTGACCTGCTGTTTGCGTTGGCCCTGCTGACCTCGGCGTGGCCGCTGGAGATCCCGAAAAGCACCTGCATCGCCGCGACCGGCGTGGTGGATGGCGAGGGCAATGTGCAGGGCGTCGACCACACCGTCGAAAAACTGGGCGCAGCGGTGCGCGCACACGGCGATGCCGATTTCACCCTCGTCTTCTACCCTGCCGTAGACAGGCGCGCGGTGCAGGCATGGTGCGTAACGAACCCGCTCCCGCCGGGCGTGCGGCTGGTACCGGTGGCCACACTTGAAGAGGCGCTGGCTTGCCTCGGTTACGTGCTTGAGAAAGTCTATCTCCAGAATCCGTTCTGCGGTCTGAAATACTTTGACTACGAGCATCGTGCGATCTTCTTTGGGCGCGACCGCGAGATTCGCGAGGTCGTACAACAGCTGCTGCGGCGTGAGAGCGCCGCCGCACCGGGGCTGCTGATCGAGGGCCCCAGCGGCACTGGCAAGAGTTCGTTGCTCAGGGCAGGTGTTCTGCCTGCGCTCGCTGACGCCCGGGGCCAGCCTGAGGCTGTGCGGGCAAGTCTTCGCCATCCTGCGGTCAGCCGCGGCATTCGCCGTGCCATCTGGCGTCCGGGTTTGCTGGTTTTGAACTGCAGCGAAAGCGCCATCGCCCAGTCAATTCAGTCGTGTTGGGTCGGGCTACCGGAGCTTGAAGGCGCGTGGCCAGGCGAGCCGGTTGAGAGTCTCACGGACCTGGCGCTACGGCGGCGCACGCTATGGCCCGTCGCGGCGCGCTTTGTGTGGATGATCGATCAGTTCGAAGAGATCTTTACGCTCGGCCTGGGCGATGCCCTGATCGCTATTTTCGGCAAGTTTCTGCTGCAACTGCAATGCGAGGGCGTCTGGACACTGGTTTGCATCAGGACGGACGCGTTGACCGAAATGAAGCGCCATGACGCCTTGCGCCAGGTCTTTGGCGCCAATGAGGGCCAGTACTACCTCGCCACTTTGAGCGGCACGATGCTCGATGAAGTCATCACGTTGCCTGCCAGGGCGACTGACCTGACTTTCGGCCTGAGTCCGGACGGCAAATCCCTGGATCAATTGCTGCGCGAAGAAGCTTATCGAGAGCCAGACAGCTTGCCGCTGCTCCAGTTTACCTTGAACGAACTGTATCAACGGCGAACCGGCAAGGTGTTGAGTTTCGATGTCTATCAGCGGCTCGGCGGCCTGGCAGGCAGCATCGCCACTACGGCGCAGTCCGTACTACGCACCGGCACGCCTGCAGAACGCAATACCCAGGCGCGGCTGTTTCGTAGCCTGGTGAGTGTCGATGAGGGCGGCCATGCCACGCGGCGCTACGCACCGCTGGCGGAAATCGCCGCGGACGAACAACAGCAGATGCTGATCCGTCGGCTGGTCGAAGCGCGCCTATGTGTTTCGGACGTCCGCGATGGGCAGGCGGTCGTCGCGTTTGCGCATGATTCGCTGTTGCGCACGCTCCCGGCACTGGTGGAATGGCTGCGAGAGGAATCAGGGTTGTTGCAGACCCGCGAGCTCGTGCAGCGCGAGACTCGTCTGTGGCAGCAACACGGTGAGTCCAGCGACTGGTTGGCAACATCGGACAAACTCGTGGCGTACAAGGCGCTTGCTGCCGCAGACATGGTGCTGCCGGACAGCGTCCGCAGCTTTCTGAACTCTTCCGCGCAGCGTACCCGCCGGATAACACGCCTCAAACGAGCGGTGGTCGCCACGATTACCGTTCTGGCCGTGGCGGCCTCCATCGGCGCGCGGGTTGCCGCGACCAAGCAGCGCGAGGCCGAGCATCAGACCGCATTGACGCTCGCAGCACAAAAGCGCTCCCTTACCGAAGCGGCGGCAGCACGCTTGAAGGACGGCGAGCTCGCCTACGCACGAGGCATCGTCCTCGAGGTACTCAAGGATAGCGATCGCGGTGGGCCGCCCGATGCCGCCGCGGTAAACGTGTTCCAGGAACTTCGGGCCGCCGATCCGCTGCGCGTCGTACTCGCTGGTCACGAGGGTGCGGTGCGAAATGTGGCTTTCTCGCGCGATGGCGCCAGGATCATTACCGGCTCGCTCGACGGTACCGCCCGGCTGTGGGATACGCGCACGGGCGCGCAACTGTCGATCCTGCAGCGGGTCAAGGATCGCGCCGTGATGTTCGTCAGTTATTCGCCTGACGGAACCCGGATCCTCACCAGCGCCGCAGGAATCGTCAGCGTATGGGACGCGCGCGACGGGCATCGGATCCTCGCGCTCTCAGACCCCAAGGGCGACGTGGGCAGTGGCGTCTATGCTCCCGATGGCCAAAGGATAGTCACCTATTTCGGCAAACACGCGCGCGTCTGGGACGCGCATAGCGGCAAACTGCTGGCGACGCTCCCCGAGCAGCCTGGAGATGTCTATTTCACTCTCTACGCGCCGGGAGGTCGCCAGATTCTTACGCTTCAACGAGGTAAATTTGCCCGTGTTCTGGACGCTCGCACGGGAACCTTGCTTGCCTCACTCAAGGGTCATACGCAGGACGTTATTGCCGCGGCCTATGCGCCCGACGGATCACGCATTGTCACCGGTTCGCAAGACGGCACGGTGCGTATATGGAATGCCCGCACGGGTGCGCAACTGCGGCTATTCCCCGTAAATGTCGGCCAAGTATGGGGCGTGGCCTGGTCACCGGATGGCAATACAATTGCCACTGGCGCAACGGACAAAAAGGTTCGGATCTGGGATGCCGCAGCGGGCGTAGTGCTCCGGGTACTGACTGGACACGGCGACATACTGGGCGGAGTGGCGTTCTCTCCGGACGGCTTGTCGCTCGCTTCCGCCGGCTACGACCTCACGGCGCGAGTCTGGGACCTGCGCGCCGGCAGGGAGACAGCCATTCTGCATCACAGCGCCCAGGTGGCCTCAGTCAACTACTCGCCCGACGGCGCCCAGGTGGTCACTGGGTCGCAGGATCGCGCCACCCGCATCTGGGATGTCCGTAGCGGCGCTCCGATCCGTCGGCTTGGCAGCCTTGACGAGGCGGTCGGTTGTGCGTCGTATTCGCACGATGGAGGGCAGATCGTCACCTCGTCCGGAGGGGTCGCGAAGCTCTGGGATGCCGCAACTGGCAATCCAGTTCGCACGATGTCCGTGCCCGACGGAGTTCGTTGCGCCTTGTTCTCACCCGACGATCGACGCGTCGTGGCGTCGATGGACGACTATCCGTTCGAAACCTGGGACGCGGCGACCGGCCTCGCGTCGCCCGTCTGGCCGGATAAAACCGATGGGGTCAATACCGCTTCCTACTCACCAGATCAAAACCAGGTCGTTACCGCATCCACGGACGGTACTGCGCGCATCTGGGACGCCCACAGCGGCACGCAGCTGGCGATTCTCGCGCACAAGGATCATGTGAATGCGGCGGTCTACTCGCCGGACGGCTCCCGCATCCTCACGGCATCGAGTGACAATGCGGCTCGTGTCTGGGATGCGCGCACTGGCGCGCTGCAGCTGACACTGATCGGGCACCATACATTTGTGTTCGATGCCGCGTTCTCGAGCGACGGTCGGCGCATTGTCACGACATCGAAAGACAACACGGTGCGGATCTGGGATGCGCAGCGCGGTACGCAACTGGCAGTTTTGCCCGGCCACACAGACGTCGTGTGGTCAGCAAGGTTTTCACCAGACGGCACGCAAGTCGCCAGCTCATCGCGCGATATGACTGCGCGCCTCTGGGATGCGACGATGCCATCCGACCTCGCTACGCAAATATTGTGGGAACAGGCGGCCAACCCCGACCCGCTCAAGGACGTTGAAGTGCGCCAGTTGGGGCTGGTGGCAGATACCACCGGCGCGCGGCACTTCGCGCCGACCAGCCGCTGTGCGGAGCAGGCAGCGGCCTATTACGATCCCGATCGCCGCAGCGCTGGCATGGCGCAGGAGCAGATCAACGCGGATATCGCCAGCGCAGCCTGCACCGAGGCACTGGCAAATAGCGAACCACTGGCGCAACATCAGTACCTGGTCGGCCGCGCATCACTGGCGAAAGGTGATCTGCAGTTTGCGCGCAGCCGCCTGCAGGCGGCGGTTGCCGCGGGCTATCGGGCGGCAGCTGTCGATCTTGCCGACCTGCTCAGTCGCTCGCCGGCACAACTTTCCGATCTGCAGCGCGCCATTGTGCTCTATGAGCACGCATGGGAGCGGCGGGTACCGATCGCCGCATTCCGGCTCGCCCGGCTTTATGAAGCGCGCGCACAAGGCGCAGATGCTGCACGGGCCCGCGAGTGGTACCAGAAGGGAGCGGCGCTCAATGAGCCCACAGCGCTTGGGCGACTCGCACAGATGAAAGAAAACGACGCACTTCTGACGCAAAGCTCAGGCGCTGCTGACGCCCTGCTGCTGGAGGCTTTCAGGCTCTACGCCAGGGCGGCCGAACAGGCGCGCGCCGCAGGGTGGCCAGACGAGGTCTGGAAGATCTGGCGCTACCGGCGCGCCTCACTCGCACGTGTGCTGGCGAACGAACACATGATGCAGGCAGTCGCCGAGGCCTACCAGGCAGTGCGAGCTGAGAGCGTGCCGGGACCACCGGGTGCCCTGGAAAGTTACTTCGGGCAAAAAGACTGACCGGCTCAGCCCGGCGTCGCCAGCAGCACCAGCGGATCGTGCGGCTTGCGGCTGAAGATCTGCTGCAGCAGCGGCTCGAAGGCCTCGAGCGGCTGGGAGTCATAGTCGGGGTCGAAGGAAGCCTGGTCCCAGTGCTCGCAGAATGCGGCCGCGGCATCGAACCAACGATGGCCGCGCAGCGTATCGCGCATATTGCGATCACCGCCCTGATGATGCGCGTAGTAGTAGGTCTGCATCAGGCCGTGCTGCGCGACGATCCAGGTGACCTCTTCGCGCACGTAGGGCCGTATCACGGCGGCAGCGACCGCAGCGTGATTGTAGGGCGCGAGCTCGTCGCCGATATCGTGCAGCAGCGCACCCACGATCAGCTCCTCATCGGCACCAGCGCGTTGCGCGCGGGTCGCGCATTGCAGCGAATGCTCGAGGCGGCTGACGCGATACCCCTGCAGGCCGCGGCCCAGCTGCTGTAGCGTCGTGAGCACCACTCCGGGCAGCCCACGCGCATAGGCTTCGGCCTCGGCATCGAGGAGCTGGTAGTCCTCGCGGGTGCCGTACTGCATCTGCGTAAACGACACCACCTTCTGCATGCCTTATCCTCGTGCGGGCGCCAGTCTCAGCCCGACATTTCCGTGTTGCGCGCCGCAATCGTCCCGCGCGCAGGTGCCTCTACCATTGTGGTGACCGGCAGGCGTGCGCGCACCCAGTCCTGGAAGCCGGCCATCACGATTTCCTTGTCCGACAGTATGCCCTGAGTGTAAGCGCCTGATGCGAGCCCCATTTGCACCGAGTGCGTCAGTGCCTCGTCCTCGTTCTGCACCCGGTAGTTGATGCGCCGGTTCAGATAGCGCGCGGCGCGCATCTCGCGCCGCTCATCCGGGAAGCCATACACGCGCGCCCGCAGCCGCGTGCGCCCGGCCGCGGTCGGCAACAGCTGGAAGAAATCGATCCACTCGGGGTAGATATCGAAATAGACATTGGGAAACAACCCGAAATAGCTCCAGCGCCGCCGCAGCTCTGGCGGCAGGTAGTCGACCTCGGGCAACACCGCAGCATAGCGCTCGGCGCTCCAGCTGCGGCGCGGCTGCGAGCGCAGCGTATGGCTGAGACGCATCGTGCCGCCGGGCCACACCTGGCGCTCGTAGTTCGAATCCATCAGCGCCGAGAGGCCCGGATGGCCCATCGGAAAGTGATAGTCCTCGACATAGTTCTCGACCACGTTCTTCCAGTCGATCGCCACATCGCGCTCCCACATCGGGGCCAGCGGCACCATCTGCTCGAGGCGATAGTGCGCGAGTTCGGCCTGGTGTGGCGCCATGCGCTCGGCAACGGCCGCTTCGCCGGAGCGAAAGCGCACGAACACGAACCCGAGCCACACCTCGAGCTCGATGGGCTTGAGCCCGAACTTCGAGCGGTCGAAGGGCGCGAAGCTGTCGGGCGCGCTGATGCTGCGATTTCGGCCATCGAGGTGGTAAGTCCAGCCGTGGTATTTGCAGCTGAGAAACTTGCCGCACTGGCCACGCTCGCCCTCGACCAGCCCGTGGGCGCGGTGCGCGCAGACATTGTGAAAGGCGCGCAGCGTGCCCGCTTCATCGCGCACCACGAAGCCGCGCTGGCCGTAGAAATCGAATGCCACGTAGTCGCCGCTGCGGCTCAGCTCGCTGACATGGGCGGCCACCTGCCAAGAGGGCATGAAGAGCCGCTGGCGCTCGAGCTCGTGGAACTCCTCGTTGTGATAGATCCAGGCGGGCAACGTGTAGTGCAGGCCAGGCTCGACGCGCGCAGCCAGAGCTGCCGCAGTCGCCGCGGCCGCGGCTGCGGCTGTGGCCGCGGCCGCGGGCGGCGCGCTCGCCTCGATGCGCGCTGCGAGCCACGGAAACACGCTGCACAGATAGTCGCGGCACTGGCGCCGCGCCACCTCACGGTCAAACTGTTCGCCCGAAAACAGGATGCCTTGCCAGTGCTGGTCCATCAGACCCGCCAGCCCCAGCGCGACGGCTTTCGCATCGGGCCAGCGCGCACCGCCGTGTGCCTCGATCAGACGTGTGCAGAGCGCGGTCAGGTTGCGGATATAGCGCTGATCGCGTTCGCCGCAAATGCGCTGGTAGTCGGCGCGCGCGCCCGATTCGGCCAGGAACGCGTACCAGACCGCAATCTTGTGCGAATCGCTGAGCCGCAGGCTCAGCGAGACCTCGACAATGCCGAGCAGCCCCAGCAGCGCGTCATCGCCCGCCTCTGCCAGCGTGCCTGCCATCAGCTCCGCGTATTCTTCGGAGACCTCGCGCAGGGTGGCCAGCAGCAGCGCTTCCTTGCTGCCAAAATGAAAGTTGATCGAGGCCGCAGTGTGGCCGGCGGCTCCGGCGATACGGGCCGAGGTGAGTTCGGAGAGGCCGTAGCGCGAGATCGCACCGGCCGCAGCATGAATCAGATCGAGCTTGGAGCCGCTGGGCCGTGCATCGGCCTTTATTTTTAAGTGGGCCGACATCTCATGCCTCCTGAAGGGATCAGGAAGGGATTCTAGGCCGGGGCGGCTCGAAACTCAATGACCGTTCAGTTTGCTAAATAATCATTTAGACAGGCTCGCGGCGCCCTTCCAGCAGACCCGAGATCGCCTCAGGCCGTGCCAGGAAGTGGCCTTGTGCGAAATTGATGCCCAGTTGCGTCAGGCGCTCAAGAGCCTCGGCGCTTTCCACGCGCTCGGCGATCGTGGCGATGCCCAGGGCCGCGGCCACTTTGCCGATCGCCTCGACCATGCAGCGATCGACCGGGTCCGGCGTGGCGCCACCAAAGAACTGCCCGTCCACCTTCAGAAAATCGACCGGCAGCGTCTTCAGATAATGGAACGAGGACAGGCCGCTGCCGAAATCATCGAGCGCAAAGCGGCAACCGCGTTTGCGCAGTTCCTGCATGAAGCCCACGGCCTGCGACAGGCTGGTGATCACCGCCGATTCCGTAATCTCGAAGCACAGGCAGCGCCCGATCCTGGGGTCTTCGACCAGCGTCAGCAGCAGGTCGAGGAAGCTGCGCTCGCAGATCGAATTGCCCGAGAGGTTCACGGCCAACAGCGGCGGCTCGCGCCCGGCTTCGATGATGGCTTTCAGGATCGTCACTGCGCGCTCCACCACCCAGCGATCGATGGTGCCGATGATGTTGTAGCGCTCGGCGGCGGGAATGAATTCGCCCGGCAGCACCAGCTCGCCATCATCGCCGCGCAGGCGCACCAGCAGCTCGTAGAACGGCGGCAGCGCCGCCGCGGCTTCGCTGACGGGCTGGATCAGCTGGTATTCCAGCTCCAGCCGGTTGTCATCGACCGCGCGCGTCACGCGGCTCACCCAATACATTTCCCGATGCCGGCCCGAGACCTCGCCGGCGTCATAGACGTGCACGCGGTTGCGCCCGGCATCCTTCGCCGCATAGCAGGCGATGTCGGCTGCGCTCATCAGCGTGGCGACGCTCTCGCTGTCGCGCGTGATCTCCACCACGCCGACGCTGGCGCCGATGCTGGCCGCGTTCTGCTCCCAGGTAAACCGATAGTCGCGCACTGACTGGCGGATCGCCTCGGCAATACGCGCCGCCTGCTCGATGGAGCAATGCTGCACCAGAATGCCGAATTCATCGCCGCCCAGGCGCGCGATCACGTCGGCCAAGCGCACGTGCTGCTGCAGCAGCGCGGTCACATCGCGCAACAGTCGATCGCCGGCGCTATGTCCGCAGGTGTCATTCACAACCTTGAACTGATCCAGGTCGACGTACAGCAGCGCATGCGTGCCGTCGCCATCGCGAGCGCCCTGCAGCGCGGACTGCAGGCGGTTGTCGAATTCGCGCCGGTTGATCAGGCCGGTGAGCGCGTCGTGACTGGCCTGGAACGAGAGCGCGCGCTTCAGGCGCCGTTCCTTGGTGACATCGCGGAACACGACCACCGCGCCGACCGTGCGCCCGCTGCGGTCGCGGATCGGTGCGGCCGAATCCTGGATCGCGATTTCCTGGCCGAGGCGATTGATCAGCACGCTGTGCTCGCCGAAATTGACTACCTTGTCCTCGCGCAAGCAGCGTAGCAGCGGATTCTCGATCTCGTTGTGCGTCACCTCATCGCGCAGGCGCAGCACATTCATGATGGTGGCACCGCGCGCCTCGGCGCCGCGCCAGCCCGAGAGCTGCTCGGCCACCGGGTTCAGGTATTCGATGCGCCCTTCGCGATCGGTGGTGATCACGCCATCGCCGATTGACTGCAGCGTCACCTGGGCACGCTCTTTTTCTTCGAAAATCACCTGCTCAGCGCGCTTACGCTCGGTGATGTCGGCGATCGTGCCCTCGAAAGACAGCAGGCGCTCCTGCTCATCGCGCAGCACGCGCGCGCTCTCGAGCACCACCACCTGCGTGCCGTCGCGCTTGCGCAGCAGCGTCTCGGTCATGTGCACCGCGCCACTGCGATTGAGTTCGTCCAGGAAGGCCGGACGCTCGGCCGGGTTCCACCACAGCGCGGCCGCCGAGGGCAGCGCATAGATTTCTTCGGCGTTCGCATAGCCCAGCATCTTCACGAAAGCCGGGTTCACTGCCAGCACGCGTCCCTCGGGCGATACCTGGTAGACGCCTTCCAGCACGCTCTCGTATAGACCACGGAAACGCGCTTCGCTGGCGCGCAGCGCCTCAGCCGCGTAGCGCCGCTCCATCGCGATGCCCGCGAGACGCGCCGCATGCGTGAACAGCTGCAGGTCCTGGTCGGCAGGCTTGCCCACCTGCGCGCGATAAACAGTGAGTGCGCCCAGCACGCGCCCGCCGCCCGCGGCCTTGATCGGCAGCGCCCACGCTGCGGCCACGCCCACCTGTTGCGCCAGCTCGCGCCGTCGCTGCCAGTAGGGGTCGGTGCGTACGTTCGGCACCAGCACCGCACGGCCGAGGTACACCGCGGCCGCGCTCGAACCGTTGCGCACATCAATCGCCGCCTGCTCTTCCGCGGCGCGCAGCGCCACCGGCAGGCGATTGCCGATCACTTCGACGAAACTGCGCCCGTCCTGGCCCAGGCGCCCGACGGTGACGATGAAATCGTGACTGATGGATTCGACCAGCGCCACGGTGGCCTCGAGCACTTCATGGAGCGGCGCATCGGCGGCAATGCGCCCAAAGATGTCGCGCTCGCCGGCCATGATGGTCTGGGCGCGCTTGCGCTCGGTAATGTCGGTAATGCTGGCGCGCAGCAATTGCGGCGAGCCGGGCAGCGGCATCAGCCGCACCTCGGTCACCAGCGTCGTCGCGCCGGAGGCGGGCTCTGCCGCGGGCGCTGCGCCTGCGGCGGGCGGGCGATACAGCCACTCGAACACCTGCGGCGTGGGCGACTCGCCGCTGCCGGGCGGCGCCGCGCTCGCAGCGGCCAGCAGATCGCGCAGCTGCAGGCTGCTGAGTCCGGCGCGGGTCACGCCGAAAAAACGCAGCGCGTTCTCGTTGGCATCGGCGCAGCAGCCGGTACCGGTGTCGATCACGACGATCACTTCCGGTGCGCTCTCGACCAGCGTGCGATAACGCGCCTCGCTGTCGCGCAGCGCCTGCTCCGAATTGTGGCGCTCGCTCAAGTCGCGCAGGCACAGCACGTAGACGTCGCGCCGATCGATCCGCACCAGGCTGGCGATCACTTCGACCGGAAACAACTCGCCGTTCTTGCGCCGCGCCTCGGTGGCGCGCGGCTCCGACTGGCGCGCACCCTCCCCCCCGGAGACCGCGAAGGATTGCAGGCCGCGGAACAGCGAACCCTGCACCGGCAGATCCGGCAGCAGGCGCGCAATGGAGACGCCGATCACTTCGGCCTGCGAATAGCCAAACAACTGTTCGCCGGTCGGGTTGAAAACGCAGATCGCGCCATCCGCAGTGACAGTAATCACCACGTCCTTGATGTGATTCAGGATCGCGCGCGACTGACCGGCATCAGCGCTCGCCAGGCCCTGCGCGAACGAGCGCGCCTCGTCGGCCAGGAGCTGCATGGAGCGCACGACGCCGCGACGCTCATCGTCCATCTGTTCGTACTGGCGGCTGACCAGGGGCAGCAATTGACTGAGCAGCGCGGCCGGGCCCGCGCTGGGTTTGAGGGTGTCGAGCTGGGCGCGCAGACGCTCGTGCAATTCCGCGTTATCGAGCGGCTCAGCCGCCTGCTCGCCGCCGCCAGCGCGCGCGGCAGCCGGTTGCAGCGTAGGAACCGGGAGCGAATTCAGGATTTCTCTTGTCATAATCCGCGCGGGGATGGATCCGCCCACGATCATACGAACAGGCCTCACGGCAGCGCGTGAGGCGCATCCCGGATTTAGTTTAAAAGGCGGCCGCCGGACCGGGCGGCGCCGATTCAGGGCACCGCTTCGATGGCGATCAGTGGAATCGTAAAGCTGCGCACGACCGAGGAGCCGGCGCTGTCTACCAGCACCGTGACCGCGAGCCCGAGCACACCGGTCTGCGTGGGCAGCAGATCGACCTGCATTTGCTGCGTGGCGCCAATCGGCGGGCCGAAGTAGTCGATGGTGCGCACCGACTGCACCTCGAGGCCTTCGCGTGACTGCAGCGACACATGCATGGCGTCGATCTCGAGACCGGGCGCCTGCGCCAGCGCGAGCTGCACCCGCAGCGGCTTGCCCACGCGGGGCTGTTCGGCAACTTTGAAGCGCAGGCTCACGGGCGTGGCAGTGTCGGCACTGCTGACAGCTGCAACCAGGTCGTCGGCTGCGGCCCCGGCGGCGGCGAGCTGATCGGTGGCCGCCTGTGCGCCGGCGCGCGCCTGGCTCCGCGCCTCGCGCTGCACGCGGGCCGTATCGTTGCTCTTCGTGCATCCGGCAACCCATACCAGGGTGCCCAGCAGGGCCAAGGCTACGGGGCCGTTGATACGACAGTGCGGCATATCCACCGCACTATAACCCCATGTCACCAGGTTCATCGAGGGTCTGCGACTGTTCGGCCAGATCGAGCACATGCTGCTCCCAGAAGCGCGCTTCGCCGAACCATGGAAAGGCGCGCGGGAACGCCGGATCCAGCCAGCGCTCGGCAATCCAGGCCGCGTGATTGAGCATGCGCACCGCACGCAATGCCTCGATCAGCCGGGTCTGGCGCTGATCGATAGTCGCGAAACGCTGATACCCGGCCAGCAATTCGCTCCATTGCCGCGCCCGCTCGTCCGGGTTGCCCGAGAGAAACATCCACAGGTCCTGGATTGCCGGCCCGTTCAGGCAATCGTCGAGGTCCACGAACACCGGACCCTGCGCCTGCCAGAGGATATTGCCAAGATGACAGTCGCCGTGCAGGCGGATCGAACGCCAGCCGGTACCCTCGCCGGTGACTTCCCTTATCTGGGCAATCAGCCGCGTACTCACCTGCTCGTAGCGCGCGCGCATATGCTCCGGGAACTGCGCCGAGGCCAGCACCGTGCGCCGCGCCCGCGTGCCGAGCCGCTCGCCGCTGAGGCTGGGCCGGGCGAGAAAGGGCCGCAGTGCACCGATCGCATGGATGCGCCCGAGCGTGCGCCCGAGCAGCTCGCGCGCCTCGGGCTGGTCCAGGTCCGGCGCGCCGCCAGGGCGCAGCGGAAAGGCCGCCAGGCGAAAACCCTGGAAATAACGCAAAGTCGAATCGCCGAGCACGATCGGCGCCACCACCGGGATCTCCGCGGCCGCCAGCTCGAGTGCAAAGGCGTGCTCCTCGAGGATCTGCGCGTCGCTCCAGCGGCCGGCGCGATAGAACTTCAGTACCAGCGCCGGCGCGTCATCGCAGCCGAGTCTGTAGACCCGGTTTTCATAGCTGTTGAGCGCAAACAGGTGGCCGTCGGGCTTCAGGCCCACGGCCTCCGCGGCGGCCAGCACCGTGTCCGGCGTCAGGCCAGCAAATGGCGTCTGATCAGGCCCGCTCATGCGCGCTCGCAAGCTGGGGATTCGGTCACACCGGTACGATTCGACGTGGGTATCATTTGCGCCGCCCGGGCCCCAACCTGAGATGAGGGAATCTGATGCCTGCGAAGGATACCGTGCTGGTCACCGGCGGAGCCGGATATATCGGCAGCCACGTAGTGCTGCAGCTGCGCGCCCGCGGCGAAAAGGTGGTGGTGGTCGACAATCTCACGACCGGGTTCCGCCAGGCCGTGGGTGACACGCCGCTGATCGTCGGCAACCTCGCCGACCGGGCGCTGATGGCGCGCGCCTTCAACGAGCATGGCGTCGGCACGGTGATGCATTTCGCGGCCAATACCGTGGTGCCCGAGTCGGTACGCGACCCGCTGAAATACTACGGCAACAACACCAGCGCCACCCGCAACCTACTCGAGGCCGTCATGCAATCCGGCGTGCGCCGGCTGGTGTTTTCATCGACCGCTGCGGTCTACGGCATGCCTTCTGAAGGTGTGGCCCGCGAGGATATGGCGCTCGCGCCGATCAACCCCTATGGCACTTCCAAACTGATGTCGGAGTGGATCCTGCGCGACCTCGCGGCGGTCACCGACTTCCGCTATGTGAGCCTGCGCTATTTCAATGTTGCCGGCTCGGATCCAGAATGCCGCATCGGCCAGGCCACAGCCAATGCCACGCTGCTGATCAAGGTGGCCTGCGAAGCCGTGGTCGGCAAGCGCAAGCAGGTGTCGATCTACGGCACCGACTACCCGACGCCCGATGGCACCGGCGTGCGCGATTACATCCACGTCGATGACCTGGCGCGCGCCCACCTGGACGCGCTCGACTACCTGCGCAGCGGTGCCACCAGCGCGGTGCTCAACTGCGGCTACGGCCACGGCTACAGCGTGCGCGAAGTACTGGCCAGCGTGCAGCGCGTCGCCGGCAAGAGCATTGCGATCCGCGAAGAGCCGCGCCGGCCCGGCGACCCGCCGAGCCTGGTGGCGGCTGCCGATCGAATCCGCGCGGTACTCGGCTGGCAGCCGAAACTCGATGAGCTGGACACCATCGTGCGCACGGCCCTGCGCTGGGAAGAAAAGCTGCTCGCCCAGCCCTGGTAGCACCGCCCGGCCCCGGCTGGCGGTCGCCAGCAGGCGACGCCCTTGCTTAACCCGCCCGCCGCCGCCCTGACTTAGAATGGCAGGATGCGCTGGCCCCTGCCCAAGTCCCTGAATGGCTACCTGCTGCTGGGCATCGGCGTGATTGCCGTGCCGCTGCTGGCGGCCATTCTCCACGCCACGATTGAAATGCGCCGGCTCACCACCTTCAGCGAGCGCCTGGTGCGCGAAAGCGTGCAGACCACGCAGTTGTCGCAGAGCATGTTCGAGTACATCGGCTCGCTCGAGCGCGCCACGCGCTACTACCAGGCGCTGGGCGAAGCCAAGTACCTGAGCGATTTCGAGGACGACGACGACAGCCTGGTCGCGACCATCACCGAGCTGCGCACCCAGCTGCACAACGAGGAATCGCGGGTCGCACTCGAAACCATGAGCACGTTGCGCGCCGGCATCGCCGCACAGGTTCATGCGCGGCCGAGCGCGGCCGCGCTGCGCCCCGACCAGCCCGATTTCGGCCCGCTGGCCGCTGAGGCCTCGCAGGTGGCCACGGTGATCAACACGCAGATCACTGCCAACCTGGAATCGCTGCGCGCGCAGACCGAGTTGGCGCGCCGCGAGCTGTTCTGGGAATCAGGTCTGCTGCTGCCGCTGGCGCTGGCCGCAACGCTGACCTTTGCGCTCGGCGTCAGCCGCCCAATACGCCAGGTCGATCGCGCGATCGGCGAACTGGGCGGTGGGAACTTCGCGCGCGCGATCAGTGTCAGAGGCCCGGTAGACCTGCAACGCCTTGGCCAGCAGCTCGAGTGGCTGCGCGGCCGCCTGCTCGAGCTGGCGCAGGATCGCAACCGATTCCTGCGCCACATGTCGCACGAGCTCAAGACACCTCTGGCCAACATCCGTGAGGGCACGGAGCTGCTGATGGATGGCGCGGTGGGTGAGCTCGGCAGCGGCCAACGCGAGGTGATGACGATATTGCAGGATAACAGCATCAAATTGCAGCGCATGATCGAGAACCTGCTCTCTTTCAGCGCCTGGCAGAGCAACAGCGTCGGCCTCGAGCTCTCGGAATTCCGGCTGCGTCCGCTGGTCAAGCAGGTGCTCGAGAACCAGCAGCTCACGCTGGTCTCGCAACGCGTGCGGCTCGATGTACAGATCGAAGATCTGGCGCTGCTGGCCGATCGCGGCAAGCTGCGCATGATCCTCGAGAACCTGCTCTCCAACGCGATCAAATATTCCCCGCGCGGCGGCGCGATCGTCGTGCGCGCGCACACCGAGAGCAACTGGCTGCAGCTCGAGATCGCCGATTCGGGCTCCGGCATCCCGAAGACCGAGCGCGCCAATGTGTTCGACGCCTTTCATACCGGGCGCTCACCCGGCGGCCATGTGCGCGGCACCGGCATCGGCCTCTCGGTGGTCAACGAGTTCGTGGCCGTGCACAAGGGCACCATCGAGATTGTCGATGGCGAATTTCGCGGCGCGCATTTTCGCATCCGCATTCCCTTGCGCGGCCAGCCCGCGGTGGACACCACCGGTGCGCGCGCGATCGAGAGGCGCAAAGCCAATGCCGCATAGTCTCTCCCGCGGCTGCGCGCGCGGCACCCTGCTCGGCCTGCTGCTGCTCAGCGCCGGGTGCGGCGGCATCGACAAGCTGCGTGGCAACACCGCCGATGCGCGCCCCAACACGCCGACCATCGATCGCGATACGCAGGTGGCCGTGCTGCTGGCAGGCACGATCCAGACGCTGCAGCGGCTCGGGGCAGGGAATCCGGCCGAGCAGGCCGAGATTGTCGCCACCGCCCGCCAGGGCTACGAGCGTGCCCCCGGCGGCGGCGCGCAACTGCGCTACGCACTGGCGCTGGCCACACCCGGCCACGCGGCCCGTGACGCCGAGCGCGCCCGCCAGCTGCTGCGCGACCTGGCCGCGCAACCGGAAACACTGGCGCCGGTGGAGCGCGCCCTCACGCTGTTCGAACTCGCGCAGCTCGATCGCGAACTCGGTCTGCAGGTCGACAACCTGCGCCTGCAATCGGCCGCCAGTCGCGCCGACCAGGACAAGCTTGCCGCACTCAACCGCAGGCTGCAGACCGAGCAAGATGACAACGCCCGCCTGCGCCGCGCGCTCGATGAAGCGCAGGCCAAACTCGACGCGATCTCCAGCATCGAACGCAATCTAACTGACCGCAAGCGCAAACCCGAAGGTACCCGTAAGTGAATACACAGAAGCCCAAGGCCCGAATCCTGGTGGTAGATGATGACCCGGGCCTGCTGCGCCTGCTGACGATTCGCCTGCGTGCCGAGAACTACGAGGTGGAGGCCGTGGAAAATGGCGTGCAGGCGCTGGCTGCTGCCAGCCGCTTCCGCCCGGATCTGGTGATCTCCGACCTGCGCATGGACCAACTCGATGGCATCGGCCTGCTCAAGGAACTGCAGGTGCGCTGGCCCGGCCTCAAGGTGATTTTGCTGACCGCGCACGGCACGATTCCCGATGCTGTGCAGGCCACGCAGATGGGCGCCTTCGGATTCCTCACCAAGCCGGTCGAGAAGCAGGAGTTGCTCGCGCAGGTGCAGAAGGCGCTGAAGATCTCCGGCTTCAGCGACACCACCGAAGACTGGCGCGCCGGTTTCATCACCCGCAGCGCACTGATGGAAGAGAAGCTCAGCCAGGCGCATATGGTGGCCGGCACCGATGCCCGCGTGCTGATCTCCGGCGAGAGCGGTACCGGCAAGGAGCTGCTCGCGCGCGCGATCCACCTGGCCAGTCCACGCCGCAACAAACCCTTCGTGACCATCAGCTGCAGCGCGATGGCCGAGGACCAGCTCGAGAGCGAACTGTTCGGTCACGCCGCCGGCGCCGT
>JAYUZE010000201.1:0-17011 GCA_043752035.1 Gammaproteobacteria bacterium
CGCGCCGCTCGGGCCGTTCGGCAACGCTGCGGCGGTGATTGCGCAGCAGATTGAGCGCCACCTGGAACACGTAGCCGCAGATCTGCTCGGGCCTGGCGATCTGCCCGGCGCGCCATTTCTCGAGCGTGGTGCAGATGGCGTCGTTCAGCAGATCGGCCGCCAGTGCCGGGTCATGCGCATGGCGCACCAACAGGCGGCGCAGGCCCGGATAGTCGCGGACGATGAGCGCCCCGACCGATTTCTCGTCGACGGTCGACGGTGCAGCCTGACTGGTGTCGGAATCCGGCACTTTTAGCGACCTGGTAGTTACCTCCTAGGTTACCCGGATTCTCGTCGCAGTGTGCAAGCGCCGCTATTCTGACCTCCTGACCGTGAAGGCGGGCGAGGTGCGGAACATGTGGCTGGCCACGCATTGCAGGCGGACGCGGGCCTGCGCGGACTCTGCCGTGGCTGGTATTCCCGTGCTGGCGACGCTCGCCATGGTGGTCAAGTCGAACAGTGCGGATCTGGCGCCGACATCCAATGGGGCAGCGCTGAGCCTTACTGTCGTCGTCGAGGTGCCCGCATCGTCCTGATCGACGATCAGGTCGGCATCGACCTGCTGGCACTCGGCCGACGAAAAAGTGTGTTGCCAGGTCAGGCTCGCGGGCTTGCTGGTGCGCCAGGTATTGGCCGCATCGCTGTTGCTGAGCACTGCGATCTGCGTAACGGGAGGTGCGGTCGCTGCGTCAAGATCCAGCAGGCCGCTGGCGACGCCGTCGCAGATGGTCGGCCAGTTGGTTACACCCGAACAACCACCATTCGCGCCGGTAACTGTGCACATGCTCCTATCACTCGAATCCATCAGGTATTGCTTCACTTGCGCGAATTGCCAGTCGGGCGCCAGTGACTTCAGCAGCGCGGCAGCGCCACTGACGTGCGGGGCGGCAAATGAAGTACCAGAGGCTGTCTGTGGATCAGTGCTAACGCCGTCGAGTACAACTATGGATACGCCGGGCGCAGCGATATCGACGCTGGTCTTCCCGTATTTCTCTGCCACGCAGCGACTGTCATTGGTCGCCGTGACGCTCAGAATATTGCTGAAGGGGTAACTGGTGGGATAGTCCGGCATCGGCGGCGTGCCGTCCATGTTCAGGTGCAGAGCGTCACCATCGGAATTGGGTACCGCCACCACGAACAGCGCATCAGGAAAGAATTGTTCTATGCGTCTGAGTGTTTCGCCCACGTCGGTGGAGCAGTCGCGGTAGCCGGCGCTCAGATTGATGATCTTGGCTCCCTTCTGTGGCCGGAAAGGCCCCACGGCGGAGTCCGGCACTGTAAGCAGATCCCAGAACGTATCGGCTGCGGTGTTGCCAGCATCGACCTCACCGTAGGGATCTACCGCGTATGGCAACGCGTCCAGGAGGCCGTTCGTACATTGTTCCTGCCTGGAGGGACTGGTGGAGCCCATGATCCTGATTGGCATCAGCGTCGCCGTACGACCCTCCGCCTGACCGGACCAGGTGATTCCTGCCATGGCCTTGTTGTTGTTGGTTCTGGCTGCAATAACACTCGCTACTTTGGTTCCATGTCCGTCGCCATCGCCCGGGTCTTTCACCAGCGGTGGGGTCACCGTAAAGTCCGCGCCGTCAACCATCAAGGTGGATTCGAGCTCTTTGTCTACCGAGGCGATGCCCGTGTCCAGAGTTGCTACTTTGACGGGCTGGAGGTTGGCGATCGTCCCAACCCGATTCCAGGCAGCGGCTGCCTTTATGCCTGCCTGGTCTCGAAGCGCCCATTGATTGGGTTGGTCACTTTCCGGATAAAGCGGATCGTCAGGCACCCCGTCATGGGCATGCAGCTTGAGGCTGGGCTCAAGTCGCACCGTTATCCTGGTCTCATGGCATCCGGCAGAACCGCGCGCCGGTGATCGTCGCAGCACGTCGCACAACTCAAATGCCAAGCGATCCAGACGGTTCTGAGTGGCGAGCCCGGTTTTAAAGTGAAACAGGAACGCGTTTGGAAAGGATCTGAACGCGCGCACATCTGGACTGAGCTCGGCCAGCCGCCCCCGCAGCGGGTCCCGCGATAGCTCGCGCGCTGTCTGCTGCTGTGCCAGCAGAATCACCTTGTTCAGGAAGTGCACCAGCTGGACTTTGTCGCCACCCTGGCGGATAAGTGCGATTACGCCGCCGTCGCCGCACAGCTCTGTATTCGGCGTCACCGTGCCGACCGGGCAGACATAGGGAACGCTGGCAGACGCAAGCCCTGAGCCGGCCGCAGCAATCACCACCAGCAACACTGCGGCCGAGAGCGGGCGCCACGGTGCGGCGCAGCGCTTCCCGGCACTATTTCTTGCCACCGGTTCCCCATCCATTTTCAAAGGGCTGTGCAGCAACGACCGCCGGATCCTTCAGGTCGATGAACAACAGATCCTTGCTTACCCTGCCATCCGATATGCCATCGACAAGACGATAGAGCACCAGGTATTCAACTTTGCCGTCCTTGACGATGCTGCCGATCAAACGCTCGGTGTCCGGCTGCACCATGCCATTGAGCACTGCGATGGCAATGGGTTCAATGTCGGCTTTAGACTTGGCAGGATTGTTCTTGTCCCAGGGCTTCACAGGCAAGGGATGATTGGTCAGTCCCGGGCGTTTGAGTTCTTGGGTACCGACTCGAACAAATAGGCACCCCTGCCAGGCCGGCGTCGCAGTGCTGTCAGGCCCACAGTCGTAAGTCTCCAGGCCGCCCAATGTGAAAGCTGAGACCTTCAGTTCCACTTCGTTGGCAACCTCTGGGTTCGAATTCCAGATCACGTCGCCGCCACCAAGTTTGTTTCCCTGGTCAGTGGCGGTGTTTATTACGTAGCTGCCGGCCCAGCCCTTCAGGCCCGGCGCCGCGGCCTTCTGATTCGAGCATCCTCCCGCCGTGAACAACACCGCCAGTGCCGCCAGCACTATCGGGTACTGCAAGCCGCAACGCGGTCCCCATTCATTGACTTTTGCCTGTGCTGTTCGACGAGCTCTCATGTGTTACTCCTGACCGCATGTGCGGAAAATGTAATCTAGACTCGGGAATCTCTGAGCGTGAGATCGAACGCTGCCCACAGCGCTGGATCAACAACCTGTTCTGCCAACAATGCCCGCATGGCCGAGCTCAGCGCATGACTCGGCCGCATGTGATCGTTGATCATCGATCCATAGAACGCTGTCATAAGGCGTGCGCCGATCTGATCGGGCACCGCCCACAGCGATGCGACTACTGCATGCGCACCCCTGGCGAGAATCAGGTAACGCAAGCCGACCAGACCCTCGCCAATGATGTTCTTGCCCAGCGCAGTATCGCAGGCACTGAGCACCACCAAGTCGGCAGACAGCCTCAACGACATGAAGTCCGCCGCCATCACGCGCCCGTCAATGGATCGCCCCTGCCGGTCGCGCGTGCTCATTATTAATGAGGACAACTGCGGAATTTGAGTATCGACCACACCGTGTGTCGCAATGTGTATCAGCCGGTAGCTTTCCAGTGCCGCTGACAGGAACTGCTGGCGCGTAGCATTCGGGCCTTCGAGTACGTCGACTGCGGTTGCCGGCAGCAACGCGGCGATCGCACGTCCCTCGGCGGCGGTGCCCGGGAGGCTCTGCAGATCGCTGTTAGTAGCAGCAACATGCTGCGCGTCGGGCGGCGGCGCAAAATTCTCTGTCAGCATGCGCACGTCTGGCGCGCGCGCTGCCACCCTGTTATCCGGGATCTGATATACCGGATCGGATACCAGCAACAGCTTCTTGCCCGCAGGCGAGCGCGCGACAGAGCGCCCAGCCCTGCCATAGGTTGCAATTGACGGAATAATACTGAGGTCGTGATCCTGCACGAGGAATCTGCCGCCGCCGTCGGCGCCCGGATGCAGCGCCGCAAAGCTGACGTAGTGCAGGGCGCCGTCCGGCACCAGGATGAGGTTAGGCTTGCCGGCCAAGTAGGGGGCAATGGGTTTGATGATCAGGTCATGCAGCGCGGCGCCAAGCTGCATACGATCCGCCACCGTGCGAGTGGCGATATCGCGCAAGCCTGCATGGAACGCTACTGCCAGCTGGTTGATGCGGGCACCCGATTCCAGCGGCGTCATCGTCACCCGCTCGCGGGTCAGCACCCAGGCAAACGAGCGCTCTGCACCCAGCCAGTATTCGACTATTGCAACATCCGGCGGCAAGCTGCGCGCCTGTGCAACGAGCGTACTGCGCGGTCGCCGGCCGGAGTCACTGTGCCGCTCAGACAACGACCCGAGTTGTGCGTCGATTTGCGTCAGCTGCCGCCGACCTTCAGTTATGCCAGCGCGCAGTGCCACCACGCGGGTATCGTCGACCGCCGCATGTTCCAGTCGTACCTCCAGCTGATTGCGCTCGGTAGCCAGGCCGCGCAGGACCTCAGACCGCTTGGCCAGCAATCCTGGCGGCATATCCGCTGCGCGCATGTCGAATGACTCGAAATCTTCAAGCGCACGCGCCCTGGACAGTTCTGCAGTGGCCAGTGCGGCCAGCATATGATCGTTAGCCCGATCATCATCATGACCTCCGAAGTACTGTGCTGCGAGCAGTGAAATCCTGAAATCGTACGCCGGCCGTAGTGGTTGCAGCAAAGTCGCTCTGAGTTCCGGGTTCGCGCTTTGCACGCGCAGCATTTCCGCGCAGGCCAGCGCCCGATCAGTCGAAGCCAGCGCATCGCTGATGGCACCGGCGACGCGCTGCGCGTATGCCAGCGCCATCCAGCTGTCGAATTCCAGGCCGGTCAGCTCATATGCCCCGAAAGTCTGTAGCGCATCGCGCAGCTCGCGCTGACTGTCGCCGCCCCGGCCGGCGCCGGCAAGACGCGCATGCTGCAGCAACAGCATGGCACGGCTGACCGCATCACTACCGGGCAGCGACAACGCTGACTGTACGCGCTGGCGCGCCTCATTGATTCGACCGAGAGCAGCAAGATCCATGGCGATCTCAACAATCAGACGTGCGCGCACAGCCGGCGTGGCCGCAAGTGCCAGAGCCTCCTCATGCAAACCAAGCGCGCCAGCGGCATCACCGCGCACCCTGATCAGACTGGCCGTGGTGCGTAGCGAGGTAACGCGACCGCGCGCGTCAAGCCTGCCGTCGCGCAAGGCTAGCGCCGCCCGGTAGTACTCCAATGCCTGATCCTGGTCGCCCACTGCATCGTAGACGCTGCCGATCCACTGCAGGCTGCGGGCCTGCTCACGCACGTTCTGTGCGGCGCGCCACAGCTCGAGGGCCTGCGAGAGCTCTCGAAGTGCGACGTCGTAGTTGCCGAGCTCGAAATGCGCCAGGCCGAGATTGTTGAGGATGAAGGCGTAGGGTTGCGGAGTTTCTTCCGCTGACAGGTTTTGCAAGGCGTCGCTGTAGCGTTGCGCCGCTCTGGCCAAATGGCCTAGTGCATATTCCGCTAGTGCAATATTGTTCAGTACCTGTGCAATGCGAACCTTGTCACTTTGCCTTTGGTAGCGTCGCAGCGCGCTTCGATAGGCAGCGATGGCCTCAGTATTGCGGCCTCCGTAGAAGTAGGTCAGCCCGATATTGTTTACGGCCTCCGCTTGCTCATAGAATTCTCCGCGCTCGCTATGAAAGCGCGCCAGTCGCGACAGTTGCTCCCGGGCTGCGGCCAATCCCACGCTCGAGGGACGCGCAGTGGCAACTGTGCCGGGAGATGCCGGCAGTGATACGGCAATCTCCATTTGCGCTGCCGCGCTGAGCGCCTGCGCTCGCGCGTTGTCGTAAGCATCATGGTCGGCCAGATAGTCGGCGGCTGCCCGATCCGCGAAGCGGCGCGCCGCCGCCCAATCAGCGAGATCGGCGTAGTACACGGCGGCAGCGGCGTGCTCCACCTGAGCGAGCAAGTGGGAACCGCGTCGTCCCGCAGCCAGCCGCGCGGCAGCTTCCGCATAGCTGCTGGCCGCCGTTCTGCTGTTGAGCGCAGCATTGGGTCCGGGCTTGTGTGCGTCGCGAGGCGAGGAACCAATCTGCCGGCTGGCCAACAGCCCGTTGGCGTAGGTACCGTCGGCAGTGGCGATCTGCCGCTGCAGATCGACACAGGAGCCAGCAACTATGGGCAGCGAAACGGCCACGACCCTGAGGTGTACCTCCCCATGCACGCCGGCATCGTCCTTCGCGACCAGCGCGACGGTGTACTCACCGGCAGACGTGGTCTCTGCGGTCGTGGTCTGCGCGCCCGAGCGCGGAACCGGGCTGTCGCTGCGACCGACGATATGACCGGCGGGATTCAACATTTCCAGCGTAACATCGATGCCGTGCTCTGCAGCGAGCACAATCGCCAGCGATGATGCGGGCAGATTCACCGCCAGTGTCGGACGCTCACCGCCGCGCACCGTGATGTTGCGATCGAGTTGCGCCGGGTATTGCGTCATCAGCGGATCGCATAGCGAACTTGCCGCAGTAGCCGCAGTTGTGCCTGCCACCGCTGGCAGGCAGATACAAGCAGCGAGCACGCCGCTCGCACCAGCAGTCAATTGGCAGAGTCGAAAACGTGCGCTGAAGAGAGACATCCTGCGCCGTCCGTTTGTTATTGCGCGCCGATCTTACATCCGCGCAAGGAAATGCGATACCAACAACTGAACGACGGCTGCCGACGGCCTGATGAAAGGCCCCGCCGCGGGGCGCGCTGGCATGGCGCGGCGGGACCCAGGCTGCAAACCGGTTCAGGCCGCATACGTGCGGCCTTCGAGCCAATAGGCGCAGACAAACACCAAGGCTGTGAAGACAAGTGCCACCAGCGCCAGCGCACCGCGTACCGCGCAAATCAGCATGCCACGCGGCTGGAGATTCCAGGCAGCGCTCGCGGATTTCATTGCGCCTGCTCCACAGTGGTACGCGGCTGTCCAGAATTCATGTCGATCCCCTGCAGATGCTGCCAGCAACATTGCCAACCCTGAAACATTCTGTAGCCAGCGGCATGGTTCTCGCATCCACGCCGCGCGGCTGCCAAAAAAAGGCGATGACCAACGCTGATCATCGCCACTTCAGTGACAATCATCGCTGCCGTGTCAGGCAGCAGGCTTAGCGGATGACCAGGGCGAGCTTGATGTCCTTCGCGCCCAGACCAGCCAGCTTGGCGGGGTTGGTGGCACGAAAGGTCAGGCGTCTGACTTTGGCGTCGCTCCCGACGGTGCAATAGCCGCTCGCGAGCTTTTCATGCGTACTCGCCAGGCGGGCAATCATGTCGACGTCCATCTGCAGGCCGTAGGCGTTGTTGTTGAAGATCTGCGCGCCGCCGGACTGGTCGATCACGCGCACGCGCACCGTGCTGTCAGGCAGCACTTTCTTGATGAACGCTTCGAAGCAGGCGTTGGTCGCCTTGTCTTCAGCGCTGACGCCACGCGAGTTCGCGCTGCCGGAGATGACGATGTCGTTGGCCAATACGCCCGTGCTTCCGGCAATCAGGGCTGCGGCGACCGTGGTAACAAGAATGGATTTCATGGCAATGTCCTCAGTAGATGTTGGTTGAGTTGCCAATATCAGCAACCCACAACAAGTCTGTGGACGCGCGCCAGATTCTCGCACCCCGTTAGCGATCTGCTCCCAGCAGTCGATACACCAGCGCGAATCGCGCGTGCGTGGCGATGCCATGATCGCCCGGTGCGTACTGCAGCAGCCAGTCACCCGCCTGGCCCTGCAACCAGTCGCCGCCGGCGCGCCGTTCACAGCGAAACGCTGCGCTCATCTGCTTCGCGAGCACCGGGCGCGGCCGGTTGCGGTAGCGGCCCGGAGCACCTGGCTGCGTTGGCGGCAGCGGCAGGTAACTGGCGTCGAATCGATCGCGCGTGACGCACCAGCGATCGCCATCGGCGCCGGCCAGCAGTGCATCGCCAGCCTGGTAGGTATTGGCACCCACGTTTGAAGTCAGGCGGCCAGGCTGTGCGGCAAATTCCACCGAAACGACTTCCTGCTTCTGGTAGGTGTGCGCCGCCGGATCGGCGCGCAGGTCGACATTGCGCAGTTCCAGCACCGGCCTACCCCCGTTGAATGGAGCGGGTGATGGGAATCGAACCCACGTTAGTAGCTTGGGAAGCTACAGTTCTACCATTGAACTACACCCGCGAACTTTGATTCTATTCGCTTTCCGGATACCCAGGCAAACGCTCGCGCGCCCCCGATCGGACCACCTTCCAACCTTACCGAAACCAAATTCAATACTGGTATTTACGGCCACGGCGATTCGCCGCACACTTGCCAGCACAGGGTCGGCAGAATTTCCGGAAAAAAAGTCGCCGACCGCCTGAATTCACCTTCAAAAATACAGGGGATATTAATGAGACACGTAACTACGCGACTGAGCGGTGCAGTACTTGTGGCGCTCTGCATCAGTGGATTGAGCTGGGCCGGCGATGGTCCGGAGCGCGGACCGCACATGCGTTACGCCACGCCGCTGGCGCATTCGGTACACGTCTACAACGCACTGCTGGCGCGTGGCGGTGATCCTGGTGACGATGACACAGCGATATCGCTGGATCCGGCGCTCTCGGCGCTGTGCCAGTCGAAGATCGGCCAGCTTAACAACTACCAACCGACCGGCCAGAACGTGGATCAGATTACTAACGATCCCGTGGTATTGTCCGGCTCGCAAACCGGCTGCAACACCGCCCAGAATGAAACCACCATTGCGGTCAATCCGCGCAATCCGCTGAACCTGGTCGCGGGCACCAACGATTATCGTGTGTTCAACACGCGTGAAAATCGTAACGATGGTTCCGGCTGGGCCTACGTGACCTTCGATGGCGGACGCAGCTGGAGCGACGTGCAGCTGCCGCATCTGACCTACCAGACCGGCGCGACGGGTGCGCTGTCCGACATGGATGCGGCCGGCGACCCGGCGGTCGCGTTCGGTAACAACGGTACGGTCTACTATGCCAGTCAGGTATTCAGCCGTCTCAACAACGCGAGCGGCGTGGTGGTCAGCGCTTCCCATGATGGCGGCAAGAGCTGGGGCGATCCATCGATCGTTGAGCTCGACGGGGTCGACGCCTCCGGCAATGCGCTTGCAACCGACGTGTTCAACGACAAGGAGTGGATCACCGTCGATCCGCGTAGTGGCACAGTCTACGTGACCTGGACCAGCTTCCAGGCCGACGGCAGTCCTATCGTGGTAGCGCGCTCGACCAATGGCGGGCACAGCTGGTCGAGCAAGCAGTTCGTGAATCCCGCCGCGTCGTTTACGCCCGGCGGTATCACACCGTATTCGCAAGGATCGAATCCGCAGGTCAACGCGCGCGGCGAGCTGTTCATCGCCTATGAATCGGCGGTCTGCGTGTCGCTGAACTGCGATCAGCCTGGTGACCATGACGCGATAGTCATGGCAGTTTCAAACGATGGTGGGCGCACTTTCCGCAATACGGAAGTGGCGGCCGACTATGATTTTCCGTACAACGCTGACACTGGCCGCTCGACGCTGACTGGCGAGAATTTCCGCATCAACAGCTTTCCGCAAATGGCCATCGATCGTGCCAGTGGCGCGCTGTACGTGACCTGGGCGGATGATCGCAATGGCCAGTACGATGCGCTGGGCAATTCCGTGAAGACCAACGGCGACGTACTGCTGATCGGTTCGCAAGACGGTCATCACTGGTCGAACCTGAAGACCTTGGGCACCGGCAGCGACGAGGTGTATCCGGCGGTCGCCGCCGATCATGGCAAGGTGGCGGTCAGCTTCTACACGCGCGAGTATGATCCGAAGGGCACCGGCCTCGACGTCGCGTCTGTCGCGGCTGAAGAGTTCGGTGATCTCTCTGGCGCACCGGTACGCCGCCTGACCACCGAGACCTCCGATCCGCACATCCAGTTCGTAAGCGTCGGTGCCGTCACCCACCAGGTGCTGCAGGGCGTGTTCATTGGTGACTACACCGCCGTGGCGATGGGCAGCGATGGCGTCATGCATCCCTGCTGGACCGATTTCCGCGGTTCGCCCGGTGTGACCGCACCGAATCAGGATGCCTACACTGTGGCGGTTCACCTGGATGACTAGTCCGATCCGGAACCTTCCGGTTCCGGATCCCTGGACGGAGTGCGGGCGGTGATGCGCGAGCATCACCGCCCGCTTTACTTGCACTCACATGGGCCACTGTCGCCGCGCCTTGCACCAACGCGCAGCGCAGCGCGGCAGCTTTGCCGGCGCGACCAGCGAGCTGTTTGTTACCGCCTCCGCAGTCAGTCCCCAGATCCGGCGGCTGGAGCAGCAACTGGGCGTGGCCTTGTTCGAGCGGCGCCCACATTCGCTGGCGCTGAGCGAAGCCGGTGCCTGGTATCTCACACCGCTCGATGAAGTGTTCGGCCTGCTCAATTCGGCCACTGCGCAACTGCGCGCGGGCTACGCCAAGGTAGTGCTGTGCCTGCAGGTATCGCCGTTCTTCGCACAGGAACTGCTGTTACCACGACTGGTGCAGTTCAGCGCCGCGCATCCTGACACTGATATCCGTATCGCCACGCGGATAGCGCCGGAAGATGTACACCCCGAGGACGCCGATGTCTCGGTGGTAGTCGGCAAGGGCCAATGGCCCGGACTGCGGGTGCACAAGCTGTTCGCACAATCGTTCGTACCGGAGTGTTCGCCGCAGCTGCTGGCGTCATCGGGCAAGCACAGTGTCGCCCAGCTCGCCGGAGAATGACTGATCGTGCACACGCGCCGCCACGATCTGTGGGAGCGCTGGGCGGCAAGTGTTGGTCTGCAGGCGCTGCAACCGCGCCAGGAAGTGCGGCTCGACACGATGTTAGCAGTGGTGGACGCGGCCGAGCGCGGTGTGGGTTTTGCGCTGGTATCGGCGCCACTCACGCGCGAGCGCTTGGCACAGAGTGCGCTGCGCCGCGTGTTCGACCAAGAGATTACCACTGGTGAAAGCTATTTCGTTTTGTTGCGCGCCGCCGATGCCGAGCAGCCCAGCGTGCGTGCGCTCAGCAACTGGCTGATGGCGGAGTTCGGTGCCGAGGCCGCCCGACAGCGGCGGGCATGAGCTACCTTTGCGGTAGCGCTAGAAAGCATCGTTTGTCCGCCGTACCGGCGGCCGGTAATTTCATCAGCGACCATCCGCCCCACACTGCAATGGAGCTGACACCATGAATACCAAAATTGCGGCGGCGATTCTGGCCGGAGCACTGGCGGCGATGCCGCACACATTGCTGGCAGCCGACGCACGCTAAAAGGTCGACGTCTGCTGTGGCTGCGCTGGCGCTAGAGCGTTACCGCACTGAAGAATGTGGTAGCCAGCAACATGAACAAGGCACAAACAGCATAATTGAAAGCCAGCGCCGTGAATTTCAGGCTGGTGAGCCAGCGACCCTGCCCGTAGAACACCTTCATGGAGCTGTACAGGTAGCGCACGAAGTAGCCCAACAGCAGCAGGTGCTCGAGCTAGTAGCGCCGCGGTCGCCAGTAGAGCAGCTTCATGAACAGCGCCATCAGCGGCAGGAACACCACGCTCAATATCAGGTACAGCCGGAAGGGCTGCAGGTAGCGCGCGCGCCGGCCGGCAAAGAATTCCTGGCTAAGAAAGCCCGGCTGCAGCAGCAACGGGCGCAGCGTGTTCCAGACCCGCGCATCAGCGTGCGTCATTATTTCCGTGGCTTCACTCGCAAAATGCCAGACCGAATTGATGTGGGTATCGTGCCGCTGGCCGCAGTGGCCACAGTAGGTATCCGTGCCGGGAGTGTGGCAGTTGGCGCACACCTGCACGGCGGGCTGGGTCACGGCTTTGGCATCGGTTTCGTTCATGGGCCAGGAGCACAATCATACGCTGGTGGCGTAAACTGGCGGGATGTACACCAGATACCTGCCGATCTCGATTGCTGCGATCGTCTGCCTGTCGATCACCCAACAGGCGGGCGCCGCGCCAGCGGACCCACACGAAAGCCAGGGTGTGGAGCTGTTACGCCAGCTGATTTCCTTCGATACCTCGATCGGCCACGGTCAGGTGCCGGTGATGGCGGAATACCTGGCGACGCGGTTTCGCGCCGCGGGTTTCGCCGACAACGATATCCATATCTTTCCGCTCGGCGATACCGCCTCGATGGTGGTGCGCTATGCAGGCAAAGGCAGCGGCGGCCGACCGATTCTGCTGATGGCGCACATGGATGTGGTCACGGCAAAGCGCGATGATTGGGTGCGCGATCCTTTCACGCTGGTAGAGGAAAACGGCTTCTTCTTCGGCCGCGGCACGCTCGATGTGAAATGCGGCGTAGCCGCGCTCACCAGCACGATCCTGCGGCTCAAGGCCGAGGGCTTCGTGCCCAGCCGCGATCTGCTGATCGTGTTTACGGGGGATGAAGAGACCTCACAGCACACGGCAATGGATCTGGCGAAAAATCACCGCCAGCTGATCGATGCGGAATATGCGCTCAACAGCGATGGCGGCGGTGGCCAGCTCGATGAACAGAGTGGCCAACCCTTGAGTTATTCGCTGCAAACCGCCGAGAAGACCTACGAGAGCTTTGAGCTGACGGTGCGCAACCCGGGCGGCCACAGTTCATTGCCGCGCGCCGACAACGCCATCTACGATCTGGCAGCAGTGTTGCATCGGCTGCAAGGTTATCGCTTTCCGGTGATGAGCAACGAAACCACGCTCGGTTACTTTCGCGCCGTCGGCAAGCGCACGCCGGGCAAGCTCGGGGCGGCGATGTTCGCCTTTGCCGCGCATCCGCAGGAAGGCGCTGCGGCAGCGACGCTGGCCGCGAAGCCCAGCTACGTCGGCAAGACCCGTACCACCTGCGTGCCTACGTTGCTGCGCGGGGGGCACGCCGACAACGCCCTGCCCCAGTCGGCCACCGTGACCGTAAACTGCCGCATTTTCCCCGGCGTCAGCGTGAACAGCGTGCAGGCCACGCTGCAGAGGCTGGCGGGCCCGACCGTGGAGTTCAAGCGCGTCGCCGAGCCGATCGAGAGCGACGCCTCGCCGCTGCGCGCGGACGTGGTAGCGGCCGTGACGCGCGCGCTGCATCGCCGTCACCCCGGCGTGGAAGTGGTGCCCGAGCAATCCTCGGGTGCCTCCGACGGCGCGGTGTTTCGCGGTGCCGGCATTCCCACCTACGGCAGCGGCGAAGAATTCATCAAGGACAGCGACAGTTTCGCCCACGGCCTGAACGAACGCCTGCCCGTGCAGTCTTTCTATGACGGGCTCGACTACTGGCATGCGCTAATCACGGACCTGGCTGGTCCCGTGGCGGCCAAGAACTAGAACATTCCCGAACGGAGGCTGGTCATGAAAATCATAGCCCTGCTGTGCGCCATGGCGATGTTGATGCCGCTGCGGGCACCTGCTGCGCCGGCAACGTCCAACGCCACCGACCGCGCGCTGATGCAGCTGAGTGATGAATACCTGGACAAGTGGTACTTCCCCACGCATCCCAGCGAAGCGACCCAGGTGGGCATACACGATTTCGATACACTGCTCGAAGACTACTCACGTACCGCCATCGCCACGCATATCGCCGCTCTGCACGACTACGAGCGGCGCTTTGCTGCAGTGCCTGCGGCCGCACTTTCGGAGCACAACACGGCCAACCTGCAACTGCTCCTGAGCAGTGTGCGTAGCCAGTTGCTGACGCTCGAGAAGATTCGCCCCTGGGAGAAGAACCCAGACCTGTACTCCTCGGGACTGGCCAGCAGCGCCTTTGTCATCATGGCGCGCCGCTACGCGCCCACCAACGAGCGGCTGCGACGCATGGTCGAGCGCGAGAAGCTGATGCCCGCGCAACTGCTCGCCGCACGCGCCAACCTGCAGAATCCGCCACCGATCTACACGCAGATAGCTCTGCAGCAGCTACCCGACATCATCGCCTTCTTCAAAAAAGACGTGCCCGCGGCATTCAGCGATGCCGACGATGCGCGCATCGGCAGCGAATTCGCCAGCAGCAATGCCGCGGTGATCGCGGCGCTCGAGAGCTACCAGCAATGGGTCAAGACCGAGCTGCTGCCACGTTCACACGGTGACTATCGGTTGGGCGCGGCGGTGTTCCGCCGCAAACTGCAGCTCGACGAGATGGTCGATACGCCGCTGGCCAGGCTGGAGCAGATCGGCCTCGCCAACCTGCGCCTCAACCAGCGCGAATTTGCGCGTATCGCGCACCAGCTCGAGCCGGGCAAGACCCCGCGCCAGGTGCTGGAGCAGCTCACCGACAATCATCCGGCGCCCGCCAACCTGCTGCAGAGCGTGCGCGACCAGTTCGAGGGCCTGCGGCATTTTCTCGACAGCCACGCGATCATAACTATTCCACCTGCCGCACCGCCCACGGTCGAGGAGACACCGGGGTTCATGCGCGCGACCACTTCGGCTTCGATGGATACGCCAGGGCCGTTCGAGACCGTGGCCACCGAGGCTTATTTCAACGTCACGTTACCTGATCCGTCTTGGGAAAAAACCACGACAGACAGTTTCATGACGCAATGGAACTATCCGCTGATCAGGAACGTGGCGGTGCATGAGGCGTATCCTGGCCACTACATCCAGTTCCTGTGGATGCACAATGTGCCCGACCGGGTGCGCAAGCTCGTGGGCGCAGATTCCAATGCCGAGGGCTGGGCCCACTACTGTGAGCAGATGATGCTCGAAGAGGGTCTGGGCAAGCCGGCCGCAGGTGCCAGCACAGTGCAGCAGCGCGAGGCTCTGTGGATGAAGCTCGGCCAGCTGCAGGATGCACTGCTGCGCAACGCCCGCTACCTGGTCGCCATCGGCATGCACACCGGGTCGATGAGCTACGATCAGGCAGTAAACTATTTCATGGACCAGGGCTTCCAGTCGCGCAAGGTGGCCGAGGCCGAGACCAAGCGCGGCACCAGCAATGCCACCTATCTCTACTACACGCTGGGCAAGCTGCAGATACTGAAGCTGCGCGCCGATCTGCAAAAGCGCCAGGGGGCCAGTTTCGACCTCAAAGCCTTCCATGATGCCTTCATGCGCGAGGGCTTTCCGCCGCTTAAGATCGTACGCCGCGCGCTGCTGCACGACGACTCGCCGACGCTCTAGCGCATTTCCACCGCCCGCGTTGCGGCTTGCAGCCCTCAGGGCCGGCGCGGAATCATTAGCGCGCGTAACGCCGAGGCTGGTAGCAAGCCATCGACAGCAGCGTGCGTTTGCGCGCGCAAAGCCTTGCCGATGCCGCTGGCCGGCGAGGCGCACATGCCGCTTGTGCGATAGCTCAGTGCTTCGGCCAGGCGCCCCTCGGCCGGATTGCCAAGCGGGTGCGTGAAATCATCGGCGATCGAACAGCCGGGGAGCAATACGCCTACCGGCCTGCCGCCGACCACCGCTGCCGTGTTCTGCGGCGAGAAGCCATCGGTGTAGTCGCCGAATTGCATGTTGTTCACGCCGCGGAACTGGATCGAGAAATAGGTGGTGCTGCAATTGTCTTCAGGATAGAACCCATAGGGTTTGCCGCAGGTAGTCGAACCGATCTGTATCACGTTGACGCCAGCGCCGCGCAGGCCGTTGATCACTGCCTCGCTGGCCGAACAGGTATCAGGGCCCGTCAGCACGAAGACGCGCGGCAGATTCAGGGTTGGCAGCGGCTGGTTAGCGGGAAGGCTGGTGGCAACAAACCCAAGCGACATGCTGTAGAACGGTGTCGGCATGATGGCCATCATGGTCACGGGATCAGTAGTCGGATGCTTGCTGTTGAACTGCGTGAGTTCGAAGGTCTTGTTGGCCGTGGCTGCCGGACCGGCAACCATATAAGCCACTTCGCTGGCGATATCGAGATAGCCACCGCCGTTGTAACGGATGTCAATCACCAGATCGGTGACATTCGCTGCCGCCAACGTATTGAACGCGTCGTACAACCCCTTTTCAGAGGTCGCCAGGTGATCGTTGAAGAGCATGTAGCCCACATTGCCGGTGGCGGTGGCGATGGTGTGCACGTTCTGCACCGGCGTGCTGACAATGTTCGCCGACTGCATCGTGATAGCACGCTGGTTGCCCAGCAAGTCCTGTATCACAAAGGTGTGCGACTGATTGGTCGCGGTGGGAAACAGACCTGCATTCAAAGTATCGATTTCGGCCTGGGTATTCGAGTTGACGACATCGACCCCATCAACTTTGAGCACGGATTCGCCGCGCACCAGGTTTGTGTTCGCATTGGTTGCCGGGGTACCGGGCTCGGTGTAGGCCACCACCACGCTCCGCGGCGGCGCGGGACTCAGCAGAATCCACTGCACACCGTAGCCGGCCTGCGTACCCGTGAGCGACAGGGCTTCCCATTCGCTGGTCGCATAAATGAAGTGAAACTTATCTTTCTTGGAACCCGTGGCAGTGAGTGCCGTGGTCTTCAGCACGTTGAAATAGGACAGCGTCGTGGAGAAATTGGCCGGATCCTGGTCTACGACCTCGCTGTACCAGAGATAAAGATCATTGTTCCAGGAACGCAGAAAGTTGTTCTCGTCGAGCAGCGAGCCGGCGTGGTCCGGGTAGGCAACATTGGTGATCGGGTCGATACCAGTGCGCGGCACTGCACATTTGTTGGCGAAATTCGCCGCGGGCTGGAACACACCCGACTGCCAGCCCACGGCGAGCTGCGTACCGCCTCCGCCACCACCTCCGCAAGCGGCCAGCGAGAGCACAACCAGCAGGGCGGCGGACAGAATTCGCATGGGGCATTCCTCGGAGTGGATTGATCAGTGTCGCGGCGGCCGATCATAGGGCGCGGCCCAGGGGCTGACAATTGTCAGACGCTGCCGACAGACAGGCTGATTATGCCCGCCGACAGCGGGCGAGCACGCCGCAGGCCTCTACGCCACGAGGCTCGGAGCCTCGCTGTACGCGGTGACGAACGCGGGAATCTCCGCGGCTGGCAGCGCCGGAGCGAACAGGAAGCCCTGCAGTGAATCGCAGCCTGCGGCTTCGAGGAATTCGAGCTGGTAGCGATCCTCAACGCCCTCGGCGATCACGATCTTGCTGGTCGCGGCGCCCATGCCGATCACGGCACGAACCAGCGACTGCACCGACTCGTTGACACCGAGGCCGGCGACGCAGGAGCGG
>JAYUZE010000202.1:0-3594 GCA_043752035.1 Gammaproteobacteria bacterium
GGCCAGCGTCTTTACGCTGGCTGGATATACGCAGCCATCGCCGATCGCAAGGTCGTCGCGCGTCAGGCCGCTCATCCGGAAATCGCTGAAGCGCTCGCAGTCGGCCTGCGTCTGTTTCGATGAGGGCTGGCCGCTGAGCAGCGCTATGTAGTTATCCAGGCTCTGATGCCCGGTGGCGTAGTACTGGGTCAGGTGCGCGCCCATCGGCCGCAGTGTATTCATCAGGTAGGGGTCGAGCGCACCGTTGCCGAAGGTATCCTTGTAGTCCTGGTTTTCCAGCACGATCAGGAATACGTGGTGCACCGGCGGCATCGCCTGTGCCGAGTTCGAGCTCGTCGTTGTGCACGCGGCAAGCAGCGCCAGAGCGCCGGAAGCCAACGCGACCGAAACAACCCGCAGCGCGCGCAGCAGCGCCAGGCTGCGGTACTGCAACTTGCGATCCATGATCAATGACTCCGCAGCGGTAGCGGCACGGCGGCCCTGGGCTCTGCCGTGCGGTAGTCGGAACCCAGCAATGCAGCGATGGTGGCGGCAATCTGCGCCTGCTTCACCGGCGGCACATTGCGCAGCTCTCCCAGCGGCGGCGTATCCGGGCCGATCACCGCCAGCCAGATATTCTCGGAGCCAGGTTGCTCGAGGCGGCCATGCTCTTTCCAGTCGACCAGGCCGCTGCCGCGGCCGTGATCGGTGGTGATGATGAAGGTGGTCTGGTCGCGATACTGCGGCATCGCCTGCATCGTCTCCCACAGTTCCTGCGCAAAACTGTCGGACTTGTGCGCACTCTCGAGTAGCTGGTCGTAGCGCCCGCTGTGCGCCCACTCATCCGTGTCGCCGTAGCCGACGAACAGCACGCGCGGGTGGGCTGCGTTCAAGTAGTCGAGCGCTGTCACCTGCACGAAAGAATCCATCACGTCGCCATCCTCGAGCGCCAGCGTGGTCTTGTACAGGCGCGTGAGCAGCTCCTGCCGCGGCGTCGGTGGCGAATTCATCGGTGGCGGCGTCGCCCCGGCCTGGATGAACAGCTTGCTGCGCGGGGTGTTGAAAATCTCACGGTATAAATGCCAGCTGCCCACGATGCCCACCTTGCCCTTGAGGTCGGCTCGCTGGTTGAGCCACTCGAACACGTTCAGATTGGGGTTGAAGCGCTCGGCATTGTCGATGATGCTCGGGTCGGCGTGGCCGGTCGACATCTCGCTGTAGCCAGGGTAAGAGGTCGCGTAGGCATTGCTCACGTGCGCCACGCTGCCGAGATGCTGATTGCCGAAGATCTGCCCCTGCTTGGCGACCACCTTCCAGAGGAAGGGCATCAGCTGCTCGCGGCGTTGCTGCGGATCCGGGTTGCCGAAGCGTGCCGTGAGCATCGCGTCGGTCTCCCAGCTGCCGCCGTATTTCCCGTTCATCAGCGTGGCATCGGCGCCCGCAAAGACTTCCTGCCAGCGCAGACCATCGAGCACGATAAGCACCACGTTGCGCGTCTTCAGTGGCATCGCGGCAGGAGCTGCGATGGCGGGGGCCGCAGCGGCGCCCGCAGTCGCGGTCGCGGAACTCAGTGCGGCCAGCGTGACGATCAGCAGCGTCTGAATGGCAGCAGTGCGCTTCATCGTGAATACCTCTAGGTTGCGGGCGTCACCGGCACGCAGGCCGGAAACAGTTCATCGACCGCGGCGCTCAGCAGTCGGTCATGCAGCGCCACGTCTTCCATAGTCGTGGTAGGCGAGATCAGCACCATGTTGTGAAACGGGGTAATCAGCACGCCGCGATTCTGCAAGTACAGGTGCAGAAAGGCGTCGAGTTCGCGATCCGCACCCTGATGCGCGAGCGTGCCGTTGTGCGGCGGCCGCGGCAGGAAACCGTATTCCACGCGGCAGCCCAACTGTGTCACGTTCCACGGGAGGCGTCGCGACTGGATCAGGCGCTCGATGGAGCGGCGCAGTTCGGTGGCCAGTGAAATCGTGTGCTCGAACGAGGCCGGTGTAAGCACCTGCTCGAGCGTGGCACGCATCGCCGCGGCCGAGAGCGCATTGCCGGCCAGCGTGCCACCAACGCCGCCGGTGTCTTCATAGTCGGCGTCGTGTTGCAGCCCCAGCAGATGCACGACTTTGTGGCTCAGCCCGAAAGCGCCCGAGGGCACACCGCTCCCGATCGCCTTGCCGATCGTCACAATGTCCGGCTCCAGGTTCCAGGCCTGAGTGCAGCCGCCCGGCCCGGCCGAGAAGGTGTGGGTTTCGTCGATCACCAGCAGGCTGCCGTGGCGCCGCGTCAGTTCGCGCAGCGCATCGTGATAGCCCTCCTGCGGCAGCACGATGCCCATGTTGGTCATCGCCGGCTCGGCCAGCACACAGGCGATCGTCTCATCGGCGAGCGCCTGCTCAAGCGCGGCAACATCATTGAACTCGATCGCGCGCGTGGTTTCCGCCGGATCAACCGCCGGCCCGACATTGCCCTCGCGCGCACGGGTCGCGCCGCTGGCATCGCGCACCGCAAAGGCTTCATCCACGGTGCCGTGATAGCAGTAGCTATACACCAGCACCTTGCGGCGCCTGGTGATCTGCCGCGCGATGCGTAGCACGCTGCGGTTCGCATCGGTCGCCGACAGGGTGAACTGCCAGTACGGCATGCGAAAGCGGTACGCGAGCTCCTCGGCGACGACGATGCTGTCTTCCGTGGGCAGCATCATTGTGATGCCGCGCGCCACCTGCGCCTGCACTGCGCTCACCACTGCCGGCGGACTGTGACCGCCCATCGCGCCCGTGTCGCCGAGACACAGGTCGACGTACCGGCGATCGTCCACGTCAGTAATGCGAGCGCCGGCGGCCTCGCACACGTAAATGGGAAACTGCCCCGCCCAACGCGCCATCCACGGCATCGGCACGCCCGCGACCATCGAGGCCAGGGCGCGCTGGTGCAATGCAGCCGAGCGTGGGTGAAGCGCTACGAACTGACGACGCTCGCGCAGCTGCAATTCACGCAGCCGCGCGCGATCAAGCACCGCTGTAGTCATGAGCTACGAGACTCCAGAGCCAACCTGAGATCGAAGGCAACGAACACCAAGCCTGTTAGCCGATCGCAATACTCTACAACAGACCGCCGCTTCAGGAACGCGGCTACCAGCCGATTGAGCGGCGCCGCTGCGCTGGCCTGCTCGGCAGCGTCGAATCGAGGACTGCTCACGGGTTGCGCAGATGCCTAGGCTGACCCAAGGCTGCTTTCAGTGCCGTACCAAATGCCGCAGTAAACCCGACCGCGCCGTTGGGATTCATATGAAAGCCGTCGGGTTCGAAGTCTTTCATTGACCAGGTATCGTCCGGTTGTAGGTCAGCAGCGCGCAGGCCGGCGCGCTCAGCTTCATGTATTACAATGAGATCTTCAGAGTTCGTCCCGCCAAGTCGAGGCGCCAATACAAACATGCATCGGACCGCGTACGCAGCGCACAACCGCGACAGTTCGACCAGGCGTCGCGCGCTTTCAGAGCGCAAGTTCGACCCATCGATTTCCCGTGCAGGTCGCAATGATCCGACCAGTACTGCGGCAAGCTCGCTCGCGCGAGGAACGACTTTCTGAAACGCAACCTTGCGCGTCTCTTCGCGGGTACCG
>JAYUZE010000203.1:0-3076 GCA_043752035.1 Gammaproteobacteria bacterium
GCGTGCTCGCTTTCATCCGCGAATCGTATCACTACCGCGTGCGGCGGGCGCGAATGAGCCGCTGTTTCAATGCGCGGCGCCAGATCCGGCACCGCGAAATGGCGGTCGGGACAGCCAGATGAAACCGACGCTGATGACCAGCAGCAGGGAATAGAGTTGATACAGATCGCTGGTAGCCAGTGTCAGCGCCTGCTGCTGCACGATGCCTTCCGTATAGCGCAGCGCTACGCTGTTGCCATCGCCGCCAGCGCCTGTCAGCGCACCCAGGGGTGCCGACCAGGAGTCCCAATTCGCGCCAGCGCTGACATGCTGGGTCAGCACCACGTGATGAAAATCGGTGCGCGCGTTCCACAGCCAGATGCTGATCGCAGTGCCCATCGAGCCGGCGGTATTGCGCAGGAAACTGGCGAGCCCTGCGGCCGAGGCCATATGCGCCGAATCGATGTTCGAGAATATGATCTGCTGCAGGGGCATGAAGAAAAATGCCAAGCCTATGCCCTGCACCAGGCGCGGCATGGCCATCTGGGTGAAACTGGCGGTGGCGTTGAGTGTGCTGTACCAATACATGCACAACGCCAGCGTCGTCAGCCCAAAGGCTGAAACCATGCGCAGGTTCATGCGGTGCAAGGTGGCGCCCACCAATGGCATTAACAACAAGGCGATGATGCCCACCGGTGAGGTGGCGAGCCCGGCCCAGGTGGCCGTGTAGTTGGCGACGGTCTGGAGGAACAGCGGGAACAGGATCGTTGCGCCCATGAAGCTGACGAACCCCAGGCACAGTGTACTGATGCCGACCGTGAAATTGCGTATCTGGAACAGGTGCAGGTCGATCAGTGGTCGCCGTGCGGTCAGCTCCCAGGCGATCAGCAGCGTCAGGCACACCACGGCGATCACGGCCACGCTGACGATCAGCCCCGAGTTGAACCAGTCCTGCTCATTGCCATTGTCGAGCATGAACTGCAGCGCACCGACGCCGGCGAACAACAGCAGCATGCCGGTGATGTCCACCGGCACTTTGGAGCGTGCCGTCTCGCGACGGCGTAGCACGCTCCAGGTAGCGGCCGCGGCCAACAGGCCCACCGGCACATTGATGTAGAACAGCCATGGCCAGGAAAGATTGTCGGTGATCCAGCCACCCAGGATCGGCCCGAAGATCGGCGCCATGAACACCACCATGCCCCAGATGCCCATCGCCACGCCGCGCTTCTCCGGCCGGTAGCAGCGCATCAGCAGCGCCTGCGCCATCGGTGCCATCGATCCGGAGACCGCGCCCTGCATCAGCCGGCACAGAACCAGCATGGGCATGGTCGTGGCCAGGCCGCACAGTGCCGAGAAAATCACGAACAGCAGGGTGGAGACCACGAAAGTGCGCACTTCACCGAAGCGCCGCGCGAGCCAACCGGTGAGCGGCTGCATGATGGCCGCGGCCAGCGAGTAGGTGGTGATCGTCCAGGTGCCTTCGTTCGGACTCACGCCCAGCGTGCCGGCGATGGCCGGCACCGAGACATTGACGATCGTCATGTCCAGCACTTCCATGAACGTCGCCAGGCTGATGGCGATGGTCGCTATCACCAGCTCGGAACCGGCAAGCGCTGAGGGCGCCGGCGACTCGGCGCGAGTGTTCACGGCGCGATGAGCGGCTCGCCGCGGATGAGCGCGTCGGCAGCGCGCTGCGCGGCCTGGTAGTCATCCGCGTAAATGTCGGTCGTGGCTACGGCTGCCGCCGTAGCCGTGCTGGCGAGCACGGCGCCGACGCGAGAGGTGGTGTCGACATTCACATGCGTCGAGAGGCCGATGCGCAGCGGATTCTTCGCGAGCTCGTCCGCCTGCAGCGCAATGCGCACCGGCACGCGCTGCACGACCTTGATCCAGTTGCCGGTGGCATTCTGTGCCGGCAGCAGCGAGAAGGCCGCGCCGGTACCGGCCGACATGCCGGTTACGTGCCCATGAAAGGTGACGGCATTGCCGTACAGATCGGCGCTGACGCGCGCGCTCTGGCCGATGCGCAGCTCGCGCAGCTGTCCTTCCTTGAAGTTGGCATCGACCCAGAGCTTGTCGAGCGGGATGATCGTCAGCAGTGTCTGGCCCGGGACCACGCGCTGGCCGACCTGCACGTTACGGCGCGCGACGTAGCCGCTGCTGGGCGCGCGTACGCTGCTGCGCCGCGCCGCGATCCAGGCCTGCACGAAGGCCGCGCGCGCCTCGAGCACGGCCGGTGCGCTCGCCAGCGATGTGCCCTCGAGCGGTGCGTGCGCCGCGCGCGCCTGGCGGCTGCTGGCCAGCAGCGCGGCCCGCGCAAGCTCGACGGCGGTGTCGGCGCGCTGCAGTTCCTCGGCGGCGATCGCCTGGGTGGCCAGCAGCGGCTGGCGACGTGCCAGCTCGGCCTCAGCCTGCTGCAGTTCGAGCTGCCGGCTGTTCACTTCGGCATCGACCTGCGCGGCCTGCTGGCTTTGCTGGCGTATCTGGCGAACGGTCAGCGCCAGTGTGCCGGACGCTCGTGCCAGCTCCACCAGATTGTCCGTGGGGTCGAGCTGCACGAGCACCTGGCCGCTCTCGACGCGCTGAGTGTCATCGACCTGCAGGGCTACCACCGTGCCTGCGGTCTGCGCCGAGACGCCAATCTGATCGCCAGCCACGTAGGCATCGTCGGTGGTCTCGCGTTGCGAGAATACCAGCCACCATAGCAGCAGCCAGCCCATGGCCAGCACGGCAAATGCCGCGGCGATGATCAGCAGTACGCGCCGGCGCTGGCCGTTGCCAGCATGGGCGGTCGGGTCTTCGTTCATTGCTTGGTGTCCATCTGGTAACCGCCACCCAGCGCCCGGATCAGCGCCAGTTCTGCGCACAGGCGGCCGTAGTGACTTTGAATCTGTGCCTCACTGAGTCCAAGCCAGGTGTGCGTGGCCTCCAGCGCGGGGCGCCGATCGCTCAAGCCCGCCGCGGCGCGCTGTTGTGCGGCCTCGCGCAGTTGCAGGGCGGCGCTCAGCTGGGCGGCGCGCAGCTGCTCCTGCTGTTCCCATTGCGCGCGCACCACGAGCTGCTCGTTGACTTCGAGCGCCGCGCCGACAATTGCACC
>JAYUZE010000204.1:0-24215 GCA_043752035.1 Gammaproteobacteria bacterium
CTGCGGTGGTGCATGCGGTGCGTGCTCTCGAACATCTGCGTTTTGCCGGCCACGTGATCGCGGATCGCGTTCTGCACCTTGGTGGCATCTTCCGGATGCACCAGCGTGCGCCAGTCGAAATCGCTCTTCAGCTCGACCGTGTCGTAACCGAGCATCGTGCGCCAGCGCGGCGAGAAATAAGTCTGCTGCGCCTCGACATCGAAATCCCACAGGCCGTCGTTGGCAGCGAGCTCGGCGAGCTGCGAACGCGCTTCGAGCCGATCGAGTGACAGGCTCAGGCGCACGCGCTCCAGGCCCGCCGCCAGGCTGCTGCCGAGCAGCTTGAGCAACAGCTGCAGATTCACATCGAAATCGCTGCGCGGCAGGCCATAAACCAGGCCCAGCAAGCCGGCGCTGCGGCCGCGGATACGGAAGCTGACCATCAACGCGGCGCCGATCGACAGCTCGGCGAGCAGGCCCGCATCCACGCCCTGCTCACGCCGCGGCTTGGCGGTATCGCGAAACTCGCTGAGCCGCAGGTGATCGGCACGAGCGGCCACGTACGGCAGCCGGTTGAGCGGCATGCCGCGCAGGCCCTCGGGGTGACACTGCGCAAAAGGCCCATCGGCGATCATCACCGACTCGATGTAGGCACCGCCGGCGTCGAAGAAAGCACTGAAGGCACCATCGGCCGCAGTCGACTCGCGCAGTATCGTCAGGCTCTGGCGGATGACTTCATCGGCGTTATGGCGCTGCAGATTCTGGAAGTCGACCGCGATCTTGGTACAGGCCACATCCAGCCCCGGCAGCACCCGCTCCGGCCTCCCGGTCCAGAACTGCGAGGCGAGCACATCCGAGGCGGTGTGATCGCCACTCATTGCAGTGGGCAGCTTGCTCATGAGCTGCGGATTCTCCCACAGCGCTGCAAGAAGGCAAGCTAAGTGCCAGCAAATCCACGACAAAACTCAGCGCGTTTTGGACTCGAGCGCCGCCCTGGCGGCATGAAATGTGGCGTGCAGTCGCGCCTGCAACTGCTGCTGTATGGCCTCGAGCGCCTCAGGGCTGGTGCCACGCGGCACGCTCAGCGGCTCGCCGATCGCCACCGCAATGCGCGCGCCTGGGCAGGGCAGTACGAATTTGTCCCAGTGCACCAGCCAGGCACGCGAGGCGGCGTAGGCCAGCGGCAGGATTTCGCGTCCCGACATCTGCGCCAGCAGCATGGCACCGGGCTTGCATTGAAAGCGTGGACCGCGCGGACCGTCGGGATTGAGCACCGGCGATACCGCCTCGCGCACCAGTGCCTGGAAATATTCCTTCATCGCCAGTGCGCCGGTGCGCGTCGAGGAACCGCGGATCACATGGCCGCCCAGGCGTCGCATGATCATTGCGCCCAACTCACCATCGAGCGAAGGGCTGATCAGGAAACCGGTGCGCAGCGCGCGCGTTTGCTGCTGCTGCAACAGGTAGTGCGCGCAGAACAGGTGATGCTGATGCCAGTACACCGGCAGGAACGAGGGGTGACGCTCCAGCACCGCGTCCAGATGCTCCTCACCCACCACGTTCACCACACGACTACTCCGCCACCACAGCCGGATCAACCCTGCTGCCAGCGGCGCCAGATAGCAATAGGCCACGCGGCGCAGTCGGCTCATGTGGCGGCCGGGCATGCGCACCTGTCGATAGACGCCGAGCTGCACCTGGCTTTGTTTGGGCTTCGGCGTCTCGCTCATCGGCTGGTCTGCTGTCGCGCGAGCACCTGTGCCACAGGCCGTTGCAGCATCCTGATGCGCGCGTGCGGGTGCGAACTCACCACGCGCAGCACCGTGCCCGGCGCGAGTCGCGGCGCGTGACCATACCAGCGCCGCCCCTGAAACTGCAGGCGCCTGCCGCCGCCCTGCACGCGCGCCAGCTCGCCGAGGCGCGCACCAGCGGCCTTGAGCGTGGCTTCGCGGCTGCACCAGGCCGCCACTACGCCCGGCGTACGCACCTCGTCCAATGCTTCGATGTCGACGCCGATCGCACCGCGACGCGCCACGGCGCACACGACCCAATCGCCCGCATGTGAAATGCTGAACTCGGGAAAACCCGGCGCATAGGGTTTGCCGCCCGGCGTGTAGCGCACTTGCGCCGCTCGCAGCGGCCGACGCGCGACGCGCGACAGCAGCTCACAGGCCAGGGCCACGCCCAGCAGCGTCTGCGATTGTCGCAGCGGCGCACTGCCGAGCTGCAGTTGTCGCCCATAAGAAAGCTGAGCGCGCAGTGCTGCACGGGTCGCAGGCAGCAGCGGTTGCCGCAGCCAGACACAGGCGACGATCACCGCGTTGGCTGCTCCGCTGCTGTTCATGCCGCGCCCACAGTGGCTTCAGCGATCGAAGGCAGCGGATGAGATTGGCGCGGCACCGCCACGCACCAGATCGCTTTCCCAGCGACCGGCGCGATGGTGACGCAGCGCCTCGCCGAGCACACCTGCGGGCACCTGCCCGTCGATGCTCACGCCGGCGCCTCGCGCACGTACCGCAGTGCCTTCGCCCAGATAGTGCGCTATCGCGATGCGCTTGGGATCGTAGGCAGCAGCATTCGCCGGCGGATCGCCGAGCGTGTAGCAAGCTTCCGGGTGCGTGTAGAGATTCGGCGCAAACCACAGGTAGGGCGCCTCGGAGAGATAGGCGGCCAACCAGCTATAGGTGGAGGTTGAGCAGACCAGCAGGTCTGCGGCGGCCAGCGCCAGTGCGTCGGAACAATCGCCGTGCGGCAAGTCGGCCGTGATGATGCAGGGGAAGGCCTCGAGCAAAGGCCGCAACTGTTCCGGTCCGCCATCGCTCACTACCAGCAGCTGCCAGCCATCGCCCCAGGCACGCTGCAGCTCGTGGGCAATGTTCACGAACCATTCGATGGGCAGCGACACATTCCAGGAACTGGAATATTCGCCCGCCGCGCGCGGCCGCGCGAAGTCGCCCAGCCGCACGTGCATCGCCACCAGTACCTTGTGCGGATCGATACGCGTGCGCAGCTGCAGCAGGTTGCGGGCCGCATAGCGCGAGCGAAACAGCGTGGTGCGCACGAATTCGCGCGCCGCCATGATGTGATGGAAGCCGCCCCACAGGCCCTGCGTGACCAGAACGTACACGCGGCGCTGATGCAGTTGCCGTGCAGCCGCGAAGCTGCGCAGCGCCACGAACACATCGCCACCGCCATGTTCGAGATAGTCCGACTGGTCGAACTGCACCGCGGGCATCAACCTGGGCAAGGCACGCCGGTAGATCCAGTCATCGGCCGGAGTGCCAAAATGCCGCCAGTAAGGGCGGCGATTGAGTCCGAAAGCAGGCGTCAGCAGCTCGGCACCGAGCAGCTCGGCTGCCAGGTGCGCCCGTGCCCAGGGAATCAGTTCGTTGCCCAGGCCATAGCCGCGCTTGGGCACACGTGGCAGGCAGTAGCGCAGCGCCAGGGCACTCATCGCTGCAAAGTCGCTACAGTCTGGACCGCGCCGGATGGCGCGCCCTGCCAGGACGGCGGCGGGTGGCGGAGCCTGGCAATCAGCCGCGCCACCAGGCCCGGCACCATCAGCAATTCACGCGGTGCGCCCATCATCAGCGCCGCAAACCAAGGCCAGTGCCAGAGGGTCAGCGCACCCCAGAAGGCACCGAACTGCAACGGCAGACGCCAGCCCAGCAGTGGCCAAAGCAGCAAGCCGAGCACCACACCGCCGACGCCCAGCAGCTGGGCCAGACCCATGCAGCCGAGCACGAGCTGCGTGAGTGCAAAACCGGCCAGAGCCAGCAGGCAGCCAAAGGTCAGGGCAAGCTTCCACATGCAGGCCATTATGATGGGTTCGCGGCGCCGCGCCCACTGGGCGCACGGGTTAGAATGTGCCGCTGCATGAATGCCAACACGCTGACCGCACTGCTACAGGCCCATCGCACTGCCGATCGCACCGTGACCTATCACGAGGGCGAACACGAAGCGCGCACCATCACCTACGGCGAACTGTACCAGCGCGCACTGGGCGTGCTGCACCACCTGCAGCAACTCGGTGCTCGTCCCGGTGACCGGCTGCTACTGTTCCTCAACAGCAACGAGGCTTTCATCGATGCGTTCTGGGCCGGCATCCTGGGCGGCATCACGCCGGTGCCGGTGGCCCCCGGCATCAGCGACGAACACCGTCACAAACTGCTGCGCATCGCCGCCCAGCTCGGCAACCCCTTCCTGTACACCGAGCGCAAGCTGTTCGAGCGCATCCGCAACTTTGCCGAGCAGCACGAGCAGCAGGCCGCATTCGCCGCACTGGAAGCGCGCGCGCTGCTGAGCGATGAGCTGACCGACATTTCGCGGCCCGGGCGCCTGCACGCGGCGCGGCCCGACGATGCCGCCTTCATCCAGTATTCGTCCGGTTCGACCAGCTCGCCCAAGGGCGTGGTGCTCACGCACGCCAATCTGCTGGCCAACTGCCAGGGCGCCACCGCCGGCGCGCAGTTCTGCGAGCGCGATATCAGCCTGTCGTGGATGCCCCTCACGCACGATATGGGGCTGATCGGTTTTCATATTTTCCTGCTGGCCAACCGGGTACAGATTCATCACATGGCCACGGAACTGTTCATCCGGCGGCCGGTGCTGTGGCTGCAGCTCGCTTCGCGCCTGCGCGCCACGCTCCTGTGTTCGCCGAATTTCGGTTATCGGCACTACCTCAAGGTGCTGGGCGATCGGCCACCGGGCGAACTCAACTTGAGCGCAGTGCGTGTGATCTTCAACGGCGCCGAGCCCATCAGCCTTGGGCTGTGCGATGACTTCATGGATCGGCTCGCCGCCTGCGCTTTGCCGCGCAACGCGATGTTCCCGGTGTACGGCCTGGCCGAAGCCAGCGTCGCGGTGAGCTTTCAGCCGCTGGGCGCCGCGTATCACGCGGCCTGGTTCGATCGCCAGCAACTGAATCCGGGCCAGCCGATCAGGCTGCTCACGCCCGGTGATCGTGGCGCACTGGCGCTGGTGGCGGTGGGGCACACCGTTCCGTTGTGTGAGTTGCGCATCGCCAGTGACGACGATCAGCGGCTGGCCGCAGAGCATGTCGGTCACATCCAGATCCGCGGCGCGAATGTCACTGGCGGCTATCTTGATGCACCCGAGGCCAACGCGGCGCTGCATACAGCCGATGGCTGGCTGCGCACCGGCGACCTGGGCGCAATCCACGCCGGCGAACTTTATGTGACCGGGCGCCACAAGGAGATCCTGTTCGTCAACGGACAGAATTATTACCCGCATGATCTCGAATCGCTGACGCTTGATATTGCGGGCGTGGAACTCGGCAAGATCGTGGCCAGCGGCGTGCGCCCCGCACAGGCCGAATCCGATCAGCTGGTAGTGTTCGTGCTGCACCGGGGCGAGGTGGCCGAATTCCTGCCGATCGCCCAAGCTGTCGCGCGGCGCCTCGGCGAACATGCGGGCCTGACAGTCACGGCGGTAGTGCCTGTGAAGCGCATCCCGAAAACCACCAGCGGCAAGGTGCAGCGCCACCTGCTGGAAGCGGAATACCTGGCCGGCGCCAACGATGCCGATCTCGCCAGCCTGCGCGCGCTGGCCGCGCAGCGCGGCGCGACGATCGATGGCAGCAATCCGCTGATCGCCGAACTGCAAAGCATCTGCACAGTGGCGCTCGACGGGCGCCAGATCGAGGTCACCGAGAGCCTGTTCGATGCCGGCGTGAGCTCGATGAAACTGATGGCGCTGCACGAACGTATCGAGCAGCGCTGGCCCGGCGTGCTCGACATTACCGACATCTTCGATAACCCCAGCATTGCCGAACTGGCGCACTTTCTCGGCGAGCGACTGGCCACGCAGAGCGCCAGCTGATGCAACGCGGCGCAGCGTGATGCAGGAGAGCCGCGCGCTGCGCGCAGCAGAACTGCTGCTGGCCGTGCGTCGCGGTGCGCCGCGCCTGGCCTCATTGCCCGCAGCGCTGGCACCACAAACCCTGGCCGAGGCCTACGCGATCCAGCAGCAGGTGTTGTGCCTGCTGGGCACCAGCGTTGGCGGCTGGAAGGCCACGCTGTTCGATGCGCAGCACGGCATCTGCGCCCCGATAGCGCGCGACGCGCTGCTGCCCTCTCCGGCTGCGCTGACGCAGCGCTCGCTGGCGACGCGCCCGACCACACGCCTGGGGCTTGAACCCGAAGTGGCCTTCCTGCTGGGCGCCGATCTGCCCCCGCGCGGCGCCGATGCGCCCTACAGCCTGGATGAGGTGTGCGCATCTGTCGCCAGCGCCCACGCGGTGATCGAGATCGTCGTGACCCGCTATGTGGACGTGGATGCGGTCTCGCAGCTCGAACGTGTAGCCGACAACTTCATGAACGAGGCGCTGATCATCGGTGCGCCTTGCCCCGAGTGGCGCGCGCTGGCACTGTCCGAACTGCCGCTGCAGGTACAAGTGGATGATCGCAGCGTGCATACTGGCATCGGGGGTCATCCGCTTGCCAATCCGCTGTTGCCTTTGCACTGGATCGCGAATCATCTGGCCGCACTGGGTGGCGGCCTGAAAAAAGGTGAATACGTGACCACCGGCAGCTGCAACGGAGTGCGCCATCTCGAAGCCGGGCAACACGCCCGGGCGGCATTTAGCGGGCTCGGAACCGTGGAGGTCAGCTTCCAATGACGGCAAAACACAGTCTCGCGGCCAATACTCTGGGCCTGGGCGAGTCGGTCGTCATGGGCATTGCCGGCACCGCGCCGGCCTTCAGTGCCGCGGCCACCACCGCCACGCAGGTGGTGGCGGTTGGCATCCTGTCGCCCGCGAGCCTGCTGTATTGCGGCCTGATCATGTTTGGCGTGACGCTGGCCTTCCAGCAGCTCAATCGCGCCGATCCCAATGCCGGCGCCTCCTATGCCTGGGTCGAGAAGGCCTTCGGCCCGGTGCTGGGGTTTCTGGCCGGCTGGTCGCTGCTGGTCGCCTCGGCACTATTCATGGTCGGTGGCACGATACCGGCCGCCACTGCGACCTTGGGCCTCATTGCTCCACACCTCGCGAGCAGCCCGATCAGCGTCGCGCTGGTGGCGGCCGCGTGGCTCCTGATCGTGAGCGCGGTGGTGCTCAAGGGCATCCAGGTGGCCAGCTACCTGCAGGTGGTGCTCACCGGCATTGAAGTCGTGATCCTGGTGATCATCATCGGCACCGCGCTACTGAAATCCGGCGGCCATGCGGCCCACCAATTTTCCTGGAGCTGGCTGTCGCCCGGCTCATTCACGCCACAGCTATTCGCAACCGGCGCACTGACGGCAGTATTTTTCTTCTGGGGCTGGGACGTCACAGTCAACCTGAATGAGGAAACGCGCGATGCCGGCAACACGCCGGGGCTCGGCGCGGTGCTGTCGATGATCGCGGCGCTGATGCTGTTCGTCGGTTTTGCGCTGGCAACGTTACTGGTGTTGAACGATGCCGAGGTCGAGCACGCCGGCACCAACATCGTGCTCGCGGTTTCGGAAAAGCTCTTTCCCAAACCGTGGAGCTACATGGCGGTGATCGCGGTACTGCTCAGTACCATCGGCACGCTCGAGACCTCGTTCCTGCAGTTCACGCGCACCATGTATGCCAAGGGCCGTGGCGGTGCGCTGCACCCACGCTATGCGCGGCTGCACAAGAGCTGGCAGACACCGTGGGTCGCCGGCGCCGTGCTCACGGTGTTCGGGCTGGTGCTGCTGTCACTATGCTCGTTCCTGCCAACCGTGAACCAGATCATGCGCGATGCCGTCAACGCGATCGGCTTCCAGGCAGCGTTCTACTACGGGCTGGCAAGCTTTGCCTGTGCCTGGGGTGCCGGCCGCGCGGCGCTGAAGAGTCCGGGCAAGATGATCGCGCTGGTGCTCTGGCCGCTGGCCAGTGCTTTGTTCCTGGCCTTCGTGGCGATCTACAGCATCCCGACTTTCGATCTGATCACCAACGTGATCGGCCTCGGCGGCATCGCCATCGGCCTGGTGCCGCTGTTCCACAACCGCTGGCGTCGGCGGCACGGGCGTCGGGCGGCGTAATCGGCTATTGCGCCGCGTCGTCGCCGGTTGCGCGGGTGGCCGCGGCGACGGCCGCAAGTGCAGGCGGCTGCAATTTCCAGCGGCGGTGAGTCCAGGCCCACTCGGCCGGCTGTTCACGCACCAGTGCCTCGACGCGCGCGGCGTAACGCTGCGTGAAAGTCGGCACATTCAGCGACTCACCCGGCTGATTGATGGCTTCGAATTCCACTTCGTAGTAACCGCGACGCACGCGTCGCTGCGCGAGAAAGTAGGCGCGGTAGTTGCCCAGTCGCGAGATCTCCGCAGGCCCCGGAAAGAACGCGGTATCGCGGCCCAGAAAACTCAGCCACACGCGCCCGGCACTGCTGGTCGGCATCTGATCGGCCACCATGCCCAGCACATGCGGCGCGCCGCGCAGGCGCAGGATCTCGCGGATCAGCCGTTTGGCGGGCACCATGCGCACACCCATCCTGCTGCGCACCGCCAGCATCAGACGATCGGCGCGCTCACTGTGCGGTGGCTTGTAGGCACCGTAGCAAGGCGCATCGAAATATACGCCGAGCGCCTGCAACAGCCATTCCCAGTTGCTGAGGTGCGCGGCCAGCACCAGCAGCGGGCGCCCGGCGGCAAGATCGGCCTGGGGCGTGGCCAGGTTGGCGAACTGCACGCGCTCGCGCACCTGCTGCGGCGTAGCGCTGCACAGCCACGGCAGCTCGACCAGCACTTCAGTGAGCTTCTGGTACTGCCGGTTGAGCAGGCGCTCGCGCGCAGCCTGATCGAGCTGCGGCAACGCGCGACGCAGGTTGTCGCGCGCGACAGCAACTCGAAAGCGCAGTACATAGCGCAGCAGGAACGCCAGCACCGCCGCCAGGCCATACATCAGCGGCAGCGGCACACGGCCCAGCGCGCGCAGCAGCAGGCCCGGGCGCGGGGGCGATTCGCCGGCACGGGGCGCGGCACTGGGCTGCTGGCTCATGGTCGGGGAAGTTTAGGGCATTGCGCGGCGCTTGCGTGCTGGCCACGCAAACGGGCACGATGAGCACCATGCTGTGGATCAAAGCCTTTCATATCCTGGGCGTGATGGCCTGGATGGCCGGCATCTTCTATCTGCCGCGCATCTTCGTGCATTACCGTGAAGGGAGCGATGCCGGCGAAGACGTACGGCGGCTGGTGATCATGGCCGGCCGACTCTATGGCTTCATGACACTGCTGGCGCTGTTCGCACTTGGCTGCGGCGTGTGGCTGTGGCAGGCGTATGCCTACGCGGGCCTGTGGCTGCAGATCAAGCTGCTGCTGGTGCTGGGGCTGATTGCCTATCACCTGGTGTGCCGCGTGTTCGTGCAGCGCATGCGCGGCGGCGCGGCGCTGCCCAGTGGCGTGATGCTGAGGCTCTTCAATGAAGGGGCACTGCTGCTGGTGGTGCCGATCCTGATCCTGGCGGTGGTCAAGCCCGCGTAGCCGCCGCGGCGCCTGCCAATGAGCAGGTTTCTTTAATTGGTCTTGCTGAACAGTGGCCGGTCGGGACTGCGCCGCACCAGCCGCGCATCGAAGGCCATGCAGATATTGCGCAGGAACGGCCTCCCGGCCTCGGTGACCTTGCAGCCATCGTCGCTCAGCTGCAGCAATCCGTCGGCGCTGAACTCGGCCAGCCGCTCGGGCACACTGCCCAGGAACTCGGTGTAGTCCTCGCCGCGCCACTGCGTCTCCATGCGCGTCATCAGGTTGAGGATATGCCGGCGCAGCACCTGATCCTCGGCATCGAGCAGGTGGCCGCGGTGCAAGGGCAGCTCGCGGCGCGCGACGCGCTCCTGGTAGACCTGCAGTTCCTTTTCGTTCTGCGCATACGCATCGCCGGCATCACCGATCGCGGAGACGCCCAGGCCCAGCAGCGGGCGCGTAAACGCGTCCGTATAGCCCATGAAATTGCGATGCATCAGTCCGCTGCGCGCCGCGGTCCATAGACTGTCAGTGGGCAGCGCGAAATGATCGAGACCGATCTCGCGATAGCCGGCGCTCTCGAGCCGGTCACGCCCCAGTTCATAGAGCGCGCGCCGCGCCTCGCCCTCGGGCAGGTCGGCCTCGGTGAAGCGGCGCTGACCCGGTCTGATCCACGGCACGTGCGCATAACCATAAAGCGCGATGCGATCAGGACGCAGCTCGCACACCGCATCCATCGTGGCCTCGATGCTGGCCAGCGTCTGCAGCGGCAGGCCGTAGATCAGATCGAAGTTGACGCTGTTGAAGCCGAGCGCGCGCGCCTGCTCAGTCACCGTGCGTACCTGGTCGATACTCTGGACACGATTGACGATGTCCTGCACGCGCGGATCGAAATCCTGCACCCCGAGGCTGATGCGCTTGAAGCCGGACTGCGCCAGCACCGACAGTTGCTCATTGCTGGTGACGCGCGGGTCGACTTCGATCGACAGTACTGCTGCGGGGCGCAGCCGCGATGCGTGCAGCAGGCCACCGACCAGCTCGCCGAGCTCGTCGGGCGTCAGGAAGGTCGGCGTGCCACCACCCAGGTGCAGCTCGCCGATTTCCAGCTCGTGCACGCCGAGCCGCTCGCGATAGAGCGCGAATTCGCTCAGCACCGAGCGCACATAGGGCATGACGATGGTGTGCGTGCGCGTCACCCGGGTATTGCAGCCGCAGAAAGTACACAGCGAGCGGCAGAACGGCACGTGCACATAGATCGCCGCACCCGGCCTGCCGCCCTGCGCTGGCTGCAGCGCGGCGCCGACCCGTTCCAGCCACTGCTGTTCGGTCGGCGTCTCATCCCAATAGGGCACCGTGGGATAGCTGGTGTAGCGCGGCCCGGCCACATCGTATTTCGCCACCCGGGCACTACGTTGCGCTGCGTTCATGAAAACACCTCACGCTGCAGCCGGATTAGCAGCCGCACATTGTCTTCAGGCGTGTGCTGCAGCACACCGTGTCCGAGCCCGCATACCCAGCTCGCGCGCGCCGCGGCCGGCAGCGCCGCGACCCGCGCAAACACCTTGTGCACGCGTGTTTCGAGTTCAGCCGGCGGCAGCAGCAACCAGTCAGGATCGATATTGCCCTGCACGCACCAGCGTGGCGTCTGCGCCTGCAGGGTGTCGGCCAGGTCGTGGCGCCAATCGACACCCAGGCATTGCAGGTCGAGCGCATCGAGCGCACGCCAGTGCGCAGGATTGGTGTCGCGCGAGTAGTAAATCAACGGCGTCGCCGGGCAGCTGCGGCGAAACAGCGCGATCACCTGTGCGAGCGGGCCCACAACGTGGCGCGCGAACTGCACGGGGTCGAGTGCCCCGGCGGCAGTATCGAACAGTGCCACGCAGTCGGCGCCGGCCTGGGCCTGCAGCACCATGTTGGCGGCCAGTAGTTCCACCAGCCGCTCGCAGAAGCCTTCGTACACGCCATCTTCCAGACCCGAAGGTCCCGCGCGGGAAAACCCTTCGTGCGAACCGGCGGCGGCGTAAGCATAGAGTGTGAAGGGTGCGCCTACGAACCCGATCAGCGCCTTCTCGGCAGCGAGCTGCGGGCGCAGCAGGCGCAGCGCCTCGGCCTGGAACTGCATGTGCTGCGCAGCCGCGGCGCCGCCACGCAGTCGCGGCAGATCGGCGGCACTGCGCAGATGCCAGGCGAGTTTCGGGCCGGGCTCATAGGTGAGTCCCATGCCCATGGCTTCGAGCGGAAACAGCAGATCGGAAAACAGTATCGCCGCATCGAAATCGAAATCATCAATCGGCCCCATGGTCACGGCCGCGGCCAGCTCCGGCTGCTTGCACAGCGCGATGAAATCATGGCGCGCGCGCAACGCCTGGTAATGACGGTGATAGCGGCCCGCCTGGCGCATGAACCACAGCGGCGGTCGACGCGCATTGCGCCGTCCCAGCGCCGCTGCCAACAAGGTCTCAGTCACGTCCCACCTCGGTCAATAGATATCCCACACCGCGTATGCTGCGAATCACGCGCGGCTCGGCGGCGTCCGTCTCGACCAGCCGTCGCAAACGCACAATAAAGTTGTCGACGGTGCGCGAAGTCGGAAATTCGTCTGCCGACCAGGCACGATCGAGAATCTCATCGCGACTCACAGCCTTGCCGACGCGGCTGGCGAGCAGGCGCAGCACCGCGCATTCCTTATGCGTGAGTGCGTGATGCTCGCCATCGACCAGCGCGCTGTAGCGCTCGAAGTCGACCTGCGCGCGACCGATACGCAACGTGCCCCGCACTTCACCCGGCAAGTTGGCCAGATCCTGGGCGCGCTTCAGGCAGTTCTGGATGCGCAGCAACAGCTCGCGAAAATGAAACGGCTTGGTGAGATAGTCATCGGCACCCAGTTCCAGTCCACGCACCCGCTCCTCGGGGTTGCCATGCGCAGTGAGAAAAATGATTGCGGTCTGCGGTGCGGCGGTACGCAGTTCGCGCGCCAGTGCGAAGCCGTTGCCATCGGGCAGACCGACATCGAGCAACGCGAGTTGCGGCGCCTCGCTGCGCCAGGCCTGCCGTGCGCGCGCCGCGGAGTCGGCCAGCGTCACGCGGAAACCCGCGGCCTGCAGGCGCTCGGCCAGCGTCTCACCGACATTGCGCTCGTCTTCCACCACCAGCAGATGGATCTCGCCGTTCACGGCGCACCCGCATCGTTGCTGGCGCTGAAACGCAGCTCGGCGCGGAAACCTTCGCCCGCCGCAGTGAAAAATTCCGCGCGGCCGCCCATGCGATTCATCAGCGCACGCACCAGGTACAGGCCGACGCCGCTCCCGCCCGAACCCGCGCCACGCTCGAACAGGCGTCCGAGTTCGCGCGCCGGCACCGCGGTGCCCGCGCCGTTGTCGCGATACTCGATCAGCACCCGCCCCGGCGCAGCGCGCGCGTTGACCGCGACCTGCACCTGTTCGAGGTGCGAGTGCCGTACTGAATTCTCCACGAGATTCCGCAGGATCATCTGCACCGCCGCAGCGTCGGCGAGGATATCCGGCAAGGGCTCGTTCACCTGCACTGTCAGTCGCACACGCTCGCCGTGCCCCGCGACAATGGTGTGCAGCGTGCGCTCCAGCCAGCCAGCCAGCGGCACCGCCTGCTCGGCCAGCGGCCCACCGCCTTCAATACGCGCCAGTTCCAGGGTTTTGTCGATCTGCGATTCGAGCCGGTTGGAGTCTTCGAGCAACCGGCGCGCCAGTGTGGCGCGCTGGTCGCCCTCCGCAATGGCCTCGGCCTGCAAGCGGATGCTCGTCAGTGGCGTGCGCAACTCATGCGTCACCGCCGCGAAGAACGCCTGCATGCCGCGCGCGCGCCGGCTCTCGCGCATGTAGAACCAGGCCAGCAACGCCGAGACCGCCAGCAGCAGGATCAGGAACACGCTCGATTCGCCGATCAGCATCAGTCGCGTGCGTGCCCACTGCGCCGCCACGGCACTGTTGGTGCGGCCGGTGATCGACTGCAGCTCGGCGATCAGGCGTGCCTGGCGCACGAAGAAAGTGACCCACCAGACGCCGAGGCTCAGCACCAGCAGGATCCAGAGGGCGGCCAGTGCCGCGATCATGCGTGCACGCCGCGCCGGCATCACGCTTAAGGATCCCTGCCCGGCCTTCAGGTTCAAGTCTGCAACCACTCCCGCCAATGCCGTACCGAAGGAAACACCAGCAACGCCGTAACGCCCGCGCGCCGCAAATGCTCGGCCGTCTTGCCCGGCCCGCAGGCCTGCACGCAGCCGGCCGCGACGGCACTGCGCCACTGGTCGAACTGTACGCTGCTGTGCCACCACAGGTGAGTGGCGCCCTCTGGCGACGCTGCCGACGTGTCAGCGGGGGTGGGCCCGTGGCGATAGGTGGCCAGTGCCGGCACGTCGCCCCAGCCTGCCGCTGCTTCTGCGCTGGTCAGCGCCAGCCAGTCGCGTGGCGAGGGCAGATCCAGCAGCGGCTCGGACAAGGTGCGGCGCAAAGCCGCAAATCCCAGTGACTCGGCGCAGCCTTCTACCCAGACGCCGCGCGCGGCCAGCGCATACCAGCTCTCAGTACCCGACACCCAGATATGCGGGCAGCTGTTGACAGCCGTAGCAGGCAGCTCGGGCAACGCTCGCTGGTGAGCAACGAAGGCGGCTTCGGCTGACGCCAGCGCCTGCGTACATTGTGCCGCGGCATCAGCGATGGCCTCGATCGCCGGTGCGGGCTGTGCGCTGCCGTCCCAGGATCGCAGGGCTTGGCGTTGTGAACCAGCGGGGCGCGCGGCACTGGCGGACAGCGGCGCCTGCCAGTGCAGCTGCGGCGGCTGCGCACCCTGCGCGTCGGCGTCGCGCACGTAGAGCAGTGCACCGAGACCATCGAGCTGCAGCTGCGTGGCGCCAAACTGCTGATGACAACCACCACCGCGCTGCGCCAGCAGGGCGCGCTCGGCGGCGATGGCTACCCGCGTCGGCGCGTCATCGATCGCGGCCAGCAGCGTGCGCGTAACTTCATCGTCGCTGCGACACTCGATCGCCAGCGCACCCTGCGCGGGAGCCGCCGGACAGGCATTCAGAGGCAACAGCATGCGCGGCAAGTCGGCCAGCAATTCACGCAGCAGTGCGCCCGCGCCCACCGCCTGGTCCTGCCACAATCGCGACACGCCGGCGAAGGCGAGAATCACGCCATCGAGCTGGCGCTCGCTGCCGCGCGGCTCACGGAGCCGTCGCAAGCGTGAATCGACATTGCCACGCAAGGGCACCAGCTCGACGCGCGGCCTGGCCGGTGCGGCCGCGGCGCCCGGCAGCGCGCGCTCGAGGAATGAAGGCACGAAGGCGGCGCGGCGCGGTGAAGAACTGCCGACGCGCAGGCTCCCGCCGCGCACCAGTACTTCAGCAACGTCGGGTGCGAAATAAACAATATCGCGCGGGTTCTGCCGCAGCGGCACGGCGCCCAGGTGCAGGCGTGCCGGACGTTCCAGGCTCAGATCCTTGAAAGAATGCACCGTGATGTCGACCACGCCACTCTGTAGCGCGGCATCGATCTCGGCCGTGAAGAATTCCTTGCCATCGACCTGCGAGAGCGGCACGTCGGTGATGCGATCGCCGCGCGTGTCGATACCCACCAGCTCGACCTTGAGGCCCGGATGCGCGCGTTCCAGATCGAGGGCGACGGCACTGCTCTGCGCGCGCGCGAGCAGGGAACGGCGGGTGCCTAGCCTTAAGGGCCGCTTGATCATCCCCGGTATGCCCCTGTCAGATCAGGGGCCGATAGTGGCAAAAGCCGCGAGATCTTCCCAGCCATGAGGCTGTGTGGCGTTGCTGCCGAGCGAGCGCAGCACGGCCTTCTCGGCGCAGGCGCGGCGCGCACGAACCACCTGGACGCGGCGCAGATCGGATTGCGCACGTAGCATGTCGAACAGTGCGGTGAGGCTGGTGAGCCCCGGCACGTCGCCCCACAGCGCTTCGCCCGCAGCATCCTTGTCGGTGCCGGAGGTGCCCAGGCCCAGGTGCACAATGCGACCACCGTGTCCGGCGCGTGCTCGCCAAGCGGCGATGCGCGCGGCATCGCGCGTGGCATCCGCAGGCACGCACAGCACGATATCGCCAGCCTGCGACCAGCCAGCGAGTTCCGACTCGAGCGTATTATCAAGCACACGGCAGGCACGCTGCGCGTGACGTTCCTGCACCAGCGCCGCCAGTTCGTGAGCGCGATCAGTGGTGCGGTTCCACAGCACCAATTCGTTGGTTTCGATCCAGGGCGCGACCGACTGCGCAAGCTGGCCGGCACCGACCAGCAAGGTGGGGCCGTCGCTCACCGTACCCAGCAGCCGGCGCACCTGCGAACCGTAGGAAGCGCTGCCCAGCGCCGAGAGCTGATTGGCGCGCACTTCTTTCGTATCCTGGAACAGCGATTGCACGCAGCTCGCGAGCTGGCGCGATTGCAGGCTGGGCGCCGCCGAAAAGGCGCGCCACGATTCCTTGATCTGACCGAAGATTTCGGTCTCACCCAGCAGCTTGCTCTCGAGCCCGCAGGCGAAACGCAGCAGGAAGGCATAGGCTTCGGCTGACTCGAATGCGCGTGCCGCAGTGGCGGTCGGCAGGCGCTGCAACAGCGCTTCGCGCGCCGCACGACCCGCGACCACGACCACGCTACGCTGGCAGGTGGCGATCACCCAAGCCTGAGATTGCGTGCTGGCGGCGGCCAGTTCGTCCTGGGACAGCGCGGCGCTGGCCCCGTCGAAGTGGAATACATGCAGTTCAGCCAATTTCATGGTGCCGAGGCTAGCGGCCAGGCCCGGCCCCAGTGTTACGGGGCTGTCACGCCGGGGCGTGCATGGGCCCCAATTAGCTAAAATCCCCCATATTCCCTTTAGATTCAACGGTTAGTGGGCTGCCGATGCAGCTCGTATAGGGCAATATTTACCGCCGTCGCGACGTTCAGGGATTCCATCGTCCCGGTTCCCCCGATCGTGAAGGGCTGAGCCTTCACCGCGGCCAGCGCCTCGGGCTGCAAGCCACGCGCTTCGTTGCCAAACAGGTAGCAGTCAAAGTTGCGAAATGCGGTGGTCGCGATCGACCGGCCTTTGAATTCCAGACTCGCGAGACTGGCAACGCGTTTTGGCAGCGAATCCATAGGCACATCTATTTCAATCGGCACGTGAAAGATGGCGCCCATGCTGGCGCGCACGACCTTGCCATTGTGCGGATCGACGCTGTCGGGACTGAGCAGGCAGCGAAATTTTCCGAACCAGGCCAGCGTGCGCAGGATCGTGCCCAGATTCCCCGGATCCTGGATCTCGTGCAGATAGATGGCGCGTTCACCCGGCAAGGGCGCGGGTGCGACCAATAACGGCACGACCGCCGCGACACCCTGTGGCGAGCGCGTCTCGCTAAGCTGCGCCATGTGGCGTCCGTTGACCACATGCGTCTTGAGATCGGTGCGCCAGTGCGCGTATTCTGATGTGACATAGATTTCACTGTCGCACAGCCGTTGGTCACGCTTGGCCGCCTTCTGTAGCTCCTGCACGAGATGCTCGCCTTCGAGCAGGAAGTACCCGAATTCCTCGCGGTATTTCTTGTGATGCAGCTTCTTGATGTCTTCAAATTTCATGACCAGCCCCGCGCCACAGCTTCGGCTACCTTGATGCCATCGACTCCTGCCGAGAGGATCCCGCCGGCATAGCCGGCACCTTCACCGCAGGGGTAGAGCCCGCGCACATTGATACTCTGGAGCGAGTCCGCAGCGCGTGTGATGCGCACGGGCGAGGACGTGCGAGTTTCGACACCGGTAAGCACGGCGTCCGGTCGATCGAAGCCGCGCAGCTGCCGGCCGAACGCCGGCAAGGCCTCGCGCATCGCATCGATCGCGTAGGCTGGCAGCGCCTGCGACAGATCGCCCAGGCGCACGCCAGGCGTGTACGAAGGCACGACCTCGCCAAGCTGCGTGGAGGCTACGCCGCGCAGGAAATCACCGACCAGCTGGCCGGGTGCGGAGTAGTCGCTCCCGCCCAGCACATAGGCTTGCGATTCCAGCGCTTCCTGCAGCGCCACGCCGGCGAGCGGACCTCCTGGGAAATCCGCCTCCGGATTGATGGCCACGACAATACCGGCATTAGCGTTGCGCTCGTTGCGCGAGTACTGGCTCATGCCGTTGGTGACGACGCGCTGCGGCTCCGAGGTGGCGGCGACCACCGTGCCGCCGGGGCACATGCAGAAGCTGTACACCGATCGTCCGTTGCTGGCGTGGTGCACGAGCTTGTAGTCGGCGGCACCGAGTTGCGGGTGACCGGCAAAGCGGCCGAAGCGCGCGGCATCCACCAGTGACTGCGGATGCTCGATGCGAAAGCCGATGGCGAAAGGCTTGGGCTCCAGGAACACCCGTCGCAGTTCCAGCATGCGCAAGGTGTCGCGCGAGCTGTGGCCAAGCGCCAGCACCACGTGGCGAGCGTGCAGGGCTTCGCCGCCGGCGAGCACCACGCCCTCGATCTGTCCCTGCTCGATGAGCAGGTCCGCGACCCGGCTCTCGAAGCGCACCTCGCCGCCGAGTGCAATGATCTCCTTGCGCATCGACGCCACCACGCCGGTGAGGCGAAAAGTGCCGATGTGAGGCTTGCTCACGTAGAGGATCTGCGCCGGCGCTCCGGCCCGCACGAATTCCTGCATCACCTTGCGGCCGTAGAATTTCGGATCCTTGATCTGGCTGTAGAGTTTGCCATCGGAAAACAGGCCCGCTCCGCCCTCACCAAACTGCACGTTTGATTCGGCGGTCAGCGTGTGCTGTCGCCACAACGCCCAGGTATCGCCGGTTCGCCGCCGCACCTCGCGACCGCGTTCCAGCACGATGGGCTTGAAGCCCATCTGCGCTAGCAATAGCGCAGCGAACAACCCACAGGGCCCAAAGCCCACGACCAGCGGACGTTCCTTGAGCGTTGCCGGCGCTGTGGCAACCGGGTGATACGACATATCCGGAGCGACGCTCACCTGTCGATCGCCGACGCAGCGGCGCAGTACGGCGGCCTCATCACGGACCGCAACATCGACGATGCAGATGGAGAGGATGCCGCTGTGCTTTTTGCGCGCATCGTAGCTGCGCTTGAACAGCGTGAAATCGCGCAAGTCGGCTGCGGCCAGCGAGAGGCGTTGCAATATCGCCTGGCGCAGTGCCGCGGGCGCGAAGTCGAGCGGCAATGGCAGCTCAGTAATGCGGATCACTGCGTACATCCTGGCCGGTCTATCCGGCAGAGGGGGTAGAATGCCGCTATTGTAGCGCCTCGAAATCCTCTGAAAAATGGCTCGTACCAAAAGCAGCGCCAGCTGGATGTCGCGGCACCTCAGCGACCCCTTCGTCAAGCAGGCGCAGAAGGATGGCTATCGTTCGCGCTCGGCCTACAAGCTGATCGAACTGAATGAAAAAGACCGGCTGATCCGCCCCGGCATGCGCATCATGGATCTGGGCTCGGCGCCTGGCGGCTGGTCGCAGGTGGCGGGCAAGCTAGTCGGCAGAAAGGGGCGCGTGCTGGCCACCGACATCCTGCCCATGGATGCGCTCGCAAATGTCGATTTCATCCAGGGTGACTTCACCGACGAAGCCATCGTGCAGCAGCTGTTGGGCTGGCTCGATGGCGGCAAGTTCGATCTCGTCATTTCCGATATCGCCCCTAACATCACCGGCATCAGCATGGCGGATCAGGCCTCGTCGATGTATTTCCTGGAACTGGCGCTCGACACGGTGCGCAAGACGCTGAAGCCCGGCGCCAGCTTCGTGGCCAAGATGTTCCAGGGTTCGGGATCAGATCAGTACCTGAAGGAGCTGCGCACGCACTTTGAGAAGGTGCTGATCCGCAAGCCGGCGGCATCGCGCAAAGAGTCGCGCGAGGTTTACCTGGTCGCCAAGCGGTTCAAGCCGCAGGCGGCCGTCGCGTGAATCCTGGCGCCGTGCGCAGTGCGCAGTGCGGTTGCCGGGGGCGCGCAGACCTGGGTGGAACAGCGCACTTAGCTGCGCGGGCCAGCGGCGGCCGATGCCGACGATGTCAACCGGCGCTGAACATTGACCAGAGTTTGGTGCTTTCCGGCGTCCAACACGGCCTACTTAATGTCATCAGTGTGCACATCGGCCACGCCCGCGGGCACGACGGGGCCCATCACCGCCACCTAAAACCGCGTCATTGATACGCTGACTCGAGCAACGCCAGCCCTGGCAAGCGCAGCTCGGTCCGGAAGTTGTACGAGCACATTTAGAATGCTCATAAGCACTCAGAGCGGCCAAGACTTTCTTTCTCGTTGGCTACGCATCCAGAATACGGGTCGATACGTAGCTATGAAGACCCAAATCATTATTCTTACCGAAAGGACACGCATTCCGTGCATCCGCATCGCCGTTCCCCTCGTAGATCCGAAGGTCAGTTCGCTAACCATCAACCTTCTGGAGATTCAGTCATGCTAATTCGAAAAGCCCTCGCCGCGGCCGTCTGCGTCGCGGCGCTGGCCACGACGAGCGCAATCGCCTCGGCCTCCGTCATGGTCGGCGGCGGCGCCATGTTGCCGCAACGGAACATTGTCGAGAACGCGCTCAATTCTCAGGATCACACGACGCTGGTCGCTGCCGTCAAGGCGGCCGGTTTGGTCGAGACCCTCGAGGGCAAGGGTCCGTTCACGGTATTCGCTCCGGTGAATGCGGCGTTCGCCGCCCTGCCTGCGGGAACGGTCGAGAGTTTGCTGAAGCCGGAAAACAAGGCTCAGTTGACGAGCGTTCTGACGTACCACGTGGTGCCCGGCCACCTCACCTTTGCCGACCTAGATAGGCTCATCGCCAAGGGAAATGGTCAAGCCGTGCTGAAAACGGTCAGCGGAGGATCGTTGTGGCTGATGAAGAACGGGGCTCACAACATCTCGATTAAGGATGGGAGCAGCGCCGTCGCCGACATTTCGATCTACGACGTGAGGCAGTCCAACGGTGTCATTCACTCGATTGATAGAGTGCTGATGCCCAAGTGACCGACGGCCCAAAGAGCGGCAGGAGATGTTCGAGCGAGGAATGCCGTGGCATCTCGGTGTGCTCGAGCTCTTGCTGCTCTGCGGACTCCGACTACCTGGCTGGCTGTGCCGACTTTCGCATTCAGAGCCAATATGGCCTGGATATGAAAACCACAGGGTCACGAATTCGACGCAGCGGATGGCGGAATCTTAGCGCTCTCATCGCCGCAATTACAGCGTTGGGCGTACCCGGCTTGGCGCGAGCCGATGACAGTGGCGTGAGCAATCTCGGACTGGAAACCATCACCATCGTCGCAACGGGCGTCAGCAACATGACGGCCGCTTCGTCCGGTGACGTCAGCCAAGAGCAACTGGCCAGCCAGCCGTTGCTGCGACCCGGGGCGGTATTGGAGAACGTGCCGGGATTGATCGTGACCCAGCATTCGGGCGAGGGCAAGGCGAACCAGTACTTTCTGCGCGCCTTTAACCTAGACCACGGCACCGATCTCGCCAGTGAAATCGATGACATGCCCGTCAACATGCCCACCCACGCGCACGGTCAGGGATATTCGGACTTGAACTTTCTGATTCCGGAGCTGGTCAGCGATCTGCATTACAAGAAGGGCCCGTATTACTCTGATGAGGGCGACTTTGCGACCGCCGGCGCGGTGCGGATGGGATTGCGCAATCAAGTCGACACCACAGCCACGGTCGGCTATGGGCAGGATGGCTACCGGCGCGCGCTGTTGATGGGCTCCACACCCTTAAGTTCGGGCACGCTGCTGACCGCCGGCGAGGTGTATCACAACGACGGGCCGTTCGACGTCCCCGACGACTACAATCGCATCAACGGCCTTTTGCGTTATCACAGCGGCACCGACCATGACTACTGGACGCTGACCGGACTGGCGTACGCGGGCAAATGGAACTCCACCGACCAGGTTCCGCAGCGCGCGATCGATCAGGGCCTCATCAGCCGCTTTGCCAGCCTCAATCCCAGTGACGGCGGGGAGACCAGCCGCGCCAGCCTGACGTTCAATCGGGTCCGGCACACAGCCACGGATCAGAATCAGTTTTCCGCCTATGTCATTCGCTATAAGCTCGATCTGTGGTCGACCTTTACCTACTTCCTTAAGGATCCGGTGAATGGCGATCAAATGCTGCAGCACGACGATCGCGTGGTGTACGGGTTCAAGGCCTCCAAAACTTGGTACACACAGCTAGGCGGTGTAGCGATGACCAATGTCATGGGGCTGCAGACACGGGTCGATGACATTCGCGACGTCGGCATCTTCCCAACCTTTCAGCGCCAGATCCTCGGCACCAAGCAGAATGCGGGTGTCACGGAGTCGAACGCGGCCGTTTACGTCGAAAACAGCGCCCAGTGGCGCGGCTGGCTGCGGACCTCAATTGGCCTCCGTGAGGACCAGTTCGATTTCAACGTCAAGGACAAGCTGCTCAATGTCGACGGCAGCTGCGACATCAACAGTGATCCGCTGGGTTGCAACACCGGGAGCAAACGCGCCTCGATCTTTAGCCCCAAACTGGGCATCGTTTTAGGGCCCTGGGCCACGACCACGTATTTCATCAACCTAGCCGAGGGGTATCACAGCAACGACGCGCGTGGCGTCACCCGGAGCGGCGAGGATTCCAATACCCCACCCGTGACACCCTTAACCCGGGCCACCAGCGCTGAGATCGGCCTGGCCAGCTCACCGCTCCCGAACTGGGAAACCACACTGGACATTTTCGAGTTGAAGCTCAAGTCGGAGCTGGTGTTTTCAGGCGACGCAGGAGTCACCTCTCCCACTGGCGCCACCACGCGCACTGGCATCGAATGGGGCAACAGCTATCATGTTAATCGGTGGCTATCGGCCAATTTGAACGCCGCGTTCTCCAGAGGTCGATTTGATGAGCATGTGCCCGCCGACGATCTAGGCTGCGCCGATGCGGCGCTGAGCCAGCCGTGTTCGCCGGTGCCTGCGATCACCGGGCGCTACATCCCAAACAGCCCGACAAACGTCATCGATGCCGGAATCACCGCGACGCAGGGCAATTCGGGTTGGTTTGGCGCCCTGAAGGCGCGCCACTTCGGCGAGTCTCCCCTGGTCGAAGACAACAGCGCGAAGTCACCCGCGTATACCACCGTCGATGGGCAGATCGGCTATCAGCACTCGAATCAATGGCGGGTCGCGCTAGACGTGTTCAACATCCTGGATGTCAAATGGAACGACATTGAGTACTACTACGCTTCTCGGCTTAAGAACGAAGCATCGCCGGCGGGCGACTACGTCGTGCACTCCGGGGTGCCGAGGACGTTCAGGGTGAAGTTTCAATACAACCTCTGAAGCGACTGGCACATCGCCCTTGCACAGTGAGAATTGCTGATGTCGGCACATTTCGCCCTATTTCCCCGTGCTGCACCAGAACCCTACTTCGCCGCGATCGCCGTCGCTGTGCTGGTCGGCCTGCGCCAGTCTGAGCTCCCGGCCCTGACATAGGGTCAGATTGACCTGAACGGCCGGGAACTGCGTGTTGTGGCAGCCTACCGTCGGGGAACCACGTCGGATCCCAAGTCGGCGACATCCCGGCGTTCCGTGCCACTTCCCGACGCCTTGGACTTCGGGACATCGACCGGCGGCCATGAGAACTTCTCCACAACGTCCTCCAGCGAGGCCTACGCCCCGCAATGAAGGCCGCGGGCATCAAGCGACGCATCCGGCTGCACGACCTTCGGTACACCTACGCGAGCAGCCTGATCAGAGCCGGCGTCGATGTACTGCGGGTTTCGCGTCTGCTGGGCCACGCCAGCCCGGACATCAGATTGAGGGTCTACCGACATCAGTATTGACACGGGTCGTGACGATGCTGCTTGGAAGCTGGAAGCGTTTGTGTTGGGGACCGGGCGCAACAAACCCGTAACAACCCCCGCCTCAACGGCCCGCCCTGAGAACGAACCAACTTCTAACTCGTTGAAAGCGCTGGTGCTGAGATAGGCATCACAGGCGCGCAGTCAAGCCCATGAATTTATGGGTCTCCGACACATTTAATTTGGTCGCGTACCCTCGATCGTGCCCACAACATTTTGGGCTACCCGCGGGGTCGTCGGCGACTCATACTCCGCCCCGGTCAGGTCGTGGAAATATATCTAAGTTGCGGCCTCGAAAGCGCGCAAGACACCGATGTAGAACCACGTCGAAGCGTCCCCATTGAACGCGAACTGAACATGTCCGCCCGCCGTAGGCGCTTGCCGGCCGAGCATATAGCACGCAGTATTCGCTTGCTGCGCTACCACAGGGTCCCGCTCGACAGAGATCTCGCCGCACTCTACGGGGTCACAGACCAGGCGCCTGAATGAAAAGGTGAAGCGCAATGTCGAACGAGTGCCTGAAGCACGCCTACCCGCGATTTCCGCCCTGCGCCTTCACAGAGCACGGCGCAGTCCAGGCCGCCAACGTGCTCAACAGCCCCATGGCAGTCGAGGTGGGATTCTAGGTCGTGCGAGCTGTCGTGCGGCTGCGCGAGGTACTAGCCTCCAACACCGCACTGGCTCGCAAGCTCGATGAACTGGAGAGCAGGTACCAGCTGCATAGTGTGATGTTAACGATCCGGGAAGGAGCCAAGACTCGGCCCTCTGCCCATGGGCTATCAATATCAATGGAGTCAACGACCAGGTCGGCGACCGTCCGGTTCGTGCCCATTAGAGCCTCCGGGTCTCCGGAGAAGCTACCGTTCAGTCCAGGGGAAGCGCACATCCGACTACTCAAACACGAACGGGCGATGTCTCCTCGTTATCAAATGTAGGGTTACTGGTTCGGCACCCAGGTGACGATTGAGGTCGGGGTGGTGG
>JAYUZE010000205.1:0-12788 GCA_043752035.1 Gammaproteobacteria bacterium
GGCACCGGCCAGCATCTTGGTTTCCAGCACCTCGTTGGAATCGAAGACATCGTAGTGGACCTTGATGCCGTATTCCTTCTCGAACTCCTCGATCACACCCGGCGCGGCGTAGTCGGACCAGTTGTAGACGTTGAGCACATGCTCGGCTTCCGCGTCGCCGGGGTGCGCGCCGACCGTGGTGGCCGGGGTAGCGCGCGGGCCGCAACCGGCCAGCACCAGACCTGCCGCCAGCAATACACCGCAGGCAGCCAGCCGCAGCTTCACGCGCGCTGTATCCGCTCAGACATTAAGCAACAGGTGCTCACGTTCCCAGGAGCTGATCACCTGCAGGAACACCTCGAGCTCGGCCTGCTTGACGATTGAATAGGCTGCCACGAAGGGCTTGCCTAGCAGCTGCACCAGCGGCTCGCAGGCATTGAGACGTCCGAGCGCGTCATCCAGCGAGCGCGGCAGGTCCCAGGGCAGGTCGCGGGCGCTGCCATTGATCGGCTCACTCGGCTTCAGGTTCTGTACCATGCCCAGGTACCCGCAGGCCAGTGAGGCGGCCGTGGCGATATAAGGGTTGGCATCGGCGCCACCGAGGCGATTCTCGACGCGTCGCGCCTCTGGGTCCGAGACCGGAACGCGCAGCCCCGCGGTGCGATTGTCGTAACCCCACTGCACGTTGATCGGCGCCAGCGAAGCGCGCGTGATGCGCCGATAGGAATTCACGTTCGGCGCAAACAGGCTCATGGCCGAGGGCAGATAGCGCTGCAGCCCCGCGATATGGGAAAAGAACAGATTCGAGGGCGAGCCATCGGGGTTCGAGAAGATGTTCGCACCGCTCTTGGTATCCACCACGCTCTGGTGGATGTGCATGGCGCTGCCGGGCTCCTTGCTGTGCGGCTTGGCCATGAAGGTGGCGTACATCTTGTGGCGCAACGCCGCTTCGCGCGCAGTGCGCTTGAACAGGAAGGCCTGGTCGGCAAGATTGAGCGCATCGCCATGCAGCAGATTGATTTCCATCTGCGCCGGGCCATCTTCATGGATCAGCGTATCGATCTCGATATCCTGAGCTTCGCAGAAGGCATACAGATCGTCGAACAGCGGATCAAATTCGTTGACCGCGGCGATGCTGTACGACTGACGGCCAGGCTCCGAGCGACCGGAACGGCCAATCGGCGGCTTCAGCTGATAGTCGGCGTCGATGTTCGGCTCGACCAGGTAGAACTCGAGCTCAGGCGCCACCACCGGCTGCCAGCCGCGTTCGGCATAGAGCTCGAGCACGTGCTGCAGCACCTGGCGCGGCGCCATAGTCACGCGCCGACCATCCGAGTAATAGCAATCGTGGATTACCTGCGCGGTGGGCTCGGCGGCCCAGGGCACCACGCGCACCGTCTTCGGATCAGCCTTGAGCACGATGTCGATTTCCGCAGCGCTCATCGCCGAGCTGGTATCACCAGGGTAATCGCCGGTCACGGTCTGCAGGAAGATGCTCTCCGGCAGGCGCATGCCCGCGTCTTCGGCGAATTTCTCCGCCGGCATCAGTTTGCCGCGCGCAATGCCCGCCATGTCGGGAATGATGGCTTCAACTTCAGAGATGCCATGGTCGCGGAAGAATTGCTGAATTTCATTGGCCATAAAACACCCACCTTTTTATATTCGCTCCCGACAGGCGGCACCGAACTCGGCGAACAGGGCCTTCGAGAATTCATTGTCCATCACGCGCCATTCAGGGTGCCATTGCACCGCCAGCGCAAACTGCTTCGCCGCACTGACCCGGAAGGCCTCGATCACGCCGTCGCTGGCGCGCGCTTCGACACTGAGGCCTTTGCCCAACTCGCGCACGCCCTGGCTATGAAGCGAGTTCACGCGCACCGTTCCGGCACCGCCAGCGAGCCGCTGCAGCAAGCCGCCCGGCGTCAACGTGATCTCGTGCACCGGCGCGTACTGTGTTTCGAGCGGCAGCTCGGGCAACTCGCGATGATCGAGAAAGCCCGGCACGTCCTGCAGTTTCTGCCACAGCGTGCCGCCGAAGGCCACGTTGAATTCCTGGAAACCGCGGCAGATGCCCAGCACCGGTACGCCCGCGGCGACCGCGCGCGGAATCAGTGGCAGCGTGGTCTCGTCGCGATGCGGATCGTGCAGTGTGCCAGCTGAACTCGGCTCGCCCTGATAACGGTGCGGCTCGACATTCGAGGGGCTGCCCATGAACAGCAGCCCGTGGAGCGATTCGAGCAGGCCGTCCATGTTCAACTCACGCCCGATCGCCGGCACGATCACCGGTATGGCGCCGGCAGCGTCGAGCGCGGCGGTGAGGTATTTCTCGCCCACCAGATGGTAGGCCTGCGAACCGAGCATACGGCGATCCGCAGGAATACCGATCAATGGTCGTTTGGCAGACATGGATACAAAGACTCCGGCTGGGCCGGGTCGCGCTGCGTCCCCGGGTGCCGACTGGTATGGCTGATGACTTAAACATTAGAGCATAGGCGCGTCGCACAAGTCCCCGCAGAAGCTGCCGTTTTCGGGCCGGATCGACTATATTTCTTGCGTCGTAAGCCATTGTTTTATATTATTAATTCGCCATACTCAAGCCTCGCGAGTATGCTGACCGGATGGCGAAATCGCTTGCCAATTACCCCGAGAGCTACTACGCCGCCTCGGTCGCCCTGCCCCCGGCCAGCCCGGCCATGCAAGGGAGCGCCGCGACCGACATTTGCGTGGTCGGAGGCGGCTACAGCGGCTGCTCGGCCGCGCTGGCGCTGGCCGAGCGCGGCTATCGCGTCACGGTGCTGGAAGCACAGCGCGTGGCCTGGGGCCCATCAGGGCGCAACGGCGGCCAGGCATTGGTCGGCGTGGCCAGCGGACAGCACAAGATCGAGCGGCTGCTGGGCGCCGCCGATGCGCGCGCAGTGTGGGATATCTCGGTGGCCGGGATGAAGCTGCTGCGCGAACGCATCGCGCGCTACGCCATCGAGTGCGACTGGGCCGATGGCACACTGCAGGTGGCCGAGAAGCCGCGCCAGGTGGTGGAACTGGCGCAGATGCAGGAAGAGCTGCAGGCGCTGGGTTACCCGCCCACGCAACTGATGAGCCGCGAGGAACTGGGCGCCGTGCTCGCCACCTCCCGCTATCTCGCTGCGCTCCACGATCCGCATGGCGGCCATCTGCATCCGCTGCGTTATGCATTGGGCCTGGCCCGCGCGGCGATGCAGGCCGGAGTGGTGTTTCATGAAAACACCCGCGCGGTGGACTACAGCATCACAGCTGCCGGCGTACGCGTGCGCACCGATGCGAACGGGGCAGACGGTGAAATCAAGTGCCAGCAACTGCTGCTGGCCGGCAACCTGCAGGGGGGATCGATCGCGCCGGCGCTCAGCCGCAAGATCATGCCGGTGGGCAGCTTCATCATCGCCACCGAGCCACTGGGCGCGACCCGCGCGCGCGAGCTGATTGCCAATAACGCCGCAGTCTCCGACCTGAACTGGATCATCGACTACTATCGGCGCTCGGCCGACCACCGCCTGCTGTTCGGTGGCCGCGTCAGCTATTCAGGACTGGAATATTTCGAAGCCGTGCCCGTCACGCGTGCACGCATGCTGCGGGTGTTCCCACAGCTGGCCGGAACGCGCATCGACTATCACTGGGGCGGCACGATCGACATCACGATGAACCGCGCGCCACATTTTGGCCGCCTGCATCCCAACGTGTGGTTCCTGCAAGGCTACTGCGGCCACGGACTGGCACTCAGTGGAATCGCCGGCAGCATCGTTGCCGAAGCCATCGCTGGCCTCAGCGAGCGCTTCGATCTGATGGCGCGTATTCCGCATCGCGACTTCCCGGGCGGCGCATTGCTGCGCCGCCCGGTACTGGTGTTGGCGATGCTGTGGTTTCGCCTGCGCGATCTGCTCTAGAAGCGCCAGGCCACGCCGACCGAGGCCATGTCGTTGGTGTAGTCGTAGCCCAGATTATTGCCACCAGGCAGCCGAACCCATTCGACATTCAACATCGCACCACCGCTGAGGTTGAAGTCAGCACCGAGGCCAAAGCTCAGGCCCGTGTCGTGGCTGTCACCCAGGCCGAAGTCACGCTGCAAGTTCACTGCCCCGAGACCACCCAGCGCATAGAGCGAGAATCCTGACGACAGCGGCAGCGAACCCTTCAGGTAGCCGGCGTACATCGACTGCATCGTCAGACCGTAACCATTGGTCGAGGCGTTGCCAAAGCTACCGCCGGCGCGTGCTTCGATGCCCAGGTTCGAGCCCAGCGGCGCACCGACGCGCAGCATCGCCACTGTCGGCTTGATGGTGTTGAGACCTGCCTCGTTGTAGCGCAGCTCGCCGAAATTCACACCGACATAGGCGCTGTAGTTGTCTTCGTAGGGGCGCCGTCCGCGCTCGTGATAACCACGGTAGTCGCCACGGTCATTGCTACGGCCACCACCCTGGCCATCCTGGTCATGACCGCCGGCCAAGGCCGTAGTGGCAGCCAGCGCACCGCACACGACGATCGACAGCTTTGCAATCTTGTTCACAAATACCTCTGCGTTAGTGGCCCTGCGCGCAGCACGCCGCGGCTTGCGGCGCGTTGTTGGCGCTTGCGGGCAAGTGTCGGGCAGCGGCGATGAACGGCGACTGAATTGCCCGGTTCAGCAGCGGTTCAGCAAGCTCTCACCCATTCAGGGGGCGGATGCACAGCGTCTTGCCGCGGCATTTGTCCTCCGTTCAATGCCTCGACTGGCAGCAGCAACATCCACATCGCCAATGCTGGCGGCGGAGCCGAAAGCGGCGCGATTCTCATAGGCACCACCGGCACACAGCGCTCAATCTACATCACGGAAATTGCCGGCACCATCCAGGCCAGGACGTGCGCTACGATGAACCGGCACCCACGCTGCAGAACGAAGTGCAGCTGCGGGCGCGCATGACCGGGGCGCCCCCAAGCGGTTATGATCTGCCGCATTGAACTGAACGCGACCGGGGGGCAGCGACGATGAAGACTTTCTGGAAGATCCTGCGTTGGACGGCACTGGCAATCCTGGCGATCGTCGGCTACTGCGTGTATCGGGTCGGGTTCGGCAAGCCTTTCACGATCAATGAACTGGCCAACCGCCAGATCCTGGTGTTCCTGTCACAGAATCCTGAGCTGTTTACGCAGGTCGGCATCGTCGATGGCACCGTGCTCGACCGGCACTCCGGGCGACTCGCCGCGGTAGGCGTGGCCAAGCGTAATGACGATTACGCGCGCTTCGAGCGCTATGTACGCGAGACCCAGGCCTTCGATCGCGCAAAGCTCGATCGCCAGGATCAGCTCACCTACGACATCCTGCTCGATCAATACCAGACCGCGTTGTCGTTCAAGCGCTTCGACTGGCTGTCGTCCGAAGGCTTGTATCCGATTACGCCGTTCTGGGGCACGCAGGTGCAGCTGGTGAATTTCCTGGAAACCTCCCACGTGGTAAAGAATGAGAAGACCGCGCGCAACTACGTCAGTCGGCTGGTGGCCACGGGCGTTAAGCTCGATGCGATCATCGGCGAGATGCTGCGTCAATCCAAAGCGGGCGTGGTGCTGCCGATCGCGCTGCTGGACAAGGCCGAGGCCGGCATCAGCGATACCGTCGCGCCAAAGCCTGAGGACAATCCACTGGTCAAAACCTTCGCCGCGCGCATGAAAGACGCGACCGGGATCGATGCCAAAATGCAGTCGGACCTGATCCGTCAGGCCGGCGAGGCGGTGCGTACTGAGGTGTATCCCGCCTACCAGCGCATGATCGCGGCGCTTGAACCGCAACGTGCAGCGGCGGGCCAGCAGGCAGCGGGTGTCGGCCGGCTGCCCGATGGTGCAGCGTATTACGCAGCGACGCTGAAGCAGATGACCACGACCGATTACACCCCGGCGCAGATTCATGAGCTCGGGCTCGCCGAGGTCGCGCGCGTCAGCGCCGAGATGGACCAGCTGCTGAAAGGCCAGGGGATCAGCACCGGCACCGTCGGCGCGCGCGTGCAGGCGCTGCACAAAGATCCGCGTTACCTGCTGCCCAACACCGACGAGGGTCGCAAGCAGCTACTGGAAAAATATCAACAGATACTCGATCAGGTGAGTGCGCGGATGCCGGAGTATTTTCACACCATACCGGGCGGCAAGCTGGAGGTGCAGCGCGTGCCAATCGCCGCCGAGAAAGGTTCTGCCGGCGCCTACTATCAACCGGCGGCGATGGATGGCTCGCGTCCCGGCGTGTTCTTCGCCAACCTGCGCGATGTACACGAGAGCGCCATCTGGACCATGAAGACGCTCGCGTATCACGAAGGCATCCCCGGACATCACTTCCAGATCGCGACCGCGCTCAACCTCAAGGACCTGCCGATCATCCGTCAGCAGACGCTCTATGCCGCGTATGCCGAAGGCTGGGCCCTGTACGCGGAGCGGCTGGCCGCCGAGATCGGCATGTATAAGGATGATCCCTTCGGTGACCTGGGTCGACTCGAAGCCGAATTGTTTCGTGCCGCGCGGCTGGTGGTCGATACGGGCCTGCATGCGCAGGGCTGGACGCGTGAGCAGGCCATCACTTACATGGTGGACGCGACCGGCATGAACGAGAGCGAAGTGATCTCGGAAGTGGAGCGCTACATGGGCCAGCCTGGCCAGGCCTGTGCCTACAAGGTCGGACAGCTCAAGATACTCGAGCTGCGCGAACGCGCGAAACTCGCGCTGGGTGCGCGCTTCAATCTCAAGGACTTCCACGCCGTAGTGCTGGAAAACGGCGGCGTGCCGCTGACCTTGCTGGAACGACTGGTCGATGAATGGATCGCGAGGAGCAAGACATGACAGTTCGCGCAACCGCACTCATGATTTTTGCGCTGCCGCTCGCTGGCTGTGGACTCGCGGAGACTGCCGCCACTGGTGCTGCCGGCGCCACTTCGGAAGCGGAAGCCGCCAAGCAGGCCCAACTGACCGAACAGCGCATGGAGCAGCAGGTCGAAGCCGCCAAGCAGCAGGAGGCGAAACAACGCCAGGCTGGCGAAGACTCCGGCAACTGAAGCCGTTGGGCGGTCTGCGCCGGGTCCGGCCTTGTCTGGCCCGGTTTGACAGAAGCGGGCGCGCCGGGCTCCTGCGCGCGACGCTGACGGGCGCGGTCTGGCGCTGGCGCACGCCATTGGCGGAATCGTGAGGCCATTCACGCAACCTTATCCCGCCCGCACCTATGGTGACCGCTGCGGCTGAGCGGGCGATCCAGGCTGGCTTGCCCGCGCCGTGGCCGAATCAAGGGTGCACCATGAAATCAGCAGGATTCGCAGTAGCTTGCCTGGTCTCGACGCTGGCGCTGGCGGGTTGTGCTTCGATGAGCAAGGACGAATGTCTGACGGTCGATTGGCGCACCATTGGCTATGAAGATGGCGTTGCCGGGCGCAGCGGCGATGCGATCGGAGCGCGCCGCAAAGCCTGCGCCGCCGCGGGCGTAATACCCAATCTCGACGCCTATCGTGCCGGCCGCGCTGAAGGACTGCGTGAATACTGCCAGCCTGAAAATGGCTATCGCGTCGGCGCCGAGGGCAGCAGCTATGGCGGCTACTGTCCGCTCGAGCTGGCGCCGGCATTTACGCAAGCCTACGAAACCGGCCGCGAACTGCACAGCCGCGAGTACCGCGTGCGCCAGGCCGACGAGCGCCTGGCCGCGACGCGTCGTGAACTCGAAGGTATCGAACACCGGATGACCGAGGCGGGCTTCGATGCCATCAGTCCCAGCAGCACATCGGAACAGCGGGCGCAGGCGCTGCTGGAAGCCGAGCAGCTGGCACAGCGCCACGAACGGCTGGTCGCCAGCATAGACCAGCTCGAGCGCGACAAGCGGCGTTACGAGCACGAACTGCAGGACTACCGCACGCAGCTCGCCTACGTCAACTGAGCGCGCCCGGACGCGACCAGCAGCTACCGGCGTCAGCTGGGCGCCCGCACCTCATAGCAGCGGTGAATGCGCTCATTGCGCATGAAATCGACAGGAATCGTCGCGGCCGAGATATCGCTCACGGCCCAGCGCTCCGCCACTGACTCATCCAGTTTGAAACGCTGCGCATTGGTCGAGAACAGCAGCAGCCCTCCAGGCGCCAGCAGACGCATGCACTCGGCGATCAGCGCTGCATGATCGCGCTGCGTGTCGAGTACGCCGCTCATGCGCTTGGAGTTCGAAAACGTCGGCGGGTCGAGCAGGATCAGGTCCCAGTTGGCGCTGCGCGCCTCGCGCAACCACACCAGGCAATCGGCCTGTAGCAGCTCGTGCCGCTCGCGCGCCAGTGCATTCGTGCGGAAATTGTTCGCAGCCCAATCGAGATAGGTGGCCGACATATCGATACTGAGTGATTGCGCCGCGCCGCCGGCAGCGGCATGCACGGTGGCGCTGGCCGTATAGCAGAACAGGTTCAGAAACCGGCGATCCACCGCCGCCGCGCGCACCCGCCGGCGCACCAGGCGGTGGTCGAGAAACAGGCCCGTGTCGAGATAGTCGCCGAAATTGACATTGAATTTCAGGCCGTCTTCCTCGACCAGCAGGAATTCCTGATGGTGCGCGACGCGGGTGTACTGGCTGCTGCCGCGCTGGCGCGCCCGCGTACGCAGGTGGATGTGGCCGGGCTCGACGTCGCTGGCGCCAGGGAGCGCCGCCAGAGCCTCGGCGCGCCGGCGCTGCACAGCGGCAACTTCGATCGAATCGGGAGCCGCATATTCCTGCACGTAGAGATGCACGGCACCCTCCGGCACTACTTGGTAACGATCGATCGCAAAAGCGTATTCAGGCATGTCGGCGTCGTAGAGCCGATAGCAACTTACCTGTTCCTGGCGCGCCGCGCGTGCGCGCAACCGCAGATTCTTCACGATGCGATTGGCGAACATGCGCGCGCCGGCGCTCGCCACGAGCGTCGGGTTGGGCGCTGGCCGCTCGCCGGCGGCGCGCGCCGGTGCACCGGGCCGCGCCAGATCGTAGCGCAACAGCCGACAGGCCAGCGCACCGTTCCAGAGCTCATGGGTGCGATGGCTGCGCAGTGACAGCTCACGCGCGCCCTCGGGCGCCGCCGTCAGTATTGCCGCCTGCCAGCCCGTGAAATGCTCGCGCAGCACCGCGCCCAGTTGCCGGTGCGCCTCGCGCGCCTGCTCGTCATCGCCGATGCGCGTGCCGTAGGGCGGATTGCAGCACAGCAGGCCGTTAGTCGCATCGGGCCGCGCCTCAGTTACCGGCAGGCACTCGAAATGCAGCAACTGCGCGACGCCGGCACGCCCGGCATTGAGGGCGGCATTTCGCAGTGTCGCCGCGTCCCGATCACTCCCGTGTATTGATATGGTGAGTGTGGTGCGTACGCGCGAGCGAGCCTCAGCCAGCAATTGTTCCCAGAGCGCAACGTCGTTCGCGCGCCAACCGCTAAAGCCCCAATAGTCGCGTTGCAATCCAGGCGCGATATCGGCCGCGATCATCGCGGCCTCGATGGGCAAAGTACCCGAGCCACACATAGGGTCGAGAAAAGCGCCGCCCGCCGCGGCGATTGCCGGCCACCCGGCGCGCAGCAGGATGCCCGCCGCCAGATTCTCGCGCAGCGGCGCCTCGCCGCCGCGCTGCCGATAACCGCGCCGATGCAGCCCTTCGCCCGCGAGATCGATATACAGCCCGATCCGTGCGCCATTCGCATGCGCGACAACTTTCACGGCCGGACGCTCGAGCTCGATGTCCGGGCGCGCACCCGTGGCATCACGCAACTGATCGCAGATACCGTCCTTGAGCTTGAGCGCGCCGAAATGACTGTGCGTGATGGTCGGGTGCGACCCGGTGAACTCACAAGCGAGCGTGTTTGCCGGGTCGATGTGCGCCTGCCAGTCGAGCGTACGCACGCCGCTGTAAAACGCTTCGGTGGTCGCAGCAGCGAACTCCGCCACCTGCAGCAACACGCGGCTGGCCACGCGCGAATGCAGGCAGGCGCCGTAGCCTTGCGCCAGCGTGCCGCGAAACAGCACGCCGCCGGTGCGCTCGCGCAGTTCGGTCACGCCCAGCTCGCGCAGCTCGCGCGCTACCAGGTCGGCCAGGCCGCGCGGCGCGGTGGCCATGAACACCGTCAGTGCGGGGTTCACGTCAGGTCAATCCAGGAAGACCAAGGGCTCGCTGGTGCCAATCGATGGTCTGAGCTACATTGCGCATGGCTGTATTTTCGCCTGAATCGTTGTCTGACCGCCATGATTAACGATCTGTCCGCCTTCTGGATGCCCTTCACGCCCAATCGCCTGTTTCGCGATGCGCCGCGTATGCTCACGCGCGCTGCCGGCATGTACTACGAAAGCAGCGACGGCCGCCGCATCCTCGATGGCACGGCCGGCCTGTGGTGCGTGAATGCCGGGCACGGCCGCGCGGAAATTCGCGACGCTGTTACGCGTCAGCTCGATATCATGGACTTCGCGCCCACCTTCAACATGGGTCATCCGCTTGCTTTCGAATTGTCGGCGCGCCTCGTCAGGCACGCCCCAACGGGCATGGATCATGTGTTCCTCGCCAACTCCGGTTCCGAGGCGGTCGATTCGGCGCTCAAGATCGCCCTCGCCTATCACCAGACCCGCGGCCAGAAGCAGCGCACGCTGCTGGTCGGCCGCGAGCGCGCCTATCACGGCGTCGGTTTCGGTGGTCTCGCGGTCGGCGGCATTCCGAAAAATCGCGAGGCCTGGCAGAGCGTGTTGATGCCCGCCGCGCATCTGCGCCACACACTCGATCTGGAGCGCAACGCATTCTCGCGCGGGTTACCGAAGCATGGAGTCGAACTCGCCGATGATCTGGAGCGCATCGTCCGCGAGCATGGGAGCGAGCGCATTGCGGCGGTGATCGTCGAGCCGATTGCCGGCTCGACCGGGGTACTGCTGCCGCCGATCGGTTATTTGAAGCGCCTGCGCGAACTGTGCACGAAGCACGGCCTGCTGTTGATACTGGACGAAGTGATCACCGGCTTCGGGCGTACCGGCGCCTGGTTCGCCAGCGAACGCTATGGCATCCAGGCCGATATGATCACGCTTGCCAAGGGCATCAGCAACGGCGTGATCCCGATGGGCGCGGTACTGGTGCGCCATGAGATCCACGAGGCCTTCATGCAGGGCGCGCGCACCGACATCGACCTGTATCACGGCTACACCTATACGGGACATCCGGTAGCCTGCGCTGCGGCGCTCGCCACTTTCGACATCTTCGAGCGCGAAAATCTGCCCGAGCGCGCCGCCTCGCTCGCCGCCCACTGGGAGTCGGCGGCTCACGCCCTCAAGGGGCTACCCGGCCTGATCGATATCCGCAACGACGGCTTGATCGCCGCGTTCGAATTCGCGCCTGAGCCCACGCGCGCACCCACCCGCGCCTACGAAGTGTTCCACAGCTGCTTCGAGCGCGGGCTGCTGGCGCGTGCGACCGGCAACGTACTGGCCTTCTCGCCGCCGCTGACTATCAGCGCGCCCGAGATCGATCAGCTGTTCGCGATACTCGCCGACGCGATTCGCGCCACGCCCTGAGTCGCGCCGCCGGCGCCACGCTCTGCGCCGGTGCAAGCGGCGCAGAGTGCTGACCGAATTGGTGCGCCCGCCGGGCAGGCCGCCGGCTCCGGCCGGAACAATCGTTGCAATTGCGCACCATTGATACTTTCAACGTGATTGGCAGCAGGCACCCGTTGCGGCTCAATCGCCAGTTCAATCAAGATCTTATCGGGCACTCAAGCTGCTATGGCCGCCGCCCGCGTCGCAGCGACGCGCCCGCACGACGCAATTGGCACGCTAGATGCTTTGTCCTGTGCAGGCACCAGGGGCAGCACCAGCGATTTTAAGTGCGCAGCGCGTTGCCCTTTCGCCGGCAGTTGAACAATTCACTTTTTGATCCCACAAGGGAGATGGATTCATGCGCACGATTGGAAAATCCGCAGTTACGGTATCGCTGCTGCTGGCCGCGAGCGCGGCAGGCACCGCCAGTGCTGAAGACGCGAAGCCGGCGGGGACTGCAGCACCGGCACTGTCCGACATACTGACCTCCTCCGGCATTACTGCGACGGGCTATGTCGACGGCACCTATTCCTATGTGTCGGCCTCGCCTCCCACAGGCAGCTCGGTAGACACGAATACGTTCGCGCTGAACCAAGCCTCACTTACTTTGGGGTACCTGCCAACCACAGGATTCGGCGCTTTGGTTAACGCGGTAGCAGGTACGGAGGCCGGCAACGGCTGCTACGCTCCGGGGTATCTGCCGTGCGGTACGGCCGGCAGTACGAGCAGTTTCAATCTGCTACAGGCCTATGTGCAATATGTCGACGGCAAGAGCACAGTACTGCTCGGAAAGTTCACGACATTGGCCGGCGCCGAAGTGGCCGCCCCAACTGGCGATGTCAACGTCACCCGTTCCCTGCTGTTCTGGTACATGGAGCCGGTCACTCATGTTGGCGCGCGTCTGACGTACGCCGCCAGTGGCAAAGTAAGCGTTACAGTTGGGGCCAACAATGGATGGAACGTTGACGGTACGTCTGCAAAGGGCGGTAAAACTGCAGAAGTCGGAGTAACGCTGACGGCGTCCAAGACTTTCTCGCTGACGGCAGCCGGATACTACGGCGACTTCGACTTCCAGTTTGACCCCGTTACGGTGGTGATAGGCAAACGCGCGCTCATCGATGTGGTGGGCACGTGGACTGCCACCCCCGCGCTGACCGTAATCGTCAACACGGACTGGGATCAACAGGGCAATGCTGGCGGCACCGGCACAGGTTCGGCCAGCTGGTACGGCGTAGCGGGATACCTGAACTACGCCATCAACAGCGCCT
>JAYUZE010000206.1:0-10694 GCA_043752035.1 Gammaproteobacteria bacterium
GGCGTGATCGAGCCGCGCACCGGCCTGTCGATGGGCCAGGCCTGCGAGCAGATGGTCAAGACCTGGAAAATCAGCCGTGCCGAGCAGGATCGCGTCGCCTACGAGAGTCACATGAAGGCCGCGGCGGCCTGGAAGGAAGGTTTCTACAATGACCTGGTGGTGCCGCATAACGGCCTGGCGCGCGACAACAATGTGCGTGCTGAAGCCACAGTGGAGAAACTCTCGACGCTGCGGCCGGTGTTCGACACCAGCGGCACGGGCACGCTGACCGCGGGCAACAGCACCCCGCTCACCGACGGCGCGGCCGCGGTTTTGCTCGCTACTGAAGAGTGGGCGCGCGCGCATGATTTGCCGATTATGGCGTACCTGCGCGCCGGCAAGACCTGGGCGGTCGATTTCGCCACCGGCCACGAAGGGCTATTGATGGCGCCGGCCTACGCGGCCTCGGCGATGCTCACCGACGTCGGCCTGGCACTGCAGGAATTCGACTACTACGAACTGCACGAGGCTTTTGCCGCACAGATGCTGTGCACGCTCAAGGCCTGGGAATCACCCGACTTCTGTCGCGACCGCTTGGGGCGCAGTGCGCCGCTGGGTTCAGTGACGCCGGCGAAGATTAATGTGAAGGGCGGCAGCGTAGCGCTCGGCCACCCCTTCGGCGCCACCGGCGCGCGCATACTTGGCGCGCTTGCCAAGATCCTGGCCAGCAATGCGCAGGCGCGGCGCGGACTCATCTCGGTATGCACCGCCGGCGGCATGGGCGTCACCGCGATCGTCGAGCGTGCCTGATGCCGCGGCAGAATTTTTCATCCGGTGCGAGCTGGGAACCAATCGTCGGCTATTCGCGCGCAGTGCGCGTCGGCGACTACGTGCATGTCTCGGGCACCACCGCCACCGGAGCGGACGGCAAAATTGTCGGTATCAATGATCCGGCTGCGCAGACGCGCCAGGTGCTGCGCAATATCGCTGCAGCGCTGACCATGGCCGGCGCCACCCTGGAACAGGTGGTGCGCACGCGCATTTATGTGGTGAACATAGCCGACTGGGAACTGATCGGCCGCGTGCACGGTGAGGTGTTCGGCACGATTCGTCCGGCCACGGCGATGGTCGAGGTCAGCCGCCTGATCGCGCCCGAGATACTGGTCGAGATCGAGGCCGACGCCTGGCTTGGAGCCTGAGACCATGGCGCGCTGGGAAACGCTGATGGCGCGCGATGGGCACGAGTTCGCCGCCTACCTGGCGCCGGCCACAGGCACGCCACGCGGCGCTATTGTTGTGCTGCAGGAAATTTTCGGCGTCAACGAGCACATCCGCAGCGTGGTCGAGCAGTATGCCGCGGCGGGTTTCCTCACTATTGCTCCGGCGCTGTTCGATCGCATCGGTCGCAACATCGAACTTAGGTACGAGCCGCGCGATGTGGAAATCGCGCGCGGCTACATGCTGCAGTTGGAGCGTGCCAAGAGCCTGCTGGATATTTCCGCTGCGATCAACGTGGTGCGTCACGCGGGCAAGGTGGCGACCGTCGGCTATTGCTGGGGCGGGCAGCTCAGCTGGGTGAGCGCCGGGCAACTGCCGGTCAATGCCGCGGTCGGCTACTACGCCAGCCGGCTGTGGGAGGTGATCGACAAGCTGCCGGTATGCCCGATGCTGCTGCATTTTGGTGAACAGGATGCCGGCATCCCGCTCGATCAGGTGGAGCGCGTGCGTGCGGCGTTTCCGCAGGGCAACTATTATCTGTATCCGGCTGGCCACGGCTTCAACTGCAGCGCGCGCTCGGCGTTCCACGCGCCGAGCGCCACACTGGCCTGGCAGCGTACTCAGGATTTTCTCAAGACTCACATAGGCTGATCGACTCATGCAACTGACCGACAACTCGCTGCTGCGCAACCAGTGCTACATCAACGGCCAGTGGCTGGGCGACGAGCGCGGCCGCAGCAGCGCAGTGCGCAATCCCGCCAGCGGGGAACTGCTCGGCACGGTGCCGCAGATGGATGGCGCGGTGACGCACGCCGCCATCGAAGCAGCCGCGGCCGCATTTCCCGCCTGGGCGGCACGCACTGCCGGTGCACGCGCTCAGATCCTGCGCCGCTGGTTCGAGTTGATGATGGCAAACCAGAAAGACCTGGCCACGCTGATGACGGCCGAACAGGGCAAGCCCCTGGCCGAGGCGATGGGCGAGATTGCCTATGCCGCAGCCTTTGTCGAGTGGTTCGCCGAGGAGGCGCGGCGCGTGTACGGCGAGATCATCCCGGGTCACCAGGCCGACAAGCGCATCCTGGTACTGCGCCAGCCGGTCGGCGTGGTCGCCGCGATCACGCCGTGGAATTTCCCCGCGGCCATGATCACACGCAAGGCCGCACCGGCCCTGGCCGCCGGCTGCACTTTCATCGTCAAACCCGCCGGACAGACGCCGCTCTCGGCGCTGGCCCTGGCCGAGCTCGCCGCGCGCGCCGGCGTACCGGCCGGCGTGTTCAACGTGATTACGGGTAGCGCACGTGAGATCGGCGCTGAGCTCACCAGCAGCATGACGGTGCGCAAGCTCACGTTCACCGGCTCCACCGAGGTTGGTCGCGTGCTGATGGCGCAGTGCGCTCCGACGCTGAAGAAATTGTCGATGGAATTGGGCGGTAACGCTCCGTTCATCGTCTTTGCCGATGCCGACCTCGACGCCGCGGTGCAGGGCGCGCTGGCCTGCAAATACCGCAACACCGGCCAGACCTGCGTGTGCGCCAACCGCTTGCTGGTGCAGGATACGGTATACGACGAATTCGAAACACGCCTGCGCCGCGCGGTGAGCGCACTGCGCGTGGGTGATGGCCTCAAGGGTGTTACCGATGTCGGCCCGCTGATCGATGCCAAGGCGCTCGCTAAAGTCGAAGAGCACATCGCCGATGCGCGCTCCAAGGGCGGCAAGGTCACGCTCGGGGGCAAGCCGCACGCGCTCGGCGGCACCTTCTTCGAGCCGACAATCATCAGTGGCGCCAATAGCACGATGCTGGTGGCGCGCGAGGAAACCTTCGGCCCGGTGGCGCCGCTGTTCCGCTTCAGCGATGAAGCCGAGGCGCTGCGGATGGCCAACGACACCGAGTTCGGACTCGCCTCCTATCTTTACACCCGCGACTTGGCGCGCGCCTTCCGCGTGTCGGAAGGGCTCGAGTACGGCATCGTCGGCCTCAACACCGGCATAATTTCTACCGAAGTCGCGCCCTTCGGCGGCGTCAAGCAATCGGGCTTCGGCCGCGAGGGCTCGCGCCACGGCATCCTCGACTACACAGAATTGAAGTACCTGTGCATCGGCGGCATTGCGCCGGCCTGAGGCCGACAACGCATGCTGGGCATACTCACAGTCAACACCGGTACGCCGGCGGCCCCGACCGCCAGCGCCGTGCGCCGATTTCTGAAATTGTTCCTGGCCGATCCGCGCGTAGTCGAATTGCCGCGGCTGTTGTGGCTGCCGCTGCTGCGCGGCGTGATCCTGCCGCTGCGCGCACCGCGCAGCGCCCGCAACTACCAGCGCGTGTGGATGGACGAGGGCTCGCCGCTGGCGGTGTACTCGCGACAATTGCACAGCGCACTGGCACTGGAACTCAAGCAGCGGCTGGGCACTGGCGTGGTGGTAGAGAGCGCCTTCCTGTATTCCGAGCCAGGGGTTGCCGCTTCCCTGCGACGCCTGCGTACGGCCGGCGCCCTCGATATCGTGGTGCTGCCGCTGTTTCCGCAGACCAGCGGCACCACTACTGGTGCGGTGTACGATCAGGTCGCCGCGGCGCTGAGCGAGTGGCGCGAACTGCCCACGCTGCGGCTGATCAGTAACTATCACGAGGACAGCGGCTACCTCCAGGCGCTCACCGCGAGTGTGCACGCCCACTGGCAACAGCAGGGCCGCAGCACCCACCTGCTGATGTCCTTTCATGGCATCCCTGAGCGCTGCGTGCAGCGAGGCGACCCCTACGAGTGCCACTGCCGCTCGACCGCCGAACTGTTGGCCAAAAAACTGGGATTGGACGCCAGTGCCTGGACCTTGAGCTTCCAGTCACGCTTCGGCAAGGCGCGCTGGCTGACGCCAGCGACCGATCGCACGCTCGCCGAGCTGCCAGCGCGCGGCGTGCGCGAGCTGACGCTGATCTGCCCGGGGTTCGCCGTCGATTGCCTGGAGACGCTCGAGGAAATTGCAATCGGTGGACGCGAGACCTTCCTGCATGCCGGTGGCCAGCATTTCAGCTATGTCCCGGCGCTCAACGGCTCGATGGATCATGCCCGGGTGCTGGCGCGGCTGTGTCTGCCCGCCTGACGTATGTTCGGCCGCTTCCTGGAAATCAGCCTGGCGAGCGCCGACATTGCCGCCTCGGTGCAATTCTACGAACGACTGGGCTTCACGCAGCTCACCACCAACGATACCTGGGCGCACCCGTACGGAGTGCTCACCGATGGCCGCGTGTGCATCGGCGTGCATCAGCCTGGCGCCGAGGCAGCGCGCCGCGCGAACCTGGCGGCGCCACTGCTCAGTTTCGTGTTGCCAGACCTGGCAACGCACGCCAGGGCGCTGGGCGATCGCGGTTTCGAGCCGGAGAGCGCGCAGCTGGGTGAAGGAGCGTTTCATCAGTTGCGCTTAAGCGATCCGGCCGGCCAGGGCATCGCACTGCTCGAGGCACGCACCTTTTCACCGGCGCTGCGCCGGCAAAGCGAGTCACTGTGCGGCTGGTTCTCCGCCTACAGCATGCCGGCGCTGGGCAATGAGGCGGTACGCCACTATTGGGAGCGTGTCGGCTTTGTGGCGCTCGAGACACAAGATCTGCCGCTGCCAAACCTGCCGCTGATCAGCGACCATGTCTCACTCGCACTGCACCCGGCACGCGCGCTGGCTGCGCCGACGCTGGTATTCGTTGACCCGGCCATGGGTGAAAAACTCAGGCTCCTCGATGCAGCTGGCATCGAACGCTCTGCCGAACTGCCGCGCGGACTCGATCGGAGCAGCAATGCACTGCTGGCAGCTCCGGAAGGGACGCTGCTGTTGCTACTGGAAGGCGAGCCCTGAAGCGACTGTGCTGGCGCGTCGGGGGCGCTCAGCGTGCGCGGTGCGCGACGATCTCGAAGCGCGCGGCGATGCGATCGGCCACACGCAGCGCACCGAGCAATGCGCTGTAGGGCTCCAGGCCCAGATCGGTCTGATTGAATTCCACGCTCCCGCTAGCGCGCAGTTCGCCAGCGCTCTGCTGCCACTGCACCGGCACCGTCAGCAGCGAATGGTGATCGCGCAGCTGCACCTGGAACTCGATCGAGCTCTGGGCACCATCCCGCCGTACCGAGCGCGAGCGCAGACTGATCAGCGGATAGTGCGCGGCGTCGAGCTGGCGCTCGCTGAGCATATGCTCGCGCGTGCCGGCACGCGCATCAGCATCCAGCGGCTCTGAAAACTCGCCACCGGCGCGCGCGCGTTCGCCCGGGTCATCGACCAGCAGTGCGGTTGCCGGAACATCGAGCTCGACCTGTGAACGCTCGAGCTGGGCGTGCCACCACACCTGACCCTGCAATTGCTGCGCAACGACCACGTGTGCGTGACCGAGCCGCGCCAACGCGCCCTCGGCGTGCAGCTGCAGCCAGATGTGCGAGGCCGCTGAATCGATGATCCATTGCTGCGCACCGGCCGGCGATGCCGTCGTAGCCGCAGTACTACGCGACACCGGCGGCGCCCGGCAAGCGCTCAAGGCCGCGAGCACTAGCAGCGGGAACAGCCGCACGGCGCGCCCGTGGCGCGCGTTGCCGTAGCGCGCGCAAGCATGGCGCTGGACGCCGCAGGCTCTGGTCATGCCGGCAGCACTGCCGGCATGGTTGCTACGGTGGGCGTGGCACCGCCGAGCACCGTCAGGAAACGCGCGCGTTCGATGTTGCCGCCCGAGAGCACGAGCGCGACCCTGCGCCCGGCCATGCGGGTGCGCTCCTGCATCAATGCTGCCAGCGGCGCGGCGCCCGCGCCCTCGGCGAGCTGATGGGTATCGTCGAAGTAGTGACGCATTGACTCGGCGATCGCGTCCTCGCCGACCTCGAGCATGCGCGCCGCGCCACGACAAATCATCGCCACCGCCTGCTCATTGGGTTCGCGCGTGGCCAGCCCATCGGCAAAGGTGTGGGCGCTGCGGGTCGCAACCACCTTGCCCGCGGCAAAAGAGCGCGCCGTGGCCGGCGCATTGGCGGCACTGACACCAATGATTTCGGTCTTGAGCCCCAGCAGATCGCGCGCCGCGATCAGGCCACAGATGCCTGAACCCATGCCGACGCCCACGTACACGGCATCGAGGTCAGCCACTGCGCGGAACAGTTCGAGCGCGTAGCTGGCAACGCCCAGCACCAGATCACGATGGAAGGAGGGTACAAAGTAGAGGTTTTCAGCCTCCGCCACGCGATTGGCCTCGTGCTTGGCTTCATCGAAATCACGGCCGGACTCGACCACCTTGGCGCCCCAGGCCGCGATCGCTGAATTCTGATCCGGGGAATTGCCGAGCGGCACGTAAATAGTCGCCGGCATGCCAACGCGCGCCGCCGCGTAGGCGATGGATTGTCCGTGATTGCCACGCGTGGCAGTGATGATGCCCGCGGGTGCCACGCCGCTGGCGCGCAACCGGTTCAGATACACCAGGCCGCCGCGCACTTTGAAGGCGCCGGTAGGCGTTTGATGCTCGCACTTCACCCACACTGTACAGCCGACGCGGCGACTGAGCTTGGGCCAGTGCTGCTGAGGGGTAGGCGGAAGGTATTGGTAGACCAACGCGGCGGCAGCTTCGAGATCGGCCAGCTCGAAGTCGGCTTCAGCGGCGCGCACGGCGTGCCTTGCGCTTCACGACGCGCTTGCGCTTTGCTGCCGGTTTGCGTTTCGCCGGGGTCTTGCGCCTGGCAGCGGCTATGCGCGCGGCCGGCTTTTTGCCCTTCGCCATTGTTTTGCGCTTGGCCGCGCTTTTGCGCCGGGCCGGCGCCTTGCGCGCTGCCACGCACTTTGCGCCATCGATGCCACGCAGCTGATCGATGATCGCCGGGTTCTCGAGCGTGGAAATATCCTGGGTGATCGCCGTGCCACTGGCGATCGCGCGCAGCAGCCGGCGCATAATCTTACCCGAGCGGGTCTTGGGCAGGCTGTCGACGAAGCGGATGTCATCGGGCTTGGCAATGGGCCCGAGCTGCTCGCCCACCCAGTCGCGCAGTTTCTTGACCAGCGCCGAGGTGTCGCCGGTCGGCCGCGGACCGCGACACACTACAAAGGCAAACACCGACTCGCCCTTGATCTCGTGCGGCTTGCCGACCACCGCGGCTTCCGCCACGCGCGGATTCGCCACCAGCGCAGATTCGATTTCCATGGTGCCGAGCCGATGCCCCGAGACCTTCAGCACATCGTCGATGCGCCCCATGATCCAGTAGCAACCGTCGGCGTCGCGATGGGCGCTGTCGCCGGCGATGTAATAACGGTTGTGAAACTTGCCCCAGTAGGTCTTGAGATAACGCGCGTTGTCACCCCAGATCGTGCGCAGCATCGAGGGCCAGGGTTTGGCGATCACCAGATATCCACCGGCGTCAGCGCGCGTCACCGGCTCGCCATGATCGTCGACGATCTGCACGTCGATGCCCGGGAGTGGCTGCGTGCAGGACCCGGGTTTAGTGACGGTCACGCCCGGAATCGGCGCAATCATGATGGCGCCGGTCTCAGTCTGCCACCAGGTATCGACGATCGGACAGCGCTCGCCGCCGATCACGCGGTGATACCACATCCAGGCTTCAGGATTGATCGGCTCGCCCACCGAACCCAGCAGGCGCAGGCGCGAGAGATCGTATTTCGCCGGCAGCGCGTCGCCGAGTTTCATCAGCGCGCGGATTGCGGTCGGCGCGGTATAGAAGATCGTCACGCCATGATCCGCGCAGATTTTCCAAAAGCGGCCGCCATCGGGCACGGTCGGTGCGCCCTCATACATCAAGAGCGTCGCGCCGGCGGCCAGCGGACCATAGGCCACATAGCTGTGGCCCGTGACCCAGCCGATATCGGCGGTGCACCAGTAGACGTCGTCGTCGCGCAGATCAAAGACCCACTCGCTGCTGAGCTTGACGTTCAGCAAATAGCCGGCGCTGGAGTGCTGTATGCCCTTGGGCTTGCCGGTCGAGCCCGAGGTGTACAGCAGGAACAGCGGATGCTCGCTCTCGACCCACACCGGATCGCAATCGGGCGCCTGATCGCGCGTCAGCTCGTGCCACCACAAATCGCGACCGGCGTGCAGGTCCACCTTGGTGCCGCTGCGCCTGAAAGTGATCACTTTCTCGATCGTCGGGCAGGCGCCTTCGAGCGCCTTGTCGACCGCGGCCTTCAGCTCGACCACGCTGCCGCCGCGCTGCGCGCCATCGGCGGTGATCACCAGCCGCGCACCGGCATCTTCGATGCGATCGCGGAGCGAGGCGGCGGAGAAACCGCCGAACACCACCGAATGCACGGCGCCAATGCGCGCGCAGGCCTGCATGGCGATGACCGCCTCGGGAATCATCGGCATGTAGATGACTACGCGATCACCGTGGCCGATGCCCAGCGATTTGAGGGCGTTCGCCAGCCGGCACACTTGCGCGTGCAATTCCCGATAACTCAGCCGGTGCACATCGCCGGCTTCGCCCTCGAACACGATTGCCGTCTTATGCCCGCGCGTCGCCAGGTGCACATCGAGGCAGTTCCACGAGACGTTCAGCTCCCCGTCAGGAAACCAGGCGTAGTTTGGCGCCTGGGAATCATCGAAGGTCACGCTGAAGGGTTTGTGCCAATGGAGCGAGGTGCGCGCCAGATCACCCCAGTAGCCGACATGGTCGGCCTCGGCGCGGCGGTGCATCTCGGCCAGCTGCGCGCTGCTTACCCGGGCGCGGGCCGCGAACGCGGCCGGCGGCGCGAACGAGCGGGTCTCCTGCAGCGCGGATTCGATGTTCTGGTGTTTCACAGTGCCCCCCGGAGTCTGGTCGTGGGCCTTAGAATAGCGCAGGGCTACGCATTCGTAATTCTACCTAGCGCCAAGAGAACCGCAGGTCATTTACACTACACGCGAGTCTGAACCTGGAGAATTGGGCAATGAAGCAGAACCTTACGCGCCGCGAGGCGCTGGCGAGCATGGGACTGGTGGCCGGCACCCTGATGGTGGCCTGCGGCGCTGACGCTGCGGATCCCAAGGCAGCTGCGCCAACTAAACCCGCCGCACCTGCGGCCCCGGCTGCCGGCGCGCTGCCGCACGTGCTGGCCACCGATCCGCTGGCGGTTGCGCTGTCGTATCACGAGAGCGCCAAGACAGTCGAGGCCGCGAAATTCCCGATGTACAAACCCGAGCAGAAGTGCTCCAACTGCCTGCAGCTCAAAGGCACCGACGGCGAGGCCTGGCGGCCCTGCAATCTTTTTCCAGGCAAGGTGGTCAGCGCCGAAGGCTGGTGCAAGGTCTACATAAAGAAGGTCTGAGCAGCGCGCGCTGGCGGCTATGCGGCCAGCCGGGCAATGCGCTCGGCCTGCCGCGGCAGCATCGCGCCGAATCCGTGGCGCTGGCAGAACTCGCCCAGTGCCTGCAGGTTGGGCTCGCGCCGCTGCAGGTCGCGGCGCGTCGCCTGCATCGGCGCCTCGCAATGTATACGCGTGAGTGAACGCGCGAGATAGGCCGCCGCGCGATGCAGGCGCAGCTTTTCGGGCAGCCGCGACGCGCCGCGCAGCGGCAACTGTGCCACCGCAGCCAGATCATCGTAAAGTGCATCGAGCGAGGCGTAGCGCCCCATCAGTGCGGCGGCCGTCTTTGGCCCTACTCCGGGCACGCCCGGAATGTTATCCACCGCATCACCGGTGAGTGCCAGGTAGTCGGCCATGCGTTCCGGAGCGACGCCGAAGCGCGCCGCGATTTCCTCGTAGGCGTACTCGGCGGCATCGCTGTAATCCCAGAAGCGATCGCCCGGACCAATGAGCTGCGCGAGATCCTTGTCGCGCGTGACCAGCGTGACGCGCAGCCCTTCGGCGCGCACCCGCATCGCCAGTGTACCGATCAGGTCGTCGGCCTCGAATTCATTGCTCGCATATTCACTGACGCCCAGGTGCCGGCAGAATTCACGGCACAACGCGAACTGGCGCTTGAGCTCCGGCGGCGCCGGCTCGCGATTGGCCTTGTAGGCCGGGAACAGCGCGTGACGATGACCGCTGCCGTGGCTCTCATCGAATGCCACGCCCAAGTAACGCGGTTGGCGTCGTTCGATCAGATCGCCGACGAAGCGCGCGAAGCCATACACCGCATGAGTGGGATTGCCGTCCGCATCGCGCAGGTCGGGCGGCATGGAAAACCAGGCGCGGAAGATATAGACCGAAGCATCGATGAGGTAAACCATGCGGGCGGTTGCAGCTGTCGTGATGCGCCGGCGCGCGGGTGACTGGCGCGCTATCTTGGCACACGGCATGGCCGCCGGCGATCGGGCGTGGAGCCGCACTCTGCAGGAGCAGTCAGGCTCGGCGGCAGGACATGAAACGTGGTCTGTCGACGCCGTTACGAATGCTCACTTCGTGCCCATTAGAGCCTCCGGGTCTCCGGAGAAGCTACCGTTCAGTCCAGGGGAAGCGGACATCCGACTACTCAAACACGAACGGGCGATGTCTCCTCGTTATCAAATGTAGGGTTACTGGTTCGGCACCCAGGTGACGATTGAGGTCGGGGTGGTGG
>JAYUZE010000207.1:0-10960 GCA_043752035.1 Gammaproteobacteria bacterium
TGCGCCTGGCGCATTGTCCCTATCTGCTGCTCGATGCGGGCTTTGCGCGGCCCGAGCTGTGGGCGGCACTGCCGCGCGCCTCGGTCAACGATGCGCTGCAGCCGGTCGAGTCTAGCAACCGTCAGCGACCTATGCCCACGCCGCTGATCCGCCGCGTGCTGCTGCTGGCCTGGCACCTGGCGCGCGCCAACCGGCTAACGGCACGCCTCGCGCTGGGCATGAGTGCCGAGTGTGCACAGCTGCTGGCAGGCTGCCGCCTGGCCGACCTCGAGTGGTTCGCCGAACAGCGGCCGGCTTTCGTACGCCCGCGCTGGGAAGACCGCCCCGAACTCTGGCACGCGCTGATGGCGGCGGCGGCGAGCGAGAAATCCCGCGATCTGGAGCGCCTGCAACGCTGGGGCCTGCAGAAACTGGCCGCCGAAGCCCTGAACGCCGCATCGAGTGGGTGATCGGCCCTGTCACACTCGGGCCGCGGCTGCGTTAATATCCTCCCGGTCGGGCACCCGGTGCCTTTGGCCTGAAGCTGCGGGAGTCCATTCATGTTGCGCAACGGTACTAAATTCTGGATGGCGGCAGTGCTGGGTGGCGTCGCTCTGGCGAGTGCGGTGCAGGCCGGTGAAAAAGACACCAAAGAGCCGGTGATACCGACCTGCGACAAGAAAATTGGCACACTGGCCGTCACCGAACCCGAGAACAAATGGTGGGCGGGGCTCAACCTCGAATCGCCGGAAGCGCTGATCAAGGTGTTCGTGTCGCAGTCGAAGTGCTTCACGCTGGTCGATCGCGGCAAGGGCTTGGCGGCGGCGCAGGCCGAGCGCGCGCTGGCCGGGTCCGGTGAAATGCGCGGCGGCTCCAACATCGGCAAGGGCCAGATGAAGGCCGCCGATTACGTGCTGGTGCCCGATATCGTCAACCAGAACGGCAACTCCGGCGGCCGGCATATCGGCGGCATTCTCGGTGGCTTCGTACCAGGTCTGGCCGGTGCGCTGCTTGGCGGCATCAGCCTCAAGAGCAAGACTGCCGACGTCGTGCTCACGCTCACAGACGTGCGTTCGACCGAGCAGGTTTCGCTGCAGCAAGGTCACGCGAAGAAGACCGACCTCGGTTGGGGCGCGGGCGGTGGCCTGGGTTTCTTCGGCGGCTTTGCCGCGGGCGGTGCCAGCAGTTACGCCAACACCGAGATCGGCCAGGTGGTGACAATGGCCTATCTGCAGGCCTTCACCAAGCTGGTCGACGATGTGAAGAAGATCCAGCCCGATGCCAAGGCGGACAATGTCGGGCAATCGGTTTCGATGGCCAAGCCCGGCAAGCTCTATGAGAAGCCCAACCTCAAGTCCACAGTAGTGCGCGAACTCGATGTCGGCATGACCCTGTATCCCACGGGTGAGAAGGAAGGCATCTGGTGGAAGGTCACTGACGAGCTGGGCAACGAAGGCTGGGTGCCCTCGGCCCTGTTCCAGCTCGCCCGCTGAGCGCTGCCCGACGCATGTCAGCACTGTCAGTAAGGGGTCTCACCAAGGTTTACGGCAATGGTGTGCAGGCCCTGCGGGGCATCGATCTGGACGTCGAGCAGGGCGATTTCTTCGCCCTGCTCGGCCCCAACGGTGCCGGCAAAACTACACTGATCGGCATCATCACTTCGCTGGTCAACAAGAGCGCCGGTACTGCCAGGGTCTTTGACTACGATCTCGATCGCGACCTCGAGCGCGCCAAATCCTGCATTGGCGTGGTGCCGCAGGAACTGAATTTCAACATGTTCGAGACGCCGCTCACCATCGTGGTGAACCAGGCGGGGTTCTACGGCATTCCGCGCCTGCTGGCGCAGCAGCGCGCCGAAAAATACCTGCGCCAGCTGCAGATCTGGGACAAGCGCAACGGCCAGGCGCGCGCGCTCTCCGGCGGCATGAAGCGCCGCCTGATGATCGCCCGCGCGCTGATGCACGAGCCGCGCCTGCTGGTGCTCGATGAGCCCACCGCCGGTGTCGACATCGAGAATCGCCGCTCGATGTGGGAATTCCTGCAGAGTATCAATGCCTGCGGCACCACGATCATCCTGACCACCCATTATCTGGAGGAAGCCGAGAACCTGTGCCGCAACATAGCCATCATCGACAAGGGGCAGATCATCGAGCGCGACCAGATGGGCAACCTGTTGCGCCGCCTGCACGATGAGACTTTTGTGCTGAACGTGCGCGCCCCATTGGCCAGTGTGCCGCAGGTGCACGGTTTTGCGCTGACGCGCGTCGATGACAATACTTTTGAAGCCGAGGTCTCCAAGGACCAGAGCCTCAACGAACTGTTCGCGCAACTCTCGCCGCTCGGCATCGAAGTGGTGTCGATGCGCAACAAGGTCAATCGTCTCGAAGAGGTGTTCATGCGCCTGGTTGAAAACCGGAGCTCGCGATGAGTGCTCCTGTGCCAGTCGCCGTCGCGCCAGCCGCAACCGCCCGCTCGATGAATGCGATCCGCTGGATCGGCTTCAGCACGATACTGATCCGCGAATACAGCCGCATCATGCGCATCTGGGGCCAGACCCTGCTGCCCTCAGCGGTCACCGCAGTGCTGTATTTCGTCATCTTCGGCAGCCTGATCGGCCGGCGTGTCGGCCAGCTGGGCGGCTACGACTATATGCAGTACATCGCCCCAGGTCTGATCATGATGTCGGTGATCACCAACTCCTACGGCAACGTGGTGGCCTCGTTTTTCGGCGCCAAGTTCGGCAAGCACATCGAAGAATTGCTGGTCTCGCCGCAACCCAACTGGATCATCGTCACCGGCTACGCGGCCGGCGGCCTGATGCGCGGCATGATGGTCGGCAGCGTGGTCACGGTGGTCTCGTTGATTTTCGCACGTCTGCACGTGCATCACCTGGCGCTGATCGTGCTGGCGGTGGTGCTGACTTCGCTGATTTTTTCTTTGGGTGGTTTCATCAACGCGGTGTTCGCCAAGAACTTCGACCAGGTGAACTGGATTCCGACCTTCGTGCTGACGCCGCTCACCTATTTTGGCGGCGTGTTCTACTCGGTCTCGATGCTGCCCCCGTGGGCGCAGGCGCTCTCGCACTTCAATCCGATCCTGCACATGGTGAATGCGTTTCGCTACGGTTTCCTCGGCACCAGCGATGTCAGCGTGCCGCAGGCTTTCGCCATCATGCTCGCGCTGGCGGTGGGGTTGTTCGCGGTAGCCCTGACACTGCTGAACAAGGGTGTGGGAATCCGCGAGTAGGGTGTGGTTTGGTCGGGCGTGCGGCCAGCGGGTGCAAGCAGTGTTTGTATATCGAAACTGGCGCTTCGCGGTGCTGCTTGCGCTTACGGTGGTTGGCGCGCATTCGGCAGCTATAGGCCAGGATCTGCTGGCTGTGGCTCCGGAGCTCGCCAGGGTTGAATACGAGGATGCGCGCGTGCGGGTCGTGCGCCTGCACATCCCGGAACACGCCTCGTTCCAGAGGCACGATCGACCCCGGCGCGTCGTCGTGTCGCTCACCGCGAACCATGTGCTGCTGACCCGCCCGGATGGAGCGACGAGCGTGACGCGCACCGCGGCTGGGTCCGTCGCGTGGAGCGAGCCGGCGGTGCGCAGCGTGTCGAATCTCGGCGCTGCGGTCGAGAACATCGTGATCGAATTGAAGCTGGCGGGCGCACCTGCGGAGCCGGTGGCCAATCCGCCGTCAGTACCGCCAGTGCAGTACCTGAGCGACCTGCGGCACAGGTGGGTGCTGGAGAACCAGTACGTGCGGGTGTACGACGTGCGCATCCCGCCCGGGGAGACCACCAGCTTCCACCGTCACGCCTACGATCAGGTCGCGGTCTATGTCTCCGGGGGCCAGGTGTCCGTGCAGGCAGACGGACAACCCTGGGGGCAGCCTAAGGCGATCGAGCCGCACGGTGTCGAGTTCGCCGCCGGTGCCGTAAAACCAACCATGCACCGCGTGCGCAACGACGGCAGCACCGAGTACCACGTGGTACTCGTACAGTTCCTCATGTAGTCCGCGCCTCACACAACGCCATCCCCGCGCGCCACCGTGCGCCAGTTCATGCTGTCACACGGCCGTCACATGGCTGTAATGCGCCGGTAGTACGGCGCGCCTACCATCGTGCGCATGAACAGGGCACCGACTGCCTTCGCCCGTTTCGACCTGGCTGAATACCGCTTCTGCCGGGAGCTCAATCGCCGCGTGGGCCGGCACGGTCTCGGTCTGCTGATGCGTGTTGCCAGCCGCCTTGGCGACGGGGTGGTGTGGTACCTGTTGATGGCGGCGTTGCCGGTGATCTACGGGTCCACAGCACTGCGACCGGTGGCGTTCATGGCCGGCACCGGCATGATCGGCCTGCTGATCTACAAACTGCTCAAACAGGTGCTGCATCGTGAGCGGCCCTTCATCCGGCATCCTGGCATCACGCTGACGATGCCACCGCTCGATCGCTACAGTTTTCCCTCGGGCCACACATTGCACGCAGTCTGTTTCAGCTGGCAGGCTGTCGCGCACTATCCGCAGCTGGCCTGGGTGCTGGTGCCGCTGGCTTCACTGATTGCGGCCTCGCGCGTGGTCCTGAGCTTACACTATCCGAGCGATGTGCTCGCCGGTGCCGCGCTCGGCGCCGCACTCGGGAGCCTTGGCGTGGCGCTGGTTTGATTTCTCCCGGGCCTTCGGCGTCACCTTGAGGTACGAGATGCGCGTGCTGTTCATTTCCGATGTGTATTTTCCACGAGTGAACGGGGTCTCGACCTCGATCGCCACCTTTCGCGAAGATCTGGCCGCAGCCGGCGTCGAGACAGTGCTGGTAGCGCCCGCGTACGCGGCGACTGGCGCGGGCGAGGCCAGGAATGTGATCCGCGTGCCCTCGGGCAGAGTGCCGCACGATCCTGAGGACCGGCGCATGCACTGGGGCGCGCTGCGCCAGAGGTTACAGGAGTTGCAATCGCAGCACTTCGACCTGGTGCATGTGCACACGCCATTTCTAGCGCACTACGCCGGCGTGCGCTTCGCGCGCCAGGCCGGTATTCCCGTGGTCGAGACCTATCACACGTTCTTCGAAGAGTATCTGCATCACTACGTGCCCTTGCTGCCGCGGATGCTCGGCCGGCAACTGGCGCGCGGCGTGACGCGCTCGCAGTGCGCGGCCGTGAACGCGCTGATCGCGCCCTCGCAGCCGATGCGGGCGATGCTGACCGACTATGGCGTGCGCACGCCAATTGCGGCAATTCCCACCGGACTCCCGGCCAGCAGCTTCAAGCCTGGCGATGGTGCGCGCTTCCGGACGCAGCAGCAGCTGCCGCCCGAACGGCCGTTGCTGCTGTACGTGGGGCGCGTGGCGCACGAAAAGAACATCGATTTCCTGCTGACCAGTTTCGTCGAAGTGCAGCGCGCACGTCCCGATGCGTTGCTGGTGATCGCCGGCGAAGGGCCGGCGCGCAAGCACCTCGGCGAGCAGGTGCAGCGGCTGGGGCTGGGGCGCGATGTCGCCTTCGTGGGTTATCTTAATCGCGATCAGGCGCTGGCCGATTGCTACGCGGCGGCCTCGGTGTTCGTGTTCGCTTCGCGCACCGAAACGCAGGGTCTGGTGCTGCTCGAAGCCCTGGCACAGGGCTGCCCGGTAGTCGCCACCTCACACCTGGGCACAGCCTCGATCCTGCAACCCAACTGCGGTGCGCGCGTCGCGCCGGAAGACCCGGCGGCCTTTGCCGCGGCCGCGACCGGCATCCTCGACGATCCACAGCGCGCCGCGCAGCTGGGCATGCAGGGGCGCAACTACGCGCACAGCTGGTCTTCGGCCAGCATGGCGGAGCGTTTGCGGGAGTTCTATTCCGGCCTGCGCTAAGATTCCCGCCAAAGCCAGCGCCAGCTGGCTGTCACGGGAATGCACATGAGCGCCAAGCGGGCCCTGATCGTCGACGACTCGCGTTCCGCACGCGCATTTCTCAGCCGCATCCTCGAGCGCTATCAGTTACAGGTCGATAGCGCGGCCTCGGCCGAAGAGGCGCTCGACTACCTGACGCGCTCGTGCCCCGATGTGATCTTCATGGATCACCTGATGCCGGGCATGGACGGCTTCCAGGCGCTCACCGCGATCAAGAATGATCCGCGCACCGCAACCATACCGATCATGATGTACACCTCGCAGGAAGGTGAGCTGTACCTGAGCCAGGCGCGCGCCCTGGGGGCACTGGGCGTACTGCCGAAGCAGACCAAGCCCGCGGATGTCAGCCGGGCACTCGAGCAGTTGCATCTGCTGGGAGAACTGCCGGCGCTGCCCAGCGGCGATACCGCTGAGCACAGCGTACTGACGGCAGAAGTGCCAGCGCTGGCGGTGCGCGCGCAGGCTGCGGCGAGTTACGCTGCGCCTACGATCGGCGCTGCCACGTCAGGCCTGCCGGCTGCGGCTGCGGCTGGCGCTGGTGCGGGTACGGGGCTGAGCGCGGAGGCGCGCGGCCTGATCGAGGCCATGTTGCAGGAACACGCGCGTGAGATGCGTCGCGTGATGAGCCAGAGTCTTGAGAAGCACAGTGCGCGGGTGGTGGCGGAACTGCGCGCAGTGCTGGCGGCACAAGGACCAGGTCAGTCGGGTGAGGTCGCAGCGCGAGCGGGGCGTACGCGCGGTGGGCGCGTAGTGCTGTGGTTGAGCGCCGCGGCCGCGTTGTTCGCCTTGCTCGCGGGCGCGCTGTGGCTGGGCTCGTGGTGGCTGAGCTCGCACAGCGGCGCTGCACTCGAAGCGATCGGGCCTGGTAGTGCGGGCACGGGCAGGGCCGCAGTGCCGACGCTCCAGTCTGCGGGGTCGCAGGCACTTGCGCCGGGTGCGGTGCCGTCGGGCGCAGCACCGATTGCCGGGCGCGAAGCCGGTAACGCGACGTTGCCTGCATCGTCGGTGGCGCCGGGGCTGGCGAGCGCGGGGCTAGCCGCAGGCGCCGCGCAGTTGTACCTGGATCCGGTGCCTTTCGGCGAATCGCCGCTGGCGGGCGCGCGCACCGAACATCTGCAGTCGGCGCTGGAAAAATTGCTGGCCGGCGGATTCCACGGCCAGGTCGAGATCCGCAGTTTCCCCGGTCGCTACTGTCTGCAGGGTACGGGCGACGCACTCGCTCTGGCGAGCCCCGAGATCAATTACACGCGCTGCGATCAGATCGGCAATCCGCTCGACCCGACCGGACCGGCAGCGCATGAATCGGTGGCCTTCGCCAACATGCTGGCCGCGCTGCGTGCGCGCGCGGCCGGTGCGATCGAGGTGCAGGTGAGCGCTGGCGCTGCCGATGAACTGAGCGCGGCTTATCCGGCGGTCACGGAGCAGCTCAGTGCCGGTGAGTGGAATCGGGTGGCTGCCGCCAACAATCGTGTCGAAATGCGCTGGCACGCGACGCCTTGAGCGCCGGGGCAGTGCCACCGGCGAGCGGCGTCGCAGTGGATCAATTCAAGCCGAAGGCCTGGCTGCGCAACGCCCACCTGCAGTCGATACTGCCGAGCCTGCCGCCGCGCAGCGCGCTCACGCGTTTTCGTGCGCGCACGCTGCGCCGCGCTGGCCGCCCGGAATTGCTTGCCTGCGGTGAGGGCGTGCGCCTGCAAGCCTGGTACAACCGCAGTGACACATCGCGGGGCCGTGTCGCCGTGCTGTTGCATGGCTGGGAAGGCAGCGCGGATTCCTGTTACGTGCTCTCGCTCGGTACGCGGCTGCTGGCCGCAGGCTACGATCTGCTGCGCCTGAATTTGCGCGATCACGGCGGCACACAGGCGCTCAATCACGGCTTGTTTCATTCCTGCCGGCTCGACGATGTGGTCGGTGCGCTGCGGGCAGCGGCACAGCGCTTTGGCGCCACGCCGCTGTACCTGGCGGGTTTTTCGCTGGGTGGCAATTTCATGTTGCGCGCGGCCGCCGAGCCCACGCTGCCGGCCAGCGTCGCGGGCGTGGTGGCGATCTCGCCGGTGCTCGATCCGGCGCACACGCTCAGCGCGCTCGAGGCGGGCTCGCGCGTCTATCACGACTACTTCGTCCGCAAGTGGTCGGCATCCCTGCGCATCAAGCAGCGCTGCTGGCCGGGCGACTATGATTTCAGCGAACGTATGCGCAGCCGCAACCTGCGACGCATGACCGACGAGCTGGTGTGTGCGCACACCGAGTTCGCCGACGTGGGTTGCTACCTCGACGGCTATGCGATCACCGGCGCGCGCCTGCAGACCCTGCAGGTCCCGGCGCGTATCCTGACCGCGCTTGACGATCCGATCATCCCGGCCGCCGACCTGGCGCGGTTGGCGCCCACGAAACTGCTGCAGGTGGAGCGCACGGCGCATGGTGGGCACTGCGGATTCCTGAGCTCGTGGTTCGGACCCGCCTACAGCGATCACTATGTGCTCGAGCAGTTCGCGAAATTTACCGGCGCCGCAACTTCGGACGCCACACGCCTCAACGCAGCGTGAGCTGATCGGTGCGCGCCACGGCGCGCCGCTGCGGGAGCGAGGCGGCGACCTGCTGTAGTGCGCGCGCGGCCACCGCGCGCCAGGTGGTGAGTTTGCCGCCATACACCGAGAGTACGCGCGGCCGATGCGCGCGATCGGTATGCAGCAGCGTCTCGCGCGAGCGGTGGAAGGCGTGGCCTTCGCCGCCCGGCAGCACACGCAGGCCGGCAAAGCTGCCGAGCATGGGCGGTGACGCAGCGCCACGCCAGCGCGGAAAATAATGATGCAGCACGCCCTGCAGGTAATGAATCTCGTGCGCAGCGGGATGCACCTCGGCCGGATCGCCGCGATAGCGCAGTTCGGTGGTACCGACCAGCGTGTGGCCCTTCCAGGGCATCACGAAGATCGCGCGCCCGTCGCGCGGGCTCTCCAGGTAGTAGCAGCCAGCGCGCGGCTGGTAGTCGATCATGATGTGCGTGCCCTGCACCAGCTGCAGTGATGGCACATTGATCTTAGGCTTGATCGTGTGCGCCAGCGTGCCGGCCCAGGGGCCCGCGGCGTTGATCAGCACACGGGCGCGGCACTCCTGTTCGAGCTGGTCCTGCCGGTAGCGCACCCGCACCGCCGCCTCTTCGAGCGTGGCGCCGGCGAAGCTTGCCGGCATCGCCAGAGTCGTGCCCAGTGATTGCGCCGAGCGCACCACCGCCGCGGTGAGCAGGGCATCGTCGGTCTGCGCATCGTGATACCAGTACACCTGTTGGAGTTCGTGCGTGTCCAGGCCATCGAGTTGGTCCCAGCGACCGCGCGGCACGGTGCCGAAGTGCGCGCTGCGATCGAGACCGGCGAGCAGCGCATAGAGCATGAGGCCGATGCGCAGTTGCCACGGGCGCCGGCGCGTGTGGCGATACACCGGTATGTGAAAGGTCTGGAGCTTGACCAGCCCGGGCGCCAGTTTGAGCATTAACGCGCGCTCGTGCAGGCTCTCGCGTACCAGTCGCCACTGGCCCGATTCGAGATAGCGCAGACCGCCATGGATCAGCTTGCTGGAACGGCTCGAAGAACCCGCGGCGATGCTGCTCTGCTCGAGCAATAGCACCGAATGACCCGCCGCGCTCGCGGCCTGGGCGATGCCGGCACCGTGAATGCCGGCGCCGATGATCACCAGGTCGTAGTCCGGCGTCATTGGCCGGCGCTCAGGCCGCGCAGCGCGTCGCCGAGCTCGCGCACCGCCATGGTTTCAACATAGTCGGCGCCGCGTTTAGCCAGCTCCAAAGCCTGCGGCAGCGCGCGCACTTCGTAAATCACCCAGCGCCACGGGCCTTGCCACAGGCGGCCAGCGGCCGGCAGCTTGCGGTGATCGCAGAACAGAAATTGCGGCTGCAGCGCCTCGCACTTGAGGCGGCTGTGATCGCTGCAGTCATCGAGCACCCAGCCGATCGGCGCCTGTGCCAGCAGACGCGCCCGGTGTATCGCCACCAGATCGAACGAAATCAGCACGCACTGCGAGCGCCAGGGTTTGAGCACCTCGAGTATCTGCGAGACCACGTGATCGTGACTGTGATGGCGCAGACTCTCGCGCTTGATCTCGACGAACAGCGTGATTTCCGGGTGACCCTTGAGCAGCGTCAGTGCATCGCGCAGCAGCGGCAGCTGCACGCCCTGGTAGCGATCGCCGAAGCGCTGGCGCTCAGCGGCTTCCATGCGGCACAGTTCCGCTGCGTCGTGATCGAACACACTGCCGGGGAGACCCGTGGTGCGGGCCAGCAGGTGATCGTGTATTACCACCGGCACGCCGTCTTTACTCAACTGCACATCGAGTTCGATGAAACGCACGCCCAGGTCGAGCGCGGAGCTGAACGCGGGCAGGGTGTTCTCGGGAAACTCAATCGCGTTGCCGCGATGCGCCACGAGGTGAATGAGTCGCGAGGAATTCAAGTTTGGGCATCCCTGTCCTGTCGCTGAAGACCGACGTAGCAGCTACTCCCGCCAATCACCTTACTCTGACAGGATCGAGCCGCAGCCGGCTGCCGTGATTATATCGAGAGCGCCACGATGAAGAACGACATGCGTATCAACACCAGCAGGATATCCGGCCCGTTGCGGGCGTACGGGGCTGCCCTGGCCATAGCGGTGGCATTGCTGGCCGTGGCCTGCGGCGGTGGAACCAGCAGCACACCACCACCACCGCAATTGCTCACCCTGAGCACCGTGCGCGCCTTTGCTGCCTTGAGTTTTGTGTTGCCGGTGGATCTGATGCAGTCGCCGGGCGACAACAGCCGCTGGTTCGTGGTCGAACAGGGCGGTACGGTGAAGACCTTCGCCAATCAGGATAGTACGGGCAGCACCAGCACCTTCATCGACATCAGTGCGCAGGTGACTTCCGGCGGTGAAACTGGCCTGCTGGGCATGGCAATTCACCCGGGCTTTCCGGGCACCGATCAACGCGCTTACCTGTATTACACCGCCACCGTCAACGGTCAGCTCGAGTCGCGGCTCTCGGAATTTCACACCATCACTGCGGGTCAGACGCTCGATCCGAACAGCGAGGTGATCCTGCTTACGGTGACTCAACCGGAG
>JAYUZE010000208.1:0-4720 GCA_043752035.1 Gammaproteobacteria bacterium
GACCGGCCGGCAAGGATGCGGTGCTGAGCGGCACGCACGTGGCGCAGCGATGAGTGCCGCCGGGTTGCGCGCGAGCGGCAATACGGCCGGGCCGTGGCGTCCGCTGAAGGCGCTGCTCGGCGGCAATATCGAGGTGCCGGCGCAGTTCGAGATCTCCGACCTGACGATGGATTCGCGCGAGGTCACTGCGGGCGCGGCCTTTCTCGCCTGTCGCGGGCAGCGCGTGCACGGCGTGCAGTACGCCCGCGACGCGGTGGCCGCAGGCGCGCGCGCGATCCTGTGGGAGCCGGTGGCCGGCGTCAGCGCGCCACAGCTACCGCCTGAAGTGCTGGTCGTTGCCGTGCCCGAACTCAAATCGCAGGCCGGATTCATCGCCGATCGTTTTTTCGATGCGCCCTCGGCGCGACTCGCCGTGACCGGTGTTACCGGCACCAACGGCAAGACCACCTGTGCCTGGCTGCTGGGCGCAGCGCTGAATGTCAGTGGCAGGCGCTGTGCGTATCTGGGCACGCTGGGTCACGGTCTGCCGGGTCAGGTCGTACCCGGCTCACACACCACGCCCGATGCGGTGACCCTGCAGCGTCAGCTGGCGCAACTGCGCGGCGCGGGCGCGAGCGCGGTGGCGATGGAGGTGTCATCGCATGCGCTCGATCAGCAGCGCTGCGCCGGTGTGCGCTTCCAGATTGCGGCCTTCACCAACCTGACGCGCGAGCACCTCGACTATCACGGCGACATGCAGGCCTATGCCAACGCCAAGACCGCGCTGTTCGAGTGGCCGACGCTGGCCGCCTCGGTGATCAATGTCGATGACGAATTGGGTGCGCGGCTGGCGGCCCGCACCCGCACGCCCGAAACGCTGATCGCCACCGGTCGCCAGCGCGATCCCGCCAGCGTGGTGCCCGGCAGTCGCTACGTGCGGGCCGTGCGCAGCGCACCCGAGGCGCGTGGCCTGTGCCTGGAGCTGCGTAGCAGCTGGGGCGAGGCGATGCTGCGCAGCGAGCTGATCGGCGACTTCAACGCTGACAACCTGCTTACCGTGCTGGGCCTGCTGCTGGCGTCCGGGCTCAAGCTCAGCGACGCCTGCGCGGCGCTCAGCGAGTGCCAGGCGCCGCCCGGACGCATGCAGCTCGCCGGCGGCAGCGGCCTGCCACTGGCGATCGTCGACTATGCGCACACGCCCGACGCGCTGGAAAAAGCGCTGCGCGCGGCACGTGCGCATTGTGCCGGCCGGCTGCTGTGCGTGTTCGGTTGCGGCGGCGAGCGCGATCGTGGCAAGCGCGCGCAGATGGGCAAGGTCGCGGAGACCTTGGCCGACGCGCTGTACATCACCGACGATAATCCGCGCCACGAAGACCCGGCGGCGATCGTCGAGGCGATCCTCGCTGGGCTGCGCGCGCCGCAGCTCGCCCAGGTGCAGCACGATCGTGCCGCCGCGATTGCCGCGGCGCTACGCGATGCACAGTCGGCCGATGTGGTGCTGATCGCCGGCAAGGGTCACGAGGATTACCAGCTGGTCGGCGCGGAACGACGCGCCTACAGCGACCTGGCGCAGGTGCGCGCGGCGCTCGCCGCACGGAGTGCTGCATGAAGCGCTCGCTGGCGCAGTTTGCAGCGCGTTGCGGTGGTGAGCTGCACGGGAGCGACCGCGAGTTCGCACAGGTGCTGATCGATTCGCGCCGTGTTGGCGCTGGCGATCTGTTCTGCGCACTGCCGGGCACGCGCACCGATGGCCACGAGTTCGTGGCCCAGGCCGCGGCCGCCGGCGCCGCGGCAGCGCTGGTGAACCGGGCCGTGAACACCGCACTCGCCCAGATCGTGGTGGCCGATGTGGCGCAGGGCCTGGTGCAGGCAGCGCGCGCCTGGCGCGGCGCTTTTCGCGGTCCGCTCATCGGCGTGGCCGGGAGCAACGGCAAGACCACCACCAAGGAAATGCTCAGCGCGATCCTCGCGCAGCGCGGCCCTTGCCTCGCCACGCTTGGCAACCTGAATAACCAGCTCGGCGTACCACTCACACTGATGCGTCTCACGCCGCAACACACCAGCGCGGTGATCGAAATGGGTGCCAACCGCGCCGGCGACGTCGAAGAGCTCGCCTGCATCGCCGCACCCGGCATCGGCCTGATCACCAACGCCGGCGCCGAGCACCTCGAAGGCTTCGGTTCACTCGAGGGCGTGGCGCGCGCCGAAGGCGAGATGGTCGCCGCGCTCAAGAGCGAGGGCGCGGCCATCATCAATGCCGATGATCCGTACGCAGCCCTGTGGCGCGGCATGACGCGCGCGCGGGTCGTGAGCTTTGGCCTGGGGAGCGAGGCCGAGGTGCGCGCCACGGACTTGCGCCTCACTGCCGACGAGTGCGGCTTCGTCACGCGTTTCACGTTGCATGCGCCGATCGGCAGCGTGCCCATCGAGCTGGCGCTGGCCGGGCGCCACAACGTCTACAACGCATTGGCCGCGGCCGCCGCCGCGGTGGTGGCCGGCGCGTCGCTGGCGCAGGTCGCCGCAGGACTCGCGAGCATGCGTGCCGTCGGTGGTCGCCTGCAGTTTCGCGTTGCCCAGAGTGGTGCGTGGCTGATCGATGATTCCTACAACGCGAATCCCAGCTCCGTGAGCGCCGCACTTCAGGTGCTGGCCGAGCTCGCGGGGCGCCGCTGGCTGGTGCTGGGCGACATGGCGGAGCTCGGCGAGCACGCCGAGGCCAGCCATCGCGAGATTGGCGAGCAGGCGCGCGCCGCCGGCATCGAGCGCCTCTACACTTTCGGGCCACTCGCGGCGCTGGCCGCCGAAAGCTTCGGCGCTGGCGCCGAGCGCTACAGCGATATCAACCAGCTCAGCGCTGCGCTCAAGTCAACGCTGCCGCCCGAGGTGCGGCTGCTGATCAAGGGCTCGCGCGTCAACCGGCTTGAACGCCTGGTCGCCGCACTCACCGATGCGCCGCCGGCGCGGCGGGCGGGCTGAATGCTGTACTGGGCCGCCAAGCAGCTCGCTGCGCACCTCTCGCTGTTCAACGTTTTCTCGTACCTGACGCTGCGCTCGATACTCTCGGCGATGTCGTCGCTGGCGATCGCGCTGCTGGTCGGGCCGTACATGATTACGCGGCTCTCGCGTTACCAGATCGGCCAGGTGGTGCGCAGCGACGGGCCGCAATCGCACCTGCCCAAGGCCGGCACACCCACCATGGGCGGCATGCTGATCATCGTGGCGATCGTCGTGACGACGCTGCTATGGGCCGATCTGGGCAATCGCCTGGTGTGGATCGCGCTCGGCGTGACGCTCGGCTTCGGCCTGATCGGTTTTTACGACGACTACCTTAAGCTGGTGGTGGGCAATTCGCGCGGCCTGATCGCGCGCTGGAAATATCTCTGGCAGTCGCTGACCGGCATCGCCGCCGCCGTGCTGCTGTATCAGCTCGCGCATCATTCGGCCGCCGCGACTTCGTTTCACGTGCCCTTCTTCAAGACCGTGGCGCTGCCGCTCGGTTCGTTCGGCTTCGTGCTGCTCGGTTACCTGATGATCGTCGGCATGAGCAACGCGGTGAATCTCACCGACGGCCTCGATGGTCTGGCAATCGGTCCGGCCGTGATGGTGGCCGGTGCGCTGGCGATACTCGCCTACCTGTGCGGCAATATGGTGTTCGCCAGCTACCTGGCGATTCCGGCCGTGCCTGGTGCCGGCGAGCTGGCGGTGTTCTGCAGCGCGATCGTCGGCGCGGGCCTCGGTTTCCTGTGGTTCAATTCCTATCCGGCGCAGGTGTTTATGGGCGACATCGGTGCGCTCTCGCTGGGTGCAGCGCTCGGTTTCGTCGGCTTCGTGGTGCGCCAGGAGATCGTCACGCTGGTGATGGGCGGCATCTTCGTGCTGGAGACCGCCTCGGTGATCCTGCAGGTGGCCTCGTTCAAGCTCACCGGCAAGCGCCTGTTCCGCATGGCGCCGATTCATCATCACTTCGAGCTTAAAGGTTGGGCTGAGCCGAAGATCATCGTGCGTTTCTGGATCATCAGCCTGTTGCTGGTGCTGGCAGGGCTCGCCACCCTGAAGTTGCGATGAGCAGCACCGCGCACAGCACGCCACGCACCGTGGTGGTGGGCCTGGGCAAAACCGGCCTGTCAGTGGTGCGGCATCTGCGCGCCCGCGGCGTGCTGGTAGCGGTCACCGATACGCGCGCCGAACCGCCGGGTCTCGCGCAGCTGCAGGCGCTGGCGCCCGAGATCCAGATCAGTACCGGCGGACTGGATGAACGCCTGCTGGCCGGCGCCAATGCGATCGTCGTGTCCCCTGGCGTTGCGCCCAGCGGACCGTTCTTCGAACGCGCCCGTGCGCAGGGCCTGGCGCCGATCGGCGATCTGGAATTGTTTGCGCGCGCCGCGCGCGCCGAGGTGGTCGGCATCACCGGCACCAACGGCAAGAGCACAGTGACCACACTGGTGGGCCGCATGGCGCAGCGCGCCGGCCGGCGCACGCGTGTCGGGGGAAACCTCGGCGAGCCAGCGCTCGAACTGCTGGATCCTGCGGCCGAGCTCTACGTGCTCGAGCTCTCCAGCTACCAGCTCGACACCACCGAATCGCTGCGGCTGCAAGCCGCCACGGTGCTGAACGTCACACCCGATCATCTCGATCGTTATGGCACGCTCGAGCGTTACGCGGCTTCCAAAACGCGCATCTTTCGTCATTGCGCGACCGCGGTGCTCAACGCGGATGATCCGCGCGTGCTGGCGATGAGTGG
>JAYUZE010000209.1:0-3007 GCA_043752035.1 Gammaproteobacteria bacterium
AGCTTGCGCATCGCCAGGTCGCCGGTGCCGCCGAACAGCACAATCTCAAAGGGGTCTAGCACCTGCACAGCTTACCTCCGGCTGATTAAGTGAAGCAGATCCTGTAGAAAAACTACTATTACTGCTGTAGTCTGAACCTGATTCTTAGCTTTGTCTTGAGTTTTTATAGGGTTGAGACCGGATTAATATTATGACAAATCAGACTTGCGAAAAACTTAATCCGGAGTTTTACTACGTCGTGTGAATAAAGCTACTCCGCTCCACCCTATCCTGGTTGACGTCACCCAGCGCATCCGCGAGCGCAGCGGCGCCACCCGCCAGGACTATCTCGCGCGCATGAGCGCCGCCGGCCGCGAGGGCACGACCCGTTCGCAGCTCAGTTGCACGAACCTGGCGCATGGCTTCGCGGCCTCCGCCCCCGCGGACAAGGACCAACTGCGCGCGCTGCGCTGGCCCAACATTGCGATCGTCAGCGCCTACAACGACATGCTCTCGGCGCACCAGCCCTTCGAGCGCTATCCGGCGCTGCTGCGCGCCGCTGCGCGCGAGGCCGGCGCCACGGCGCAGGTGGCGGGTGGCGTACCAGCGATGTGCGATGGCGTGACGCAGGGCCAGGCCGGCATGGAGCTCTCGCTCTTCAGTCGCGATGTCATCGCGCTCTCGACGGCGGTGGCACTCTCCCATGCGATGTTCGATGCCACGCTGTGCCTCGGGGTGTGCGACAAGATCGTGCCAGGGCTGCTGATCGGCGCCCTCTCCTTCGGCCAGCTACCGACGATCTTCGTGCCGGCTGGCCCGATGACTTCGGGATTGCCGAACCAGGAGAAGGCGCGCATCCGCCAGGCGCACGCCGAGGGCCGCGTCGATCGCGATGCGCTGCTCGAATCCGAGGCGCAGAGCTATCACGATGCCGGCACCTGCACGTTCTACGGCACTGCCAACAGCAACCAGATGCTGATGGAGGTCATGGGCCTGCACCTGCCGGGCAGCGCGTTCGTGAACCCCAATACGCCGCTGCGCGATGCGCTGACGCGCGCCGCCGCACAGCGCGCGGCCCGCATCTGGGCGCGCGGCGATGATTATCGGCCGCTGGCGCAGATCGTCGACGAGCGCGCGATCGTCAATGCCATCGTCGGTCTCCTGGCCACCGGCGGCTCGACCAATCACACCATTCACCTGGTGGCCATGGCGCGCGCCGCGGGCGTGCTGATCGACTGGGACGATTTCAGCGAACTGTCGGCGGCGGTGCCGCTGATCGCGCGCGTCTATCCCAATGGCAGCGCTGACGTAAATCACTTTCACGCCGCGGGCGGCATGGCCTTCGTGATCCGCGAACTGCTGCAAGCGGGCCTGTTGCATGGCGATGTCAGAACCGTCGTCGGCGCGGACCTGCACGCCTACACGCAGGAGCCCTGGCTGGACAACGGCAAACTCGCGTGGCGCGAGGGCGCTGCGCAGAGCGGCGACGGCGAAGTGCTGCGCAGCGCGCGCGATCCCTTCAGTGCCGACGGCGGCCTGAAGCTGCTGCGCGGAAACCTCGGCCGCTCGGTGATCAAGGTGTCGGCGGTCAAGCCCGAGCGGCGCTGCGTCGAAGCGCCGGCGCGCATCTTCGAAACGCAGGAAGCCGTCAGCGCCGCATTCAAGGCGGGCGAGCTGCATCGCGACGTGATCGTGGTGGTGCGCGGCCAGGGGCCGCGCGCGAATGGCATGCCGGAGCTGCACAAACTGACGCCGGCACTCTCGGCGCTGCAAGCCAAGGGTCATCGCGTAGCGCTGGTGACCGACGGGCGCATGTCCGGAGCCTCAGGCAGTGTGCCTGCGGCCATCCATGTGTCGCCCGAAGTACTGTGCGGCGGCCCACTGGGGAAGCTGCGCGACGGCGATGTAGTGCGACTCGACAGCAACAATGGCACGCTCGAGGCGCTGGTCAGCGAGGAGCTGTGGGCACAGCGCAGCGTCGAGAGCCCGGCGCCAAAAACGCCGCACGGCATGGGTCGCGAGTTATTTGCAAACTTGCGCGCTCACGCGGCCGGTGCCGAGCAAGGCGGCGGCTTCACATGAACATACGCGAGATCATGGCGCGCGCACCTGTCATCCCCGTGCTGACGATCGAGCGCGAAGCTGATGCCGTACCTCTGGCCCGCGCGCTGTGCGCCGGCGGCCTCACGGTGCTCGAAGTCACGCTGCGCACCGCGGCAGCGCTGAATGCGATCACCGCCATGCGCAAGGCTGTGCCGGAAGCCATCGTCGGTGCTGGCACGCTCACGCGGCCGGAAGATTTTCAGCGGGTCGCCGAGGCCGGTGGTCAGTTCGCAGTCACGCCAGGCCTTACCGATGAACTGGCGCAGGCCGGAGCGCGGGCACCTTTTCCGCTGCTACCCGGCATCGCCACGGCCTCGGAAGTGCTGGCGGCGCGCGCCGCAGGCTACACGGCGCTGAAATTCTTTCCGGCCGAACCCGCCGGCGGCACCGCAATGCTTTCGGCCTTCGCACCGGTATTCCAGGACGTGGTGTTCTGCCCTACCGGGGGCATCACCCGCGAGAGCGCGCCGCGTTACCTGGCGCTGGGCAACGTGCGCTGTGTCGGCGGCTCGTGGGTCACACCCGCCGCCGCCGTGGCCGGCGGCAATTGGGCCGAGATTGAAGTGCTGGCTCGCGACGCGGCGGGCCTCGCCCGCCGCGGCTGACTCGGGCGGGCCCGGCCGAGGCGGATATTGCCCTACAGCGCTATCGGGTGTGACCCGGATCGCAACCGCCCCTTGTGCCGCGTGCGCAGCCGCTCGAGATACAAATACACCACAGGGGTCGTATACAGGGTCAGCAACTGGCTGACCAGCAGCCCGCCGACAATTGAAATGCCCAAAGGCTTACGCATCTCGGTGCCATCTCCCGAGGCAAGGGCGAGCGGCAGGGCGCCGGCAATCGCCGCGCAGGTGGTCATGATGATGGGCCGAAAACGCAGCGAGCAGGCGAGCGCTATGGCGGCGCGCGCCTCAAGTCCCTGAGC
>JAYUZE010000210.1:0-15949 GCA_043752035.1 Gammaproteobacteria bacterium
GCGCGCACGCTGTACGCCGCAGCGCATATTCCCGGCGCGCGCTATTTCGATCTGAATACGATTGCCGATATCGACAGCGGCTTGCCGCACATGGTGCCGGCAGTGAGTCGCTTCGAGCGTATGGTGAGCGAGTTCGGCATCGCCAATGACAGCAGAGTGGTGTGCTACGACCAGCAGGGATTGTTCTCGGCCGCGCGCGCCTGGTGGTTGCTGCGCTTGTTTGGACACCAGCAGGTGGCAGTGCTCGATGGGGGTTTGCCAAAATGGCAACGCGAAGCGCGGGCCCTCGAATCGCAGGCGCTCGAATCGCCGGCGCCAGCAACGCCGCAACTCCCCGTGTCACGCTATCAGGCTACGCTGCACGCGAAGCGGCTGCGTGGCATCGGCGATCTGCTCGACAACCTGCGCAGCCAGCAGGAGGTAGTGCTCGACGCGCGCTCGGCTGAGCGCTTTCATGCGCGTATTCTGGAGCCGCGTCCGGGCCTGCGATCGGGGCACATACCCGGTGCGCGCAATATTCCCTACAGCGAACTGCTGGCGCCCGACCAGACGCTCTTGCCACGCGCCGCCTTGCTCGAGCGCTTCGCGCGCGCCGGCGTCAGTGCCGATTCGGCGGTAGTCACCAGTTGCGGCTCGGGCGTCACGGCCGCGGTGCTGACGTTGGGACTGGCGGTTGCCGGCCTGCCCGAAGGCGCGTTGTACGACGGTTCGTGGACCGAATGGGGCGCGCGCGCCGATACGCCGGTAGAGAGTTCCTGATCGGCCCTGGATTTTTGCGATGATTACTTTGTATGACTATCTTGATTCGGGCAATGGCTACAGGGTGAGGCTCCTGCTCTCGCAGCTGGCGATTCCCTATCGCTATGTGGAACTCGACACCATGCAGGGCGAATCGCGCAGCGCGCAGTTCCTGGCAAAGAATTCCAACGGCAACGTGCCGGTTCTGGAGCTGCAGCGTTACCCCGGAGTGCGCAATTGGCTGGCACGCGAAGCATCGCAACCCGGTTACGTGCGGCTGCTCTAACGCCCCGGCGCAGCCTGACTACAGCGCCAGTTCCCAGTGCCGCAGGTAGCCGCCGGCGCTCGCCATTAAGGCCACTCGCTGTTGTGTGCGATGGCGCTCGCCCAGAGGCTGTGCTCAGAGGTGGCGCTCAGAAACTGAACGGTCCTTCGCAGATCGTCTGCGCGAGCGGACGCCGATCGCTCGGTGTCTCGCGCTGCCGGTAATCTTCCGGCAGCTCGGCCAGCGCTCCGGGCTTGCCCAGTACGATCATGGCCTCGACGGCAAATTGTGCGGGCACGCGCAACACGCGCCGCGCGCGTTCGTAGTCGAAACCCTGGATGCCGTGCGCGACGATGCCGTTGAGCGAGGCCTGCAGCGCCAGACTCTGCCAGGCGGCGCCAGTGTCATAGGAATGCGTGATGCAAGCGCGCTGGTCATCAAAGTGCAGGCGCGAGATGACCACCACCAGTGCTCCCGCGCGTTCCGCCCAGACACGATTCCCGGGCACCAGCAGCTCGAGAAACGCCGGCCAGAAATCGCTCTCGCGGCGCACGTACAGGAAGCGCCACGGCTGGAAGTTCGCCGATGAGGGCGCCCAGCGGGCTGCCTCGAACAGGCTCAGCAATTCCGCTTCACTCAGGGCTTCGCCCGACATGGCGCGTGCCGACCAGCGGTCGAGAAACTGCGGATCTACGGAATGTTCGCTGCGACGCCGGCTGCTGCCCTTGATCATCTGCTGTGTCCTTGTGAGCCCTGGCGCGGACGCGTAACCTGCGTTGTGCCGATAGATAATTCTAAGCGTAAAACACCAGGAGTACCTGCATCATGTCCGTAGCCAGAGTTACCGAACTGACTTCCTCGTCGAAGAAGAGTTTTGACGATGCCATCACAACTGGGCTCAAGCGCGCCACCAAGACGCTCAAGCATGTGGCCTCCGCCTGGATCGCCAGCCAGGAAGTGGTGCTGAAGGATGACAAGGTGGTCGAATATCGGGTACGCATGAAAGTGACCTTCGTGCTTGCCAAATAGTCAATGCTGTCCGGCCCGGGGGGCGCTATGCACCCGGGATGGACGGCAATTGCGGATTTTGAGGTTGCCAGCGGGCAACCCGCTCCGGATAATCCGCGCGCCTTTAAATTTGCGGAGCAATCATGACCTCGAGTAGACCGATCATTGCCGCCGTCGTATTGACGCTGGCCTCCATGGCTGTACAAGCCGAGACCGCCGCTGCTGCACCGGCAGCGCCGGCAGCGCCGGCAGGCTGGCAGGGCAAGGGCGAAGCCGGCATCGTCTTTGCGCGCGGCAATACTGTCGCCGACACCGTCAACCTCAAGCTCGGCATGAGCGAAGTGGTCGACCAGTGGAAGCATTCGCTGGAGATGGCGGCACTGCGTGCCACCAGCAACCACATCAAGAGTGCCGATCGCTACATGGCTGGCTGGCAGTCAGACTACAAACTCAACGCGCGCAGCTTCTGGTTCGGCGCACTGCGCTACGAAAACGACAAATTCAGCGGCTTCGACTACCAGGCGAGTGCCAGCACCGGCCTTGGCTACAAGTTCTACGACACCGACCAGATCAAGCTCTCGGGTCAAGCGGGTGTCGGCTACCGGCGCTTCACGGAAACTCTGAGCGGTAACGCCAAGGGCGATGCGGTGTTCGTGGCTGGCATGGACTACGAAAACAAGCTCACGGCCTCCACCAAGGTGGTGGACAAATTTCACGCCGAGGCGGGCTCGAGCAATACACTGCTGGCGAACTTCCTGGGACTCGAAGTCAAGATGAGCGACGCGTTGGCGCTCTCGGTCGGCTTCGATGTGCGTGACAATACCAAGAGCCCCAAAAAGAAGGTCGACACAGTGAGCACGGTCAACCTGGTGTTCGCATTCTGAGCCGCCGTCGCTGCAGCCAGATCGACCGATCGACTGCCGAAGAAAAGGGCCCGCACTGCGTAGTGCGGGCCCTTTGTTTTTGCTGTCTCACTGGCGCCGTGTTGATAGCGCGCGCCACACTCAGCTACAGCGGCGCGTCAGTCGCTGAGCAGCACCGCCAGGTGCCGCGCTGTAAAATTGTTGCCGCCGGAATCATAGCGGCCATCGGCGGTCAGGCCGAGTGCGGTGGTCGTGCCTTGCATGTCGCCTGACAGTGCCGCGATGAAATCGACGAAACTCGAATAGTTGTCGATCGTGCGGCTGTGCACGTGGCCGATCGCGTACCAGCTGTCGGTACCGGCGGGCGGCGCCACGATCTGCGGCGCGGCAGCCAGCGTCAGCAGGCTGATGCGACCCGGTCCCACCTGCAGGAAATGCAACGGCCCGACACCGCTTAGATCCAGGCTGAGCGTGCTGGCCGTCATGCTGAGACCCGGGAATGCGCCACTGGACCCGCCCTGCGACCAGTTCACGACCAGTTCATTGTCCACGTCGGCATAGCTCACCACGCTGAGTGCATGAAAATCACTGCTGGTGGCGCTGGCGAACGGTACGACGAAGCCGAACACGCGGGCAGGCGCAGCGACCGCGAGAGATGTGAGCGGGAGCGTACCGGTATCGACGGTGTAGGCTGCCGGATTGGCATCGCTCGCGGGGCTGGCGCCCGTGCCGGTGAAGTCGAAGTGGACGGGATCGCGCCCATCGATCGCCCGCAGTTCGAGCACCAGCGGATTGAGCACTGCGCCGGTGACCAGGCCCCACATTGGCGTGATTTCCAGTCGCACGCGACCGGCGCTGGCATCGAGGGTCGCGGCACCGGAGGCCGAGTCGATCGCGACCGTGCCGGCGGCAGCGATGTGCTGGCCGACCGAGATATCGCCGATGCCAAAGGTCCCCATCTGACCGGCTTCCGTGACGTGCGTGCCGTCGGCAACTGTCACGGTGACGAGGCCGCGCAGATAGACAAAGCTGCCATCGCGCCGATCGAGAGTCGCACCGCGCACCATCAGCGAGTGGCCACTGCGCGCGACCACGTCGCCGTGCACCCGGTCGCTCAGGTTGCTGCCGACACTGGTACCGGCCAGCACACGATCAGCCGAGAATGTGTAGTCACCGGTCGAGAGCGTACCGAAGGCCGCGGTCAGTGTGCCTGCAGGCATGCTGGCCAGTTGCGCGAGGCCGGCAGCGCCGCTGTAGGCCACGCCGTCGACCTCGTAGCTGGTGGTGGTGCCGGTGTGTACCACCAGCTGGCCGACATCACCCTGCAGCATATGGAAGGGATGCACATTCACCGTGTAGCTCGAGCCCATGGTATCGGTGCTGAGCAGCGCGCCGCGCACGCGGATGTTCAGGTCCGCAGGCGGCACCACACTCGCCTGGATCATCGGCGCCACCCGCACGGTCGCGCTCGGCAGGTCGACCACGTTCGAGGCCGCGAGATTGAAATCGAAGGCCAGCCGCGCGGTGCGGGCAGGTGTAATGACCAGGTGGTGGCGATTGTCGAGCTGCACGCTCAGGTCCAGCGGGCCGCTGAGAGCGTTACCTTGTGAATCGACCGGCGTGAGCGCAACGCTGCCGCCGTTGCCGTCATCGGCACTGATGCTGGCATTGGTGTAATCGAGCGTGATGGTCGCGCCGACATATTCGCCCGAGGGTATCTGCCCGGCACTGATCAGTTCGGAGAGCGATACCAGCTGCGCGAAATCGACGCGCGTGGTTGCCGGTACGGTCTCGACCACCGCGCCACTGGCTTTGCGCAGTTTCAGCGAAACGACCTCGACGGTGTAACTCTGGAAGTCGCCCGCGGCATCCTGCAGCGTAACGAGTGCGGCACCGCAATCGGCTCCGCAGCTGCCCGTGCCACCGTTACCGCCGGTGCCGCCCATGGATCCGGCAGAGCCGCCACCACAGGCGAGCAGCAGTGCGGCACAGGCTGTGGCCAGCAGCGTGTTGCGAAGGGCCAGCATGCCGGCAATCCAGCCGTGCGGCGTACCGGACTTGATACGTTGCGAGATTGTGCTCATGTGACACTCCATCGGGTCGGTTGCAGCGTGGGAGATAGTCCCTGCCTGCCACAACGTTGCCGGGGGAGTGGGGTTGACCGGCGCTGGCGAAACAGCGCACCCATCCAGGTGTTATGTAATCAGCGTCAGCAGGGCGATGCCGGCTACGATGCGGTACCACGCAAACACAGTGAAGCGGTGACTCTGTATATAGTGCAGCAGCCACTTGACCGCCGCGAAGGCCACCAGGCCGGAAACCACAAAGGCCACGGCCAGCGCTGCCCAGTCCTCGCGCGCCGCGTCAGCATGCGGCTGCTGCATGAATTCGTAGGCGGTCGCACCCAGCATGGTCGGAATGCCGACCAGGAACGCAAACTCGGTGGCGGCAGCACGCGCGGTCAAGCCGGCCAACATGGCGGCAAAGATGGTTGCCGCCGAACGGGATGTGCCTGGAAATACCGCAGCGAGTATCTGGCAGGCGCCCACCCAGAATGCGACCGACCAGGTGACCTCGGTGCTGATGCTGCGCCCCGCAACCAGCCACTCGGTCAGCAGTATCGCCGCGCCACCGATGATCAGTGCCCACGCTACCGGAGTCACAGTCGTGGGCAATGCGACGCCTAGTTTCTTGGCCAACAGGCCGCCGACCACGGTAATGGCGAAGGCGAGCAGTAACTTGCTCAGATAGTCGCGCTGTGCCGCGACGCCCAGTCCGGTCGCCAGGCCTCGGATGCGTGGCCAGAATACCAGCACCGCTGCAAAGATCGCACCGGCCTGGATCGCGACATTGAACAACTCGGAGCGCTGACCCAGCCAGTGCTCGGCGATCAGCAGGTGGCCCGTACTCGACACCGGGAGGAACTCGGTGAGGCCCTCGATTATTCCAAGCAATACGGCCGATAGTAGATCGTGCACGCCCATACCTCATTCCCTGGTTCAGCCATCATATCAGGCCGCCCCGGCCCTCCGGACTGTACCCCGGAGCGGCCGCTAAGCGCTCCTTAAGGAGGCTCGTCATATTGCATACGGGTTATGACCGCTGCATTGCGCAACGGGTGTGCAGCGCATTATTCTAGGGATTGGGGTTATCCATCGAGACCGGAGATGTCAGGATGGCGCAAATCAAGAAAGCTGATCTGGCCACTGTGAAGAAAGTGTTGACCAGTTTTACGCTGGGCCGCACGCAGGATTCGGCGTTGCAGCTCGAGGCGGAGTTCGGCGACCTGCTGCTGTTCATGATCCGCCTGGCCGACAAGCAGGGCATCGATCTGATTCGAGCCGGCCAGCGCCAGGTCGAGCGGCGCGCCAAGAGCGTGCCGCGCGCCGTGCGCGGCAGTCACAGCTGAGCGGCAGCGCTACTTGACTACTGCCAGTGTGATCGGGCACTGGCGCTGCGGGCAGACCGCTTCATCGCAATAGCGGCACATCGCCTCGGCATGCTCGCCGCAGGTGGTCATGTCATACAGCAGGGTTTCGATCAGCGCAGTGAACTGCTGCTGCTGGCGCGTATCGAGAGACTGCACGAGGCCATCCAGATATTTGCTGCGGGTGCGCAGCACCACCTGCATGCGCCGCTGACCGGCAGCGGTCAGGTGCAGCGCCACGACGCGGCGATCCTTGCCCTCGCGCCGCTGTACCAGCCCGGCCAGGGCCAGCTTGTCGACCACGCGTACGCAGCCCGAATGGCTGAGCTGCAGCGCGCCGCTGAGAAAATCGACGCTACGGCCCTGGTTGAACCCTATGACCACCAGCGCCGCGGCGGCTTGCCCGCCCAGGCCCAGTTCTGACTCGATGCGTTCCAGCATCTGGTCGTAGACCCCGATGACGAATGCTCCAAGCAGATTGGAGCTCCGGGAGAATTGCAGCTTGGTCGATGGCAGCATCCGTGCACCTCGCATACGGCTGGGGTTGAATCCGCATTGATCTCAGGCCTTTGTACTAGTCGCGCATCCTAACTGGTTTGACACATGTGTGCAGCATACAGTATACGTTTCTAGCATACATAATTCGTCAGCAGCACCCGCAACGGTGCCTTAAAAACCAGAATGGATCGAGCATCAGGAGGCAGGCCATGATCACCGCACCCGAAACGCCAACGGCATTGGGAGCGTCGCGTTCGCGGCCGTTTCTGCCCGCCAAGAATCACCAGGTCCGTTGTGGTCAGGCCGCCAGTATACTCAGTGACGACCTGCAGACGTGGTTTCGCCATTCCCTCGGGTGCGTGGCCGGCCGGCGCGAGTTTGCCGCCGACCGCTATTTTGCCGTGGACGTCCACAGCCTCAGCGACGTGGTCATCGGCTGGCGTCGGTTCCTGGGCGCACTCGAGCGCCGCGAGTCGATTGCCTGCATGTATGTGATCCGCGACCCGGCCCAGACCCTGGCCTCGACCAGCGTGCGCGCCCCGCTCGTGGGCGTGCGCCCGGCGATCTCGGCGCTCGCCGAAATCATGAGCACGTTGTCGGAGGAGGCGCCGGGCGAGCTGGCCGCCGGCGGCGCGCTCAATTTTGTTATTAATCTGATTTGTCCGGTCACGGCCTGTCGCACCGCGTTTTTCGACTTCGATGCGGTCGCCTTCGTGCCGGGCGCGGAGAACCTGGCCGATCCACTCTATGACCCACTGATGTCGGCCCCTGTGCCGCTGGTTAATATCACTTCTGATATCTACGCCTTCTCCATGTTCACCCGCGATCAGTGTCTGAGCCGCTTCGATTGCGAGATTACCCAACTGACCCGGCGCGAGCGCCGCTACCTGTTTGAGCAATCGAGCATCGCCTGGCAGACGATGGCGGAAATGACCATCCGCAACTATGCCGCGCAGGTCGACCAGAACCGCTGCCCAACGCACCTCACCGAAGACCGGCGCTCCTGGGTGGCGAACCACCGCGACCCGGCCTTTGCCGAACTGGAGAAGCGGCCGTTCCTGCATGAGATGCCGGTGCAATACACGGCCAGGATCGTCGCCACCTGGAATCGATATTTCAACTGCGGCACCTGGCCCAGCTACGGCGACATCGCCGCCGCCGGCGATCGCATAGGGGCGCACTGTCCGCTGGGCGTGCAATTGTGCGTGTCGAACGCGTGACAACGCCGGTGGGCGCGCAGGTGCTCGGGCGCCTGGCGCGGATCAATGCGGTCTCATTCCTGGCCCAGATCGTGCAGATTGGCACGGTGCCGGCGCTGGTGGCGCTGCGGCTCAATGCCGCACACTATTCACCACTGATTGTCGGGACGGTTGCCGGTGCGCCGTGGCTTGCGATCCTGCTGCTGGGCAGTTGGGCGCCAGCGGTGCTGCGGCGCTGCGGCTTCGTGTCCACCAATCGCATCGCGCTTGGGCTGTCGGTACTGGCGCTGCTGAGTGCGCTACCCGAGAGCCGCCCGTTGGCGCTGTTCGTGTCAAACTTCGTATTTGGGCTGGGGCTGATACTGCGCTGGGTGGCCTGCGATACCTGGATTGTCAGCGTTGCGCCCGAGGCCATCCGCGGCCGTGCAATCGGCACGCATGAAACTCTGATGGGTTGCGGCATAGCGGCCGGGCCGCTGCTGATACTGCTGACAGGCTTCGATGGCGCTATGCCGTTTCTCACTTGCATCGCATTGTTGCTATGCAGCGCAGGCATGTTGTTCTTCCTGGGCGACTGCGATGGGCACCCTGAGACGGCCAGCCGCTCACAGCGACTGGCGATGGTGCGCATCGTGCCTACGGCGCTGATGGCCGGATTTGTGGCTGGCGCCGTTGAGACTTCCGCCATTTCCTTTTTGCCGGTACTGAGCGAACGCCACGTGTTTGCACTCGGTGTAACCGCAGTCCTCGCTGGATTCGGCGCCGGAGGCACACTGCTGCAGATTCCGCTGGGCTGGCTGGCTGATCGCGCCGGCTTTCGCCGCGCACAGCTGCTGACCGCACTCACAGTAGCGGCCTGTGTTGTGGCGATGCCCTGGGTCGCTGCGGCGCCGGCGCTGCTGTTTGCGCTGCTGTTTGTCTGGGGCGGTGCGGCCGGCGGCATGAATACGCTGGCGGTCATCGAGGTCGGCCAGCGCATCAGCGGCGCCGGCATCTCTACGGGCCTGATGGCGGTAGCATTGGCGTATACAATCGGCAGCGTGACAGGTCCGGTGTTGACAGGATGGGCGACCGAAATTTTTCACGGCCGCGGATTGCCGATCGTCGTGGCAGTCTCGGTGTCGGCGTTCATTGCGGTGTGGGCGGCAACCGCATTGAGGTTTCCCCAACTACATTTCAAAGGTGCGGCGGTAACGCGACAATGAAAACTGCGATTGACCTGAAATTCAACCGCGGTCTGGTGTGGGCAACGCTACACAGTCCGGTGGTCCAGTCGGCGAGCGAGCCGCTCAACATGCGCGTGCAGGCGTTCGCGCGCCTGGTGTCGTGCTGGCGCATCCTGATCGATTGTCGAAAACTGGCCGCCGCCGAGGTGACTGAGACACCGGACTGGCAGCAGACTCTGCTGGGCCAGTTGCGTTTGCCGGAAGGTTCGCGTGCTGCGGTGGTGTTTGATGATGCGCGCGCTGTCAATCTGACGCAGTTGCGCACCAAGCTGATCCACGGGCAGACCACGGCGGTGTTTTCCGAGCTGCGCGCCGCCGTACGCTGGCTGCGCGCGGTCGATGCGCCGCTGACGCGGCGCCGCCAGCCATTGCCGCTGGGCGCGATCAAGGAACTGATGCATCAGTTTGCGCATGCGCGGCGCGAGGGCGACCGCACGCAGCTGGCCACCGATTTGGCTGAGCTCTACCGTTTCCTGCTCGAGCAGGCGGAGCGGTTGGGCATCGATCCACAGCGCGCCATTGAATTGAATCGCGCGCGTGCGGCGCGTTGGCGGCCGCGGCTGGTGCACTCGCGCCATCCAAAGTCGCGCAATACGCGCCACTGAGCATTGCCGCGGTCGCTTCGGCGAGCTGACGGTGCCGCCGCCGGCGCCGCTCAGTCTATAATTGCCGCATGACTACCCGGGCATGGATGGCATTTGCGGCACTGGGCCTGATCTGGGGCTTGCCGTATTTCTTCATCAAGATCGCGCTTCAGGAACTCTCGCCCCTGGTCGTCGCCTGGGGACGATTGGCGCTGGCCGCGCTGATACTGTTGCCGGTCGCCTGGCGGCGCGGGGCGCTTGGCACCCTCAGTCGTCACTGGGGAGCCATCACGGCGTTTGCGCTGGTGGAATTCGTGATTCCGTTTTCGGCGATTTCGCTGGGTGAGCGCTGGATCAGCTCATCCGTCACCGGCATTTTAATTGCACTGGTGCCGCTGACCGTGGTGGTGATCTCGCGCTGCTTTGCGTTGCACGAGCCCTTGAGTTTCTGGCGTGGCGTTGGCCTGGCAGTGGGTTTGCTGGGCGTCATAGCGCTGCTCGGTTTCGGCACAGTGACCGGATCGCTGGCGTGGGCCGGTGTAGGGTGCATGCTGCTGGCCACGATCGGCTATGCCACGGGCCCGCTGATCGTGCAGCGCTACATGACCGGGCTCGAATCCATAGGCCCGGTGGCGGCAAGCGTGGGTGTGGCCACGCTGGTGCTCACGTTGCCGGCGGCGCTGAGTTTTCCGCGACACTGGCCAGGCGCTACCGTATTGATTGCGCTGCTGGTACTCGGCGCCGTGTGCACTGCGCTCGCGATGCTGCTGATGGTGTACTTGATACGCAGTGCCGGCGCGGCGCGCGCCTCGGTGATCACCTATATCAACCCGGCGGTGGCGACTCTGCTCGGAGTGATCGTGTTGAACGAACACCTGGGACTCGGTGGCATGCTGGCCTTCGGGCTGATATTGCTTGGGTCGTGGTTGTCGACGCGCGGCGACGCGCGAGCCGTGAATGCCGGTGCACAGGAGTTGGTACATGAGCGCTGCTGATATCGAATCGATGTGGCGACTATTGTTGGCGCTGGGCTGTGGCGTTTGCCTGGGACTGAATCGCGATCTGCACCACAAGTCCGCCGGTGTGCGTACCTTCAGCCTGGTGAGTGTCGGTACGGCGCTGGTGACGCTGGCAGCGGCGCACGTGACGGGTGCCGACGGCGCCACCGTGGGCCGCGTGATCCAGGGCGTACTGACCGGCATCGGTTTTGTCGGCGCCGGCGTGATCTTTCATAACAGCAAGGGTAAGGCGGTCGCCGGGCTCACGACGGCCGCGGCCATCTGGTTCACTGCCGTATTGGGAGTGGCCTGCGGACTGGGTCACTTTGCGCTGGTGCTGATGGGCCTGATCGCGTCGTTGATGATATTGGTGATCGGCCGGCCAATCGAGCGGGTGGCCGAAAAATTGACGCGCTCTAGTGCGCAGCCCGCGGCGGGCGAGGAACCACCAGCTCAGTGGTGAGCCGCAGCCTGCGCCTTCTTCACCAGCCAGATGGCCAACGTGATGAACTGCTCATCAGTGCCGGCCGTTTGCGGCGTGAGCCGGTAGGTGCCGTTGATGATCAGCGTCGGCGTGCTATCGGCCTGATAGGCTTTGATCTGTTCGTCGGCCTGGCGCATTTTCGCATCGACCCCGAATGATTGTGCAGCCGCCAAGAACGCCTCGGCCTTTACCGGCGTGATCTGGGCGTAGTATCGCGCGATATCGGCGATGGTCGGCATCAGTGCGCGCGGACGCTTGGTTTCTGTGTCCATAGTCGCCAACTCGCCGGTTTTCCAGATCGCATCGAACACCGCATCGTGGGTTTTCCCGACCAACCCCAGAGACTGTGCCGCAAAGAAGGCGCGCTGAAAGTTTTTCCAGTCTTCTTCAGGATGCCACGATGCCGGCAGGTAACGCATCTGTATCGTGGCCGGCAAGCTGGCCTTCAGTTTGTTGATCAGCGGGTAGTTGCGATAACAGGCCGGGCAGGCATAGGAAAATATCTCGAGTACTTCCACCTTGCCGGCCGGTACTTCGCTGGCCCTGGCCGGCTGAACCAGAAAATACTGCTGGCCCTCGACCCAGCTCGCTTCGCCCGCGATGGCGGCGAGCGCTGCGAACGATGACAGCAGCAGCAGTGCGCAACGCATGATTGCAGTGTGGGGCGGGCGGAGCCATTGCCAGCCCGTACCCGCTGGCAGAGCAGCTTGCCTCATCCGGCCTTGGGTTCTTTGTTCTGCTGGATCCACAGCAACGCGGCTTCCACGTCGGCCAGTTCGCCCGCGTTGAAGCCGGCCACGCGACCGCCACCGGCGGCTGCCTTGTTGCGCTCCAGTTCGGTGTGCGCCTGGGTATAGACCCAGACCAGGCCGCGTCGAACCTTGGATGTAAATTTCTGCTGCTTATCTTCGGTCATGATCGTCCTCGTTGGCTGTAGTCGTCGTCGGGGTCGGGAGCGAATAGGGCGGATCGCTACCAACTAGCGATCCGTCCCGAATTGCTCAATGAGCATGCCTCGGGTTCTAGACGTCGAGGTCATCGACAGGCAACGCGGACTAACGGAAGCGTTCCCCATCTGCAGTCAAGCGGGGCGAAGCCTACGCTGAAATGCCGCCAGTCGGCAACTTCTTCCGCACATTGCCACTGGCACGCATCCGACCCTTGAAAAGCGCGTGCGTGCCGGGCGCCTGCAATTGACATAGCATAGCGGGCAGTTCCGGGCGACAATTCACAGGCCAGCCGCAATGCATACCAGGAAGCTGCAGATTCCGACACCGAGAATTTGGGCTGAGGCCGCAGCGCTGCTGTGTGCCGCCATGCTTGCACCGATCATCGGCCACAGCGCTGTTGCGGTAACGCCAGCGACTGGCGCAACCGCTCCGGTGACGATTATCAGCGCCGCCACGTTGATCGATGGCATCGCCGATCAACCCCGGCACAACGTGGCCGTGCTCATCCGCGGCAATCGCATCGAGGCGATACGCGATCGCGACAGCAAGGACCTGCCTGCTGGTGCCCTGCGCATCGAGTTGGGCACTGCCACCTTGCTGCCCGGCCTGATCGACACGCACACGCACATTTTCCTGCAGGGCGAGGTGCCCGCCGAAGGCGGCTACGATGTGCAGCTGCTGAAACACCCACTGTCGTTCCGCGTGGTGCGTGCGGTGGTGGCGGCGCGGCGCGCGCTGGACCAGGGTTTCACGACGCTGCGTGATGTCGAGACCGAGGGCGCGGGCTACGGCGATGTGGGCATCAAGCAGGCGATCGAGGCCGGCATCATTCCTGGTCCCAGGCTGTTCATCTCTACGGTGTCGATCTCGAGCACCGGCGGCTATGCGCTCGAAGGGTATGCGCCGGAACTGACGATGCCCAAGGGCTCACAGTTGATCGATGGCCCGATCGAAGCGCGCAAGGCTGCGCGTGAGCAGCTCGACAAGGGCGCCGACTGGATCAAGGTCTACATGACGCATCGCTCCTGGGTGGACCACGCTGGCAAGTTGGTCTCGCAGCCCACGCTCACAGTGGATGAGTTGCGGGCAGTGGTCGACGAAACCCACGGCTGGGGCCGCAAGGTCGCGTGTCATGCCTACAACGGCATCGGCCTGCAGCGCGCGCTCGATGGCGGCTGCGACTCGATCGAGCACGGTTTGGAAATTACCGACGAGCAGATTACGCAGATGCGCCGTCAGGGCACCTGGTACGTGCCGACGCTCGCGGTCTATTACAAGGATTGGGATCCGGCCGACACACCGGCAGGGCAGCGCGATCGCGCGCGCGTCGCCGCGCATGGCGTCTCGTTCGCCAAGGCGCTGAAGGCCGGCATCCACATGGCCTTTGGCACCGATGTCGGTGGATTTCCCTGGAGCGAGCCGATCGCGCAGGAATTTGCCCGCGAAGTGGAGTTCGGCATGACTCCGCTCCAGGCTATCCGCTCGGCAACGGTGAATGCCGCCGAGTTGCTGGGCATGTCAGGGCAGATCGGCGCGATCGTGCCCGGCGCCTACGCCGATCTGATGGCGGTGCGCGGCGATCCGCTGGCCGATGTGTCGGCACTCGAACAGGTGCAGTTCGTGATGAAGGATGGCGTGGTCTACACGCCGGCGTCGCGCTAGCGCGGCTGGCGGCTCAGGCCTGGCCCAGTTCGCGCTGCGCGAAGCCGTCGAAGCGCGCACCCTGCCGGCCGTAGGCGGGCTCGACCGAGCCACCGCGCAGCGTGGCCAGCAGCTGCTGCACCTGGCCGAGTTTGACTGCGACCACAGCACCATTGCGATCGTTCTGGTCCTTGCAGCGGCCCGCGACTTCGAGGTTGCGCTGCCAGCGCGCATACAGCGCGTGATCGGCATCGCACCAGGTCAGCAATTTTTCGAAACCCGCTCGCCCCTCGCCGAATGACAACATGCGGCAGGTCGCGGTGCGTTCGGAATTGAGGCGACTTAGGGCGTCGACGCAGTGCTGGCGCGAGCCACCGATGTTTTCGATGGCGGAAGCATCGTCACTGCGCACCACCGCGGATTCACGCCGGAGTATCTGTTCGAGTTCGGCCAGCTGGCGCGCTTCATCGCCCAGTATGCGATCCAGGTGCCGCCGGATATCGGCAGGCTGCACGCTCATGGATCAGGACTTGCGGCGCTGACCCGCATCGGCGAGGTCGCGCTCGAGTTGCAGCAGGCGGTCGGCAATCTTTTCAGGATTGGCGTGATACTGGCCGTGCTCGATCGCCTGGCGCAGCTCGGTCACCCTGGCAGCATCGACTTCCGGCATGCCGCCAATGGTTTCCTGGAGCGCGGCGAGGCGCCGTGCTGTGTCCGTGATGCTGACGCTTTCGCTGGCAGTAGTGGGCGCGGCACTGGTAGCTGAACCTGCAGGCGCGGTGGGACGCACGCGCTCGAGTGCGCGGCTGGTGCCAGTTTCGAGGGCGCTGGTATCGCCGCCTTTGATGCGGGTGGTCACGGGACTCTCCTGCCTGGGGTTCTCACTTCTGCTGTAACGGCAAGCCCTGCCGCAACTTGAATGCTGCGTTTTGTCATAAGGATATCTCAACCAGCTGTGCGCTGCGCACGGTGGCTTCGACGATGCGCTGCGATGCCGGATTCTGCACCTTGATCAGCTCATCGGGCCGGCCGTCGGCGAGTGCCACGACCGTTACTCGGACATCCATGCCGCTGGTGTGGGCCAGCAAGGTGAGCTGCTGGCCGCGATGCACGATCGCCACAGTCGCCAGGGCATCGGCGGTCAGCGCTTCGCCCTGAGCCAATGGTCGGCGCAGATGCTGCCCGGCCAGGCGCGCAGTGTCGCTGATATAGCTGGTGGAGAGTCCGGGCAGGCGGCGCGTCACGGTATCGAAGTCAGCAGCGAGCGGCGCCGCGCCGCGGGCCAGCGCATGCTGCGCGACCAGCACCGGGAAATCGCTGGCCAACGCTGCCGAAAGATAGACAGCCCAGCGCGCACCGCTCTCGCAGCGCACGCCCACGGTCGTACGTTCGCGCAGCTGGCCGTCGCCGGCAATGCTGGCACTGAGTGGCGCCAGGCAATTCGCCAGTCGGAGCCGTGCATCGGGCATGCTGACATCGATGATCAGTTGCGTGCCGGCAGCGCCGGCGGCACTACGCAGCGACTTTTCCGCAGCGATGCGAATGCTGTTCAGATCGGTGTAGGCGCTGTCGGCCGCATGCAGGGGCTTGAGCAGCACCATCGCCACCGCAGTGGCGGCGAACCTGTAGACGGCTTTGTTCAGTTTTGCGGACACGGGCAATCTCCTGCTGCACAGCCTGGAGGAGCAAGGCTCATGCCAGCCGTTGCGCCAGAAGACTGACGCCTGCTGCGGCTGTTGCTCGCCGCTTTACGGCAAGCACTTGCCGCTCGCAGCGTGTGCTTGGCCGGGTCTGCGACACCGATCACGCTTTGCGGGCGTCGGCGGGCAGCGGCGCCCTCATGGCACAGCACTTGCTCTTTCATCCCGCGAGTGAAGCACTCGTTGGCCTTCTGGAGGCAGCATGGCAAGTCCGATCGACAATTTTCTGGGCGTACACGCGCAGGCACTCGGTATTGAGTCGCGCCGTGCGCAGCTGCTGGCTGCCAACCTCGCCAACGCGGACACACCGAACTTCAAGGCGCGCGATCTGGATTTCAAGGCCGCATTGGCCAGTGCCCGCGAACCCC
>JAYUZE010000211.1:0-12733 GCA_043752035.1 Gammaproteobacteria bacterium
CCCGACAAGGGGTGGCTGTACCTGGCATTTGCTGGACGTCACTGGACGTCTCTGGAACTCGAAAACCCTATGTTTATCGATGTTTGAGCAAAAAAAAGCCCGCAAAATTGCGGGCTCATTTCTCTTCACTTGGTGGAGCCGGGGGGAATCGAACCCCCGTCCGCAAGCCCTAGACTTCAGGATCTACGCGCGTAGCTGTCTCATTGGTTCTCATCCGTCGCTACCCGAGCAGCAGGGAAGACGCCAGACCAGCGACGGTGTCTCTTAACGGTGTCACCCCGTCGCACGGTGAACCGCGATCCTATGAGCGCGTCCCCAGATATGGTGGCATAGGCACCAGCCAGTCTGAGGTCAGCCGTGTTAAGCGGCTAGAGCGTAGTTGTCGTCGTTGGCAACTAAAGTTTGCAGTAGTTATTAACGAGGGCCACTGCGCCTCGGCACGCCCCTGAAGGTTCGCAACCCACGTCGAAACCGGTCGGCCCCTTCAAAGTACGCCCACATCATAGCGTGTCGGGCCGCCACTGCGCGGATTTGTCGAAAAACCGGGCAGCAGCGCTCAGTGCGCTGCTCAGTGCGAGCGCAGCAGCCGAGATTTGTTGCGTTGCCAGTCGCGGTCCTTTTCGGCCGCACGCTTGTCGTGCTTCTGTTTGCCCTTGGCGAGGCCGATCTGCAGCTTGGCGCGCCCGTGCTGCCAGTACAGCTCCAGCGGAATGATGGTGTAGCCGCGGCGCTCCACCGCACCGATCAGGCGGTCGAGTTCGTTGCGGTGGAGCAGGAGTTTCCGGGTGCGAATCGGGTCGGCAGGCTTGTGCGTGGAGGCGGTCTTCAGCGGCGCGATATGCGCACCAATCATGAAGGCCTCGCTGCCGCGGATATAGACATAAGCCTCGGCGAGCTGAGCGCGCCCGGCACGCATGGCCTTAACCTCCCAGCCCTCGAGCGCCAGGCCCGCATCGAGGCGCTCCTCGATGAAATATTCGTGGCGCGCGCGGCGATTTTCGGCGATCAGCCGCCCGGCATTTTCCGATTTGACCATGTGGGCATTGTACGCGCAGGCGTTGAGTCATTCGGACGGATACTCCAGACTCTGCAACCATGCGTACTCTGACCCGATCGGCCCTGATCGCCCAACCGCCCGCGGTAGTCTTCGCGCTGGTTGCGGATGTTGCCGGCTACCCGCGCTTTGTGCCCGGCTGCAGTGGCGCCGAGATCCTGATGCAGGCCAGGGACGAGATCGTCGCGCGCATTACGGTGCACCGTGGTCCGCTCAGCACACGGCTGACCACCCGCAATCATCTGCAACCGCACGCGCAGATCCGCATGGAGCTGGTTGACGGGCCGCTCCGTGCGCTGCACGGACTGTGGACCTTCGCGCCGGTGGCCGCCAACGGCTGTCGCATCGAACTGAACCTGCAGTTCGAGTTTTCGAACCCGCTCAAGGCGGCGCTGCTCGAGCCGCTGCTCGAAGGCACAGCCAGTTCGATGGTGCAGGCCTTCGTCGCGCGCGCGCAGGGAACGCGGACCCGGGGCTGAGACCCGCAGTGGACAGCGCACCCGCCATAGTTTGCCTCGTGGCCGTGGACCTGCCGGACGGGCCGCGGCTGTGCAGCGTGCAGCTTGCGCCGCCGGCTGATCTCGAAGCCGCGCTGCAGGCCGCACGTCTGCAGATCGGGGAGGGCGGTATCGACTGGCAGTCAGGCTGCGTTGGCATCTGGGGCCAGGTGAGGCCGCGCAGCACGATTCTGGCCGATGGCGATCGCATCGAGCTCTATCGACCCTTGGCTCTGGATCCGCGTCAGCGGCGCCGCCAACGGGCGCGCGCAGCCACGCGGGTTAGGACGCCCGCAACCGGCAAACTCAATTCGCCGGCGCGGTCACCGGACGATTGCTGACCGGCTCGGCGGGGTTGCCCTTCACGTCGGTAGTCACGTGATCAACCAGCTCGTTCCTGAAGTACACCGTGGCGTGTGAGCGATACGGGGTCTGCATGCGCCGCAGCTTCAGGTAGTAGTCGTAATCCCAGCGGTCGTTGGAAAAGCCACCCGGCACCATCGGCGTACCCAGCAGGTAGCGCACCTGTGCGCGGGTCATGCCGGCCTTGACCTGGCTGATGGTGGTGGCATCCAGGTGATTACCCTGCTGAATCGGCAGGTGATACATGCAGCCCTGCGCGCCCAGCAGCACTGTCAGCGCCAGTGCGCCTGAGGCCAGAGCCAGGCGTCGCAGTGGTAGCGGCCGGTTCAAGGTGGTAATTTCCATCAGCGTTATCATATCGCAGCGGCGCGAGCTTGGCTTCGACTCAAGTTGCGGAGCAATCATGGAAGGTAAGGATCTCCGTAAAGCAGGCCTGAAGGTCACGCTGCCGCGGCTGAAGATACTGGAGATACTCGAGCGCGGTGCCACCCGGCACCTCTCGGCCGAGGAAATCTACAGGCAATTGCTTGAATCGCACGAAGACATCGGCCTGGCTACGGTGTACCGCGTGCTCACGCAGTTCGAGGCGGCGGGCCTGGTGGCGCGCCATCATTTCGAAGATGGCATGGCGGTGTTCGAGCTCAATCACGGGGCGCATCACGATCATATAGTCTGCATGGACTGCGGCCACGTCGAAGAGTTCGTCGACAAAGATATAGAAGAGCGCCAGGACGCCATTGCCGATCGCCTGCAGTTCGCGATCCAGGAGCACTCGCTCGTGCTTTACGGGCGTTGTTTGCGGATGGATTGCCCAACGCGCAAATTGCGGCCCTTAGCGCGCGGCTGATCGGCGCCGGCGCGCTCGAGCATTTCCAGCGCGTGGGCCCGTGCCCGGGCCGTGATTTCCAGGCCGCCGAGCATCCGGGCGATCTCTTCGACGCGCGCTGCGCCGTTAAGCGCTGTGACACTGATGCGGGTATTGCGCCCGTCGCTGAGTTTGCTGACCCGCAGGTGCTGGTGCCCCTGTGAGGCCACCTGCGCCAGGTGCGTGACGCACAGCGCCTGACCGCCCGAGCCCAGGCCACGCAGTTCGCGACCGACGATCTCGGCCACCGCACCGCCGATGCCGGCGTCCACTTCGTCGAACACCATGCAGGGCGCGGCATTGCGGGCGCAGCTCACCTGCACGGCCAGCGACAGGCGCGCCAGCTCACCGCCCGAGGCAATCTTGGCGACCGCACGCGCCGGCTGGCCGGGGTTGGTGCTGACCCGAAACTCGATGCGATCGGCGCCGTGCGCAGCCGGCTCGGCGCTTTCGAGTGGGGCGAGCTCGACCACGAAGCGGCCGCCGACCATGCCCAGCTCCTGCATACGCGCGGAGATTTCGCGCGCCATTGCGGTGGCCGACTTGGTGCGTGCCAGTGTCAGCTGCCGCGCCTGTTCGTGATAGGCCGCCAGCGCGGCCGCCACCTGTGAGCGCACTGCGCTCAGGTCACCGGCGGCGTTTTCCATGCCCGCGAGTTCGCGCTGCAACGCGCCCTGCCAGGCCGGTAACTCAGCGGCTTCGACGCGGTGCTTGCGGGCCAGGTCTTCGATCGCGGCCAGCCGCCGCTCCACGTATTCCTGGCGCGCCGGGTCGAATTCGAGCGACTCGAGATAATGCGTCAACGAGTGTGCGACTTCCTGCACCCGCGAGGCGGCCTCATCGAGCAGCGGATACAGTTCGGTGAGCTTCAGATCCACGGCACCGGCGTTACGCAGCGTGGTGGCGGCCCGCGCCAGCAGCTGATGGGCATTGCCGGCTTCGCTTTCGTAGAGCCCCGCCAGGCTCTGGCGCGCGGCTTCTAACAGCCGGCCGCGATTGGCGATACGCGCGCGCTCTTCGCTCAGCACTGCGTGTTCCTCGGCGCGCAGCTGCAGCGCATCGAGTTCTTGCACCTGATAGCGCAGCAGGTCGAGCCTCGCGTGCCGGTCGCTGGCCGCAGCCTCGATCGTCACGCTGCGATTCATCAGCGCCAGCCAGATGGCGTGGGTCGAGCGTACCTGGCTCGCCAGCGTCTCGAGCTGCCCGTAGCTGTCGAGCAAGGTGCGCTGCGTGGCGCTGCGCATCAGCGACTGAAATTCGTGCTGGCCATGGATATCGAACAGCAGCTCGCCGACGCTGCGCAGCACGCTCACGGGTACGCTCTGGCCATTGAGCCAGGCGCGGCTGCGCCCATCGATGCCGATCGCACGGCGGATCAGCAGTTCGCCTTCCTCGCAGATGGATTGTTCTTCCAGCAGCCGGCGCAGCTCGCCACCGACCTTGGCGATGTCGACCGTGGCACTGAGCTCGGCGCGCTCGGCGCTGGCGCGCACCACTTCGGCGCCGGCGCGGCCACCGGCCAGCAGCTCGATGGCATCGACCAGCATTGATTTGCCGGCCCCGGTCTCGCCGGTGAGCACCGTCAGCCCGGCGCCGAATTCGATCTCGACCGATTCAATGATAGCCAGATCCCTGACCTGCAGTGTGCGCAACATGCCTTAACGCTCCCGCAACTCTTCGCCACGCCCCCAGCGCAGCTTGGAGCGCAACAGGCGGAAATAGTCATAGCCCGGCGGGTGCAGCAGCGTGATCGAGCCGCCCACGGCGTTGATCTCGAGCCGATCGCCAGGCTGCATGTCGCCGAGGTGCGCACCGTCGCAGGCTATTTGTGCCAGACCCGGGCCGCGATCGAGCGAGCGAATCTCGATGTGCGCATCGCCCGACACCACGATCGGACGATCGGCGAGCGAGTGCGGGCAGATAGGCGCCATCACCAGCACATTGAGTTTGGGGTCGACGATCGGCCCGCCACAGGAGAGCGCATAGGCGGTCGAGCCCGTGGCGGTGGCGACCACCATGCCATCGCCGCGATGCGAGTTCACGTAACGCCCATCCACACGGGTATCGAAATCGAGCATGCTGCCGGTATCACGCCTCAACAGCACCACGTCGTTGAGGGCCAGCAGACTGGCGCGCTCGCCCGAGCCGCTGTGCAGCTGGGCTTCGAGCAGGGGGCGGCGATCGGATTCGCAGCGGCCGTCGAGCAGCGCATCGATGCTCGCGGCCACATCCTGGGGCATTACATCGGTAAGAAAACCCAATCGGCCGCGATTGATGCCCAGCAGCGGCACCTCGCGCCCGACCACCAGCCGCGCCGCCTGCAACAGTGTGCCATCACCCCCGACGGCGATCACGAAGCGCGAACGCCTTGCGAGTTCCTCACGGGGCGCTGGTGTGGTATTCGAGAGCTTGGCGGCAGCGGGTTCATCGTCGGCCACCAGCACCTCGAAACCGCGCTCGCGCAGCGCGGCCACCGCTACCAAGGCGCTTTCCGCGATTCTGGGCTCGGCAAAATGCCCGATCAGGGCGCAGGTTTGCGGCGCATCAGTCATGCCGCCCTTTGTAGCATGCCCCCAAGCCGCTCCCAAGGCGCAAATCTGCAAAAAGGCGCAGGCTGCGACCTGCGCCTCGCTTGACGGGACGGAAACAGCCTCGGTAGCCTCAGATCTCAAGGGCCAGACCTGCTTATGAGCAACGAATCGAATCCTTCCGAAAGCCTGAACGAGCGCGCGCAGCACCTGCTGCGAGTGCTGGTGCAGAGCTATATCCGCGAGGGCCAGCCCGTGGGCTCGCGGACGCTGTCGCGCGATTCCGGTCTCAGCCTGAGTTCGGCCACCATCCGCAATGTGATGGCCGACCTGGAAGAGCTGGGTTTCGTCGCCTCACCGCACACCTCCGCGGGCCGTGTGCCCACCGATCGCGGCTACCGCTTCTTTGTCGACGCGCTGATGCGCAGTGACCTGCCCGCTGCCGAGGCTAGCGAGCTGGCCGAATTGCGCGAACACCTCGATTCGGCCGTGGAAGGTCCAAAATCGCTGGTGGCCACTGCATCCAGACTGCTTTCGCAGGTCACGCACCTGGCGGGCGTCGTGACCGTGCCTATGGCGCCAGCCGCTACGCTGACGCAGGTCGAGTTCCTGGGGCTATCCGAAAATCGCGTGCTGGTGGTGATGGTCTTCAACAATCGGGAGGTGCAGAACCGCGTGATCCAGCTCGCGCGCTACTACGCGCCCGAGGAGTTGCGCCGCGCCGCGAATTTTCTCAACGATCACTGCCGCCATCGCACGCTGGCGCAGGTGCAGGCCGAGCTGGTGCACCTGCTGCGCCAGACGCAGGAAAGTCTCAACCAGGTGATGCTCGATGCGATCACGATGGCGCAGCGTATCTGCGAGCACCAGGCACCGGGCGAAGGCATTGAGTATGTGATCGCCGGCGAAACCAACCTCATGGGTCTGGCGGAGCTCGCCAGCGTCGACAAGCTGAAGAAGCTGTTCGAAGCCTTTAACGAGCAGCGCGATATCCTGCATCTGCTGGATCAGAGTTTGCGTGCCGACGGCGTGCAGATTTTTATCGGCCATGAATCGGGCTATCAGATACTGGACGATTGCAGTATCGTCACCGCCCCGTACAGCAGTGGCGGCGGTGTGGTCGGTGTGCTGGGAGTCATCGGGCCGACGCGCATGGCCTATGAGCGTGTGATACCCATCGTGGATGTCACGGCGAAATTGCTGGGCTCGGCCTTGAATTCACGGCGCTAGCCCCCAAACCTGCGCGGGATACGCGGCACGTAGGCCGATAAATTGCGTGCGAAATGAACTATAACTTATTGTAAATATGGGTTTTTGTGTCACAGGTTGAGTCAGAATCAGCGGCTGCCCAGGACCAGGACCAGGACCAGGACCAGGACCGGGACCCGGCCATGGCGCTCGACGAGCTGACCGGTGGCGCTGGCGCGACTGGCGAATCCGCGCTCGCGCAGCTGCAGGCTGCGCTTTCGGAGGCGCAACAGCAGGCCAACACTGCGCGCGACGCCCAGCTGCGCGCAATGGCCGAACTCGATAACGTGCGCAAGCGCGCCCAGCGTGAAATCGACAATGCCCAGCGCTTTGCACTCGAGCGCTTCGCCGCCGAGCTGCTCCCGGCCCGCGACAGCCTGGAGCTCGCGGTGCAGAGCTCGGCGCAGTCCGATAGCGCCAGCCTGGTCGCAGGGCAGCAGGCCACCTTGCAGCTGCTCAGCAAGGCCTTCGACAAGTTTTCGATCCAGCGCGTCGACCCGCAGGGCGCGGTGTTCGATCCGGCGATGCACGAGGCGGTGCTGGCCCAGGATTCCACCGAAGTGGCGCCGGGCACGGTGCTGCAGGTGCTGCAATCGGGCTACCAGCTCAATGGTCGACTGCTGCGACCGGCGCGTGTGATCGTGGCCCGGGCGCCAGCTGCTTGATTTTCCGCGTCCGCACCCAAATGTAGCGGGCAGCAAAGTGAGTTACGTGGAGTGGTGTCATGAGTAAAGTGATCGGAATAGACCTCGGTACGACCAATTCCTGCGTTGCCGTAATGGAAGGCGGCAAGCCGCGGGTCATTGAAAACAGCGAGGGCGATCGCACCACGCCATCCATCGTCGCCTTTACCAAGGATGACGAGGTACTGGTGGGGCAGTCGGCCAAGCGCCAGGCAGTGACCAACCCGCACAACACCCTGTTCGCTGTCAAGCGGCTGATCGGCCGTAAATTCCAGGACGATGTGGTGCAGAAGGACATCGGCATGGTGGCCTACAAGGTGGTCAAGGCCGACAACGGCGACGCCTGGGTCGAGGCACAGGGCAAGAAGATGGCACCGCCGGAAGTCTCGGCGCGCGTGCTGATGAAAATGAAGAAGACCGCCGAGGATTACCTGGGTGAAGAGGTCACCGAAGCGGTGATCACGGTACCGGCGTATTTCAACGATTCGCAGCGCCAGGCAACCAAGGACGCCGGCCGCATCGCAGGTCTCAACGTCAAGCGAATCATCAACGAGCCGACTGCCGCGGCGCTGGCCTATGGCCTCGATAAACAGGGCGGTGATCGCAAGATCGCTGTGTACGATCTGGGCGGTGGCACCTTCGATGTCTCGATCATCGAGATTGCCGAAGTGGATGGCGAGCGCCAGTTCGAAGTTCTGGCCACCAACGGCGATACTTTCCTGGGTGGCGAAGACTTCGACCTGAAAATCATTCACTTCCTGGCCGACGAATTCCAGAAGGAGTCGGGCGTCGATGTGCGCCGCGATCCGTTGGCGATGCAGCGCCTGAAGGAAACAGCCGAGAAGGCCAAGATCGAGCTCTCCTCGAGCCAGCAGACCGACGTGAACCTGCCCTACATCACGGCCGATGCCAGCGGGCCGAAGCACCTGAATGTGCGCCTGACGCGCGCCAAGCTCGAGTCGCTGGTCGAAGACCTGGTGCAGCGCACGATCGGCCCCTGCCGCACTGCGCTGAAGGATGCCGGGCTCGAGCCCTCAGCCGTGGCCGAGGTGATCCTGGTCGGCGGCCAGACGCGCATGCCGCTGGTGCAGAAGTACGTGAAGGATATTTTCGGCAAGGACCCGCGCAAGGATGTGAATCCTGATGAGGCCGTCGCCGTGGGCGCCGCCGTGCAGGGCGGTGTGCTCTCCGGTGAAGTGAAGGACGTGCTGCTGCTCGATGTGACGCCGCTGTCGCTCGGCATCGAGACGCTCGGTGGCGTGATGACCAAGCTGATCAACAAGAACACCACGATCCCGACCAAAGCGGCCAACGTGTTCTCCACGGCGGACGACAATCAGACCGCGGTGACGATCCACGTGCTGCAGGGCGAGCGCGAGCGCGCCGATGGCAACAAGTCGCTGGGCAAGTTCGATCTGGCCGATATCCCGCCCGCGCCGCGCGGCATGCCGCAGGTCGAGGTCGCCTTCGACATCGACGCCAACGGCATATTGCACGTGTCGGCCAAAGACAAGGCGACCGGCAAGGAACAGAAGATCATCATCAAGGCCTCGAGCGGCCTGGGTGAGGAAGAGATCAAGCGCATGGTGCGCGACGCCGAGGCGCATGCCGAGGAAGACAAGAAATTCCGCGAGCTCATCGAAGTGCGCAACCGCGGCGATGCCATGCTGCATTCGGTGGAAAAGGCGCTGAAGGACCTGGGCGACAAGGTCAGTGGCGAGGATCGTGCCAAGGCGGAATCGGCGCTGGCCGACCTGCGCACGGTGCTCAAGGGCGATGATGGCGAGGCCATTACCCGCAAGACCGAGGCGCTGTCCACGGCAGCGGCGGGGATTGCGCAGCAGGCCTACGCGGCCAGCCAGGGTGCGGCCGACGGCGGTGCCGGTGCGGCCGGTGGCGGCGCTGGCGATGGCGCACAGCCGGGCGCGGCTGGCGCAGCAGGCGTCAAGGACAAGGACAACGTGGTCGATGCGGAATTCGAGGAAGTGAAGGACCAGGACCGGCGCGCGTCCTGACGCCGGCTTGATGCATGGCGAAGGCCGACTACTACAAGGTTCTTGACGTCGCTCGCAACGCTGTCGAGGCCGACATCAAGAAGGCCTATCGGCGCCTGGCGATGAAATTCCACCCGGACCGCAATCCGGGTGACAAAGGCGCCGAAGACAAATTCAAGGAGGCGAAGGAAGCCTACGAAGTGCTCTCCGACGCCAGCCAGCGCAGCGTCTATGACCAGCATGGGCACGCGGGCATCGACGCCGCACGCCGCGGTGGCGGTGGCGGCGGAGGTGCCGAGGCTTTCGGCGACATCTTCGGCGACGTGTTCGGCGATATCTTCGGCAGCGCGCGTCGCGGTGGCCGCTCGCAGGTCTACCGCGGCGCCGACCTGCGCTACGACATCGAACTCGATCTGGCTGAAGCCGTATTCGGCCGCACCACCGAAATTGACCTGACCAAGCTGGTCGAGTGCGAAGTCTGCCAGGGGAGCGGCGCCGCCAAGGGCAGCAACCCGGTGCAATGCGACACCTGCCACGGCTCGGGCCAGGTGCGGGTTTCGCAAGGCTTTTTCACGCTGCAGCAGACCTGCCCGCATTGTCGCGGCGCCGGGCGCATCGTGCGCAACCCTTGCGATGCGTGCCTCGGCCAGGGGCGGGTGCGCAAGCACAAGAAACTGTCGGTGAAGATTCCGCCCGGCGTCGATACCGGCGATCGCGTGCGCCTGGCCGGCGAGGGCGAAGCGGGGCGTAACGGCGGTCCACCCGGCGATCTGTATGTCGAGGTACAGGTGCGCGCGCACGCGATCTTCGAGCGCGAAGGCCCACATCTGAGCTGTGAAGTGCCGGTGGCCTTCGTCGTGGCCGCGCTCGGCGGCAATGTCGATGTACCTACGCTCGAGGGCGAAGTGAGCCTGAAGGTGCCCTCCGAAACACAATCGGGACGCGTGTTCAGGCTGCGCGGCAAGGGCATCAAACCCGCGCGCGGCGGCGAGCAGGGCGATCTGTTCTGTCGCGTGGTGGTGGAAACACCGGTGAAGCTCTCGGCTGAGCAGCGCGAGCTGCTGCAGAAGTTCGATACCTCGCTGCGCCATGACGGCACGCGTCATGCGCCGCGCCAGAAGAGTTTTCTGGATGGCGTGAAGAGTTTCTTCTCCGGCGAAGAGTCCTGAGTTGAGCGCGCCGATCCGCCTGGTGGTGATCGGCGCCGGCGGTCGAATGGGTCGAAGCCTGCTGAACCTGCTACCGGAGTTTCCGGCTCTGGTGCTCGGTGCGGCAGTGGTAGCCCCTGGCAGCAAGGATCTGGGTCAACCCGGGCACGGCGCGGTGCCGATGACGGCCGACTTGCCGGCGGCACTCTCCACGGCCGGGCTGGCGATCGATTTTTCCAGTGCTCCAGCTGCCGCAGGCAATCTGCAGGCCTGCGTCGCGGCCGGCGTCCCGCTGTTGCTGGGCACCACCGGCCTGGCTGAAGATCTGCAACCCCGCTTCGAGCTGGCCGCCGCGCGTATCCCGCTGCTGGTGGCCGCCAATACCAGCCTGGCCGTCAACTTGCTGCTGGAGCTGGCGCGCCGGACCGCGCAGGTGCTCCCTGAGAGCTTTCTGATCGATATTTTCGAAGCCCACCACAAGGACAAGCTGGATGCGCCCTCCGGGACCGCGCTGGCGTTGGGCGCCGCCGTCGAGGCTGGCAGGGGTCGCGCCTGCCACGTGGGCTATACGGTGGCGCGTGGCGGTGACCAGGTCGGTGAGCACAGGGTGCACTTTAATGGTGCGGGCGAGCGCCTGACACTAAGCCATGTGGCAGCCGACCGGGCGGTGTTCGCCCGGGGCGCCCTGGCGGCAGGGGCCTGGCTGGCCGGGCAGCCGCCCGGGCGCTACCGGATGCAGGACTTGCTCGGTGAAAAATAATTTGCTGATCGGCGGCGCACGCTTTTTTGCAAGCGGCTATTTTTAATAGGGTTTTCCGGTCACTTTTTGCCCATGGACGCCCGATTCGCGCATAGACATAGCCGGGGTCAGTCCTTAGAATTTCCCAGGTAATCCGGTTGTCGGGTTAGTCCGCACAAGGCGGGGGGCGTTCCAAAAGAACTCCTCCCGCTTTGTGCATCTACGCATCGAAAACTGGCAGTGTGCAACCCGTCAGCCCAGCGGGCTTAGCTCGGAGGGAGGGCTCAAGTGATTTCACCAGCGGTGCTGGCGCTCGCGGACGGTAACATCTTCCGCGGCCAGTCAATCGGCGCAAGCGGGAACACCACCGGCGAAGTCGTATTCAATACTGCTATTACGGGTTATCAGGAAATTCTTACCGATCCGTCTTACTCCAGACAGATCGTCACACTCACCTTTCCACACATCGGCAACACCGGTGTCACTCCCGAAGACATGGAGTCGTCACAGGTGTATGCGGCCGGCCTCGTGATCCGCGAACTCTCGCTGCTCACCAGCAGTTGGCGCGCCGAAGGTTCGCTTACTGATTTCCTGCAACGTGGCCGCATCGTCGCTATCGCCGGCATCGATACGCGTCGCCTGACGCGCCTGCTGCGTGAACGCGGTGCACAGGCCGGCTGCATCATGACTGGCGAGCGCATCGACGAAGCGGCCGCGGTGCGCGCTGCCACTCGTTTTCCTGGCCTGAAGGGTATGGATCTCGCCAAGGTGGTAACCACCCGCGAGAGTTACCAGTGGAATGAGGGCAGCATCGCCAGGCCCGTGATCAAGACGCCGATCCGCGCGCAACAGCGCCTGCACGTGGTCGCCTACGATTTTGGCATCAAGCGCAATATTCTGCGGCTGCTGGCCGACCAGGGCTGTCGCGTGACGGTAGTGCCGGCGACCACGAGCGCAGCCGAAGCACTGGCGCTGAAGCCCGATGGCGTGTTCCTGTCGAACGGGCCCGGCGATCCTGAACCCTGCACCTATGCGATCACTGCAATCAGCGAATTGCTCGCGACCGATGTGCCCGTGTTCGGCATCTGCCTCGGTCACCAGTTGCTGGCGCTCGCCAGTGGCGCGCGCACCGTTAAGATGAAGTTCGGCCATCACGGTGCCAATCATCCGGTGCAGGAAGTCGCCAGCGGCAAGGTCTACATCACTAGCCAGAATCACGGCTTCGCGGTCGACGAATCGAGCTTGCCGGAGAACCTGCAGGCCACGCATCGCTCGCTGTTCGATGGCAGCCTGCAGGGCGTAGCGCGCACCGACTGCGCGGCCTTCAGCTTCCAGGGGCATCCGGAAGCCAGCCCCGGCCCGCACGATATTGCGCCTTTGTTCGAAGCCTTCACGCAGGCGATGGTGCGCCGGCTCCAGACCCAGCTGCGTGCGCTGCGCGCCGCCTCACGCAAGCAGGCGGCCGAGGGCTGAGGGCCGCATCATGCCCAAGCGCACCGACATCAAAAGCATCCTGATCATAGGCGCCGGTCCGATCATCATTGGCCAGGCCTGTGAGTTCGACTATGCGGGTGCACAGGCCTGCAAGGCGCTGCGCGAGGAAGGCTTTCGCGT
>JAYUZE010000212.1:0-4046 GCA_043752035.1 Gammaproteobacteria bacterium
CAGGATCTGGAACATGTGCCAGTTGCTGTGCTCAAAATCGGCCAGCGGCAGTTCGCAGCCGAGCGTGCGATCGAAGCGCTCGAAATAGCGGCGTACCAGCGCTGCGCGCCGCGCATTGAAGGCCTGGAGGTGCGAGAGCTGCCCCAGCCCGATGCAGGCCGCCACGTCGGTCAGATTGTGCTTACCGCCCGGCAGCGTGACATCCATGCCTTCCCAACTGTCGCCGCGGCGCACGGCGCCCTGCAGCCGCCACAATTCGCAGCGCCGCGCTTCGTCCTCATCGTTGAGCACCAGGCAGCCGCCCTCGCAGCTGGTAATGTTCTTGTTGGCATGGAAGCTGATCGACACCAGGTCGCCGATACTGCCGATCAGGCGTCCGCCCCAGCGGGCGCCCATCGACTGCGCGGCATCTTCGACTACACGAAGCCGGTGTCTGGTCGCGATCGCGTACAGCCGGTCACGATCGACCGGGAGACCGGCGAGGTCCACCGGGAACAGCGCGCGCGTGCGCGGCGTGATCGCCGCTTCGATTTGCTCGAGATCGATGTTGCGCGTGCGCGGATCGCAATCGACGAACACCGGCCGCGCGCCAGCGCGCAGCACTACATTCGCGGTCGCCACCCAGGACAAGGGCGTGGTGATCACTTCGTCGCCAGCCTGCACGCCGATCAGTGACAGCGCAATCTCCATCGCCCCGGTGGCGGAACTGAGCGCGCGAACCGGTCGCCCGCCGAACAACGTCGAGAGCTGCGCTTCGAATTCCTTCACCTTGGGACCACTGGTGATCCAGCCGGAGCGCAGCACCTCGCCGACCGCGGCAATGGTGGGCTCGTCGATGGCCGGGCGAGTGAAGGGCAGGAAGGGCTGGCTCACGGTGCGTACCTCAAGGCCGGGCTAAGCGTGACCCGAGGTACGCGCCACCAGCCAGACGCCGACCAGAATGACGCCGATGCCCGCAATCCGTGACACGCTCATGTTCTCACCAAACAGCCACCAGGCGGCTAGCGCATTGACCACGTAGCCGACCGACAGCATCGGATAAGCAACACTGACCTCGACGCGCGCGAGTGCCAGGATCCACACCACCACGCTGACCGCGTAACAGACCAGCCCGCCAATGATCGGTGGGTTCAGCACCAGCCGGCCGGCGATCGCCATGGCATTGGCAGCGCGCAGCTCGATGCCTGCCAGCGCACCGGACCCCGCCTTGAGCAATAGCTGTGCCACGGCGTTCAGCAGCACTCCGGTGAGCACCAGCGCCAGCTGTGAGCCTTTCATTGCCTGACCACTGCAACCATGGAAGGCGCAGTGTATATCACGCGCATGGGCAGTCCCATCCGCTGCAGGGCCGGGAAGGATGAGGGCCGGATCATCGCCACCGCATTACTCTCTGCCCGCCAGCGCAGGGCGAATTGCGGCAGATCGGCCACCCAACGTTCCGGCTGCTGGTTAAGGCCGAAATCGAGTTCCCCGCGATAGCGTACCAGGGTGCAGGTGCGATCCAGATAGAAGGGTATGGACTGTTCGTAGTCGTCCACACAATAGAAAGGTGTCGCCGGCTTGAGCTCTGGGCGCACCGCCGCGATCAGGTGCGCCAGTTCGCGCTGCCGCGGCAGCTGATCGGCGGCCAGCGGCAACATGCCCAGCAACAGCAGCGTGCTCACGGCGCCCGCGACCGTGGCGGCCAGCGCCCCACGGCGCAGCGCAAGCCGCGCGGCGTAGGCGCAGGCCAGTCCCGCAGCGATGAACGCGACCGCCATCAGCGGTGCCGCCATGCCCGCGCCGATATCCAGGTGCGGCGACCAGGCGGGCGCGAACCACCGCACCGCCATCAGCGCCAGCACCAGCGCTCCCAGCACCATCCACAGCGCCGCCGCGACCGCGAGTGCCCGCATCAGTCGCGGCGCCGGCAGCTCGGCCAGTGTGCTGCCGGTCAGCAGCGCCAGCGCCGGAAACAGCGGCAGGATGTAAGGAATCAATTTCGATTGCGAAACACTGAAGAACAGGAAACCGAACAACACCCACAGCACCAGCATCCAGGCGGCGCCATCGCCGGCGCGACAGGAACGGTAGCTGCGCGCAATCACGGCCGGCAGCAATTCGGTCCACGGCAGAAAACCCAGCAGCAGCACCGGTACGAAAAACCAGTCGGGCTCGTAGCGCGCGTGCACCCGCGTCAGGAAGCGCTCGAAGTGTTCGTGGATGAAAAAGAAGCGCGCAAATTCTGGATTGCGCTGCGAGACCAGCAGCACCCACGGCGCCGCGATCAGTGCCAGCGCGATCAGCACCCACCAGGGGCGCGCGCGCAACAACAGGCGCCAGTCACGTCGCAGCAGCAGATAGAGCGTGGCGACCACGCCCGGTATCAATATGCCGACCAGCCCCTTGGACAGGAACGCCAGCGCCGTGCCCAATGCCAACAGCAGCGCGCCGGTCCGCGCACTGCTCGGCGCACGGTTTCGCTCGCGGCTCGCGCCCTGCTCGCTGACCAACAGCAGCAAACCCGCCAGCGCCAGTTCAAGCGCGACCGTGAGCCCCATGTCGAGTGTCGACATGCGGGCCAACGCCAGATAAAGCAATGATCCGCCCTGCACCAGCGCTGCCATCGCGCCGGCCCTGGCCCCGTACACGCGCGTGCCAATCCATGCCGTGAGCAACAGACCGAGGAAACCGCTGAGCGCTACCCACGCGCGCGCCGACCATTCGTGCTCGCCAAATACCGTGAACGCCGCGGCAGTCGCCCAGTAGTGGAGCGGTGGCTTCTCGAAATATTTCAGGTCGTTGAGGCGCGGTGTTACCCAGTCGCCACTGGCGACCATCTCGCGCGGAATCTCGGCGTAGCGGCCTTCGTCGGGGTTGAACAGCGTGTAGCTGCCCAGGGGCGCAAACCACAGCAGCAGCGCGACCACGACCCCCCAAACCCACAGCTTTTGTCGCATTTCGCCATCTTAGCAGTCGGGCGGCGTTCAGGTGGCCGGCGCAAAACTCTCCGCTCGCGCCAGCTTCCAGGAGTTACCGTAGAAGCGATGCACGGTGCCACTGAGCAGTTCGTCGGGTTCCAGAAAGGTGTGCACGTCGGAGAACTGCTGCACCCGGGTCTGGCTGATACGCCGCACCAGGTGTTCGGGTCGCAGCTGGCCGGGGTGCTCCAGCCCCGCGGCCGCCAGAATCTGCGCCAGCGCGGCCACGGTGTTGTGATGGAAATTCCGCACCCGCTGCGCCTTGTCGTCCACCACCAGCGCGCGCTGGCGCAGCGCATCCTGCGTGGCGACTCCGGTAGGGCAGCGATTGGTGTTGCAGCTTTGCGATTGAATGCAGCCGATCGCAAACATGAAGGCGCGCGCCGAGTTGGCCCAGTCTGCGCCCAGCGCCAGCACGCAGGCGATATCGAAACCGCTGACGATCTTGCCGCTGGCCGCAACCCGCAGGCGCTGACGCAGGCCGGTGCCGACCAGCACGTTGTGCGCGAACAGCAGGCCCTCGCGCATCGGCATGCCGATGTGATTGGTGAACTCTACCGGTGCCGCGCCGGTACCGCCTTCCTTGCCATCGATCACGATGAAGTCCGGAGTGATGCCAGTGCGCAGCATCGCCTTGACGATGGCCATGAATTCCCAGGCGTGGCCGATGCACAGCTTGAAGCCCACCGGCTTGCCACCCGACCGGTCGCGCAGTTGCGCCAGAAATTCCAGCAGGCCGGCCGGAGTATCAAAGGCACTGTGGCGCGCCGGTGAAACACAATCGACGCCGACCGGCACGCCGCGCGTGGCGGCGATCTCGGGCGTGACCTTGGCGGCGGGCAGTATGCCGCCATGCCCGGGCTTCGCGCCCTGGCTGAGCTTCAGCTCGATCATTTTCACTTGCGGGTTCGCGGCCTGCTCGGCAAAGCGCGCAGTATCGAAGTGGCCGCGCGCATCGCGACAACCAAAATAGCCGCTGCCGATTTCCCAGATCAGATCGCCGCCGCACTCGCGATGGTATGGACTGATGCTGCCCTCGCCGGTGTCATGCGCGAAGCCACCCATGCTGGCGCCACGATTGAGCGC